>JACOSH010000473.1 GCA_016178945.1 Acidobacteriota bacterium
CATCATCGCCACGGCCCTGATCGATACCGGCAGCCGCATGGACGACGTGATCTTCGAAGAGTTCAAGGGCACCGGCAACATGGAAATCCACCTGGAGCGCAAGCTGGTGGATAAGCGCGTTTTCCCGGCCATCGACATCAACAAGAGCGGCACCCGCAAGGAAGAGCTGCTGCTGCCCAAGGAGGAGCTCAACCGGGTGTGGATCCTACGCAAAGTGCTCAACCCGCTGTCGCCGGTCGAGACCATGGAGCTGCTGCTCGACAAGCTGGGCAAGACCCGCAGCAACGCGGAGTTTCTGGCGGCCATGAGCGGATAGCGGCCCATGCTGCCGCTGGTTTTGCTGGCTGCCGCCGGTCTGCTGGCGCAGACCCCGGACGCCGTCCGCGCCCGCTACACCAAGTACGAGCATCGCATCCCCATGCGGGACGGCAAGCGGCTGTTCACGGCTGTCTACGTCCCCAAGGACTCCGGGCAGTCCTATCCGTTCCTGATCCAGCGTACGCCCTATAGCGTTGCGCCGTACGGAGTGGATCGCTACCGCGCCGGCCTGGGCCCCTCCGAGCCGTTCGCCCAGGAGGGATTCATCTTCGTCTATCAGGACGTGCGCGGGCGCTACCAGTCCGAGGGCACGTTCATCGAGATGACGCCGCACCAGGATCGGAAGCGCACCCCCGCCGATGTGGACGAGAGCTCCGACACCTGGGACACCCTGGAGTGGCTGGTCAAGCACATCCCCAACAACAGCGGCAAGGCCGGCATCTGGGGCATTTCCTATCCCGGCTTCTACGCCGCCGCCGGCATGATCGACGCGCACCCGGCGCTGGTGGCGGCCTCGCCCCAGGCGCCCATCGCCGACCTTTACATGGGCGACGACGCCTACCACAACGGCGTCCTCTGGCTGGCCCACAACTTCGGCTTCTATGGCGGATTCAAGCCGCATCGGGAGCCCACCTTGCCCGACCCCAACGCGCCGCGCTTCGAGTTCAACACCCCGGACGGTTACGAGTTCTACCTGCGGCGCCTGGGCAATCTGGGCGATTCCAACGAGAAGCATTTCCGCAATGAAAACGTCTACTGGGACGACACCGTCAAACACCCCTCCTACGATGGCTTCTGGCAGGCGCGTAACCTGGCGTCCCACATCCGCAACACGCCGCCCGCCGTCATGACCGTGGGCGGCTGGTTCGACGCCGAGGATCTGGCCGGTCCCCTCAGGATCTTCCGCCAGACCGAGAAGAACAGCACCACGCGGGCGAATACGCTGGTAATGGGACCGTGGTCGCATGGCGGCTGGGCGCGCGGCGACGGCGACCGGTTGAGCCACGTCCGTTTCCATTCGAAGACTGCCGCCTGGTACCGGGAGAACGTCGAGTTTCCGTTTTTCCGCTACCACCTGAAAGACAAAGACGATCCCAAACTGCCGAAGGCTTTGGTCTTCGAGACCGGGACCAACCTCTGGCGGCGCTTCGACGCCTGGCCGCCGGCCAATGCCGCCGCCCGCACCCTCTATTTCCGCGCGGGCGGCAAGCTGTCGTTTGAAGCGCCCCCGGACACCGAGGCCTTCGACCAATACCTGAGCGATCCCAACAAGCCGGCGCCGTTTGTCGCCTACACCATCAACCGGATGCCGGGCGACTACATGGTGGAAGACCAGCGCCACGCCTCGGTCCACCCGGATGTGCTGGTCTATGAGTCCGAAGTGCTGGCCGATGACATCACCATCGCCGGGCCGGTTTCCCCGGATCTCTACGTCTCGACCACCGGCAGCGACGCGGACTTCGTGGTCAAGCTGATCGACGTCTATCCGGACGACTATCCCGACAACGACCAAGACCCGCTCCGGATGGGCGGTTACCAGCAGCTTGTCCGCGGCGAGCCCTTTCGCGCCAAGTACCGCCGCAGCTTCGAGAAGCCTGAGCCGCTCACTCCGGGCCAGCGCACCCGCATCGAATTCGCCATGCCGGACGTCTGCCACACCTTCCGGCACGGCCATCGCATCATGGTGCAGGTGCAAAGCTCCTGGTTTCCGCTGGCGGACCGCAATCCCCAAAAATTCATGGACATCCCCAAAGCCCGGCCCGCCGACTTTCAGAAGGCCACCCACAGCGTGTTCCGCCAGACGGGAGCGGCCTCGGGCGTTCGAGTCGGCCAGATCCAATGAGCGGCAAGCCGGCGCCTAAGGCCGCGGTCCGGCGCCCCGCAAATCGATGGGGTGGAACCCCATCTTCAGGGCGGGGGAATCCGGACGCAGGGCGAAGTTGAACTCGCCCGCGTTGACGAAACCCGGATCGGCCTCGACCGAATTGGTTCCCGGGAAGCGGACCGGCCCGCGGGTGTCGAAGTAGAGGTTGCGGTCCAGCCGGAACTGATCCCCGGTCCAGTTGCCGCCCAGCAGGGCGCCCTCGTCGAAATAGACGATGTTCCGCTCCAAGACGAAGGAGCGATGCGGCTCGGCGCGCGAGCGCATCAACTGGAACTCGCGGTTGAAGGCGAAGATGTTGTTCCGCACCAGGTTGTCGCGCCCATAGTGCTGGTGGAATCCGGCGCTCTTGCAGCGGTACACGATATTGTTCTCGATGAGCATCTCGCTCGACCCCTCGTCCGGGTAGATGCCCCAGCCGCCATAGGTGAACGCGGAGACGTCGTGGATCAGGTTGTAGCGGACCGCCGTCCCCGGCTGCACTCCGAGCGTGTAGATCGCGCCCATGTCGCTGAGCATGTCCTTTCCGACGTGGTGCAGGTGGTTCCACTCAATGGTGTTGCCCTGGCACTGGTTGGGACCGTAGCCCCAGGTCCACCCGGCCGAGATGGCCGTGTAGTAGAGGTCGTGAATGTGGTTGTGCGCGATGGTGTTCCGGCTGCTTTGTCCGATCCACACTCCCACCGCCGCCGGGTAGACCTTGCCCAGATCGTGGATGTGGTTGTCGGTCACGACGTGCCCGGAGTTCTGCTCGGCGGGGTTGGCGCGCTGGACGGTCTCGCCGATCTTGACGCCGCCGCCGCCCATGTCGGTAATCTCCGTGGCGGCGATTCGATTGCGTTTCGAGCCGCGGCCGAACCAAACGGCGTAGCCGCCGTGCGCGCGAAAGACGCACTTCTCAATGGCGCAATCCTCGGCGCCCACGGCATCGATGGCGGCCGGCGCGTCGACGGCGGCCTGGGTGTCGGCGTAACCTTGGGGGCCCAGCGTCCAATCGGTGTGACGGAACTCGAGGCCCTGAAAGCGGACGCGCCGGACAAACTGCCCGTCCTCGGGCCGACCCTCCAGACGCACCAGTTGCGTCAGGACCGGCGCGATCACTTCTTCGGTGGCCATGTCCTCGCCGGATCGGGGACGGTAGGAGACCTGGCCGGCTTCGCGGTCCAGATACCATTCGCCCGGGGCGTCCAGAGCCTCCGGCGCGTTCTCGATGAAGTAGCGGGCATCCGTCTCCCGGTTGGAAGGGCGCGGATCGCCGGCCAGCGTGGCCACGCGCGCCGCTTCGTCCACCGCCAGGATGGGCATGCGGAGCTCCGCCCAGGCCAGAAGTACAATCACCTCGACGCCGCGCCCGGCCCACGATTTGGCGATCTCGTTCCCGCGGAATCGCAGGCGGAAGGGCTTGTCCTGCGAGCTGACGCCGTCGATCCGGAAGAAGCCGTGGTTGGGGGAGCGGGCGCGCTGCCCGCGCCGCCCGCCCACGAACAGTTGCCGGAAGTTCCATGCCGCGGGGGCCGACCAGCCGCCCGCGCCTTTACGCCAGTTTTCGATGCGGCGGCCTCCGCTCACAATTACCCGATCGCCGGGGCTGGCCGACCAGGTCGTGTCCGAGTCACGCGGCTCCAGCACTAATGGCTCGGAAAGGAAGTAGGTTCCCTGGCGGATCACGACCGTGACCGGCTCCCGAGCCCCGGAGGAGCGCCGGGCGCGAATCGAATCGCGCGCCGCCGCCAGCGACGGCAACGCTCCGGCCCGCCCGTCCGCGGCCACGTACAGCGTTTCACCGCGCAGCGGCGCAAGCCCGCACAGCAACCAGAAAAGCAGCCCGGCGTTTTTCATGTTTCCTCCACGACGCGTCGCTCGATGCGGTTTCTCCGCGGAGCGTATCGAATATACTGAGAGTGTATCGAGTCGGAATCTCCGAGTGCGAATCATGCGCTATCTTTCCCCCCTGGTCCTAACCGTTCTCTTGCTGGCTTTGGTCCCCGCCGCCGATGCGCAGTATACGCTGATCGGCTGGAGCGACTTCGGCATCAACTGGAGCGACAGCGATTTTTCCGTGTTCGCGGTCCAGCCGCCGGGCGGCACGATCGTCGCGCAGCTTGTCGACTCATCCGGAAAACTGGTGCGAAGCGGCGCCAATGTTCGGATCACCTACGAAGCGGTGCGCGATCCGCTGGGGGCCATCAACACGACCTCCGCCGGCAAGATCAACTTTTGGACGCTGGCGCAGAAGTTATTCGGCCTGGCGCCCGCCGCCGACACCGGTCTTTCCGGCAGCGCCATGCCTGGGCCGGACAACACGCCTCGGCCCATGGTGTTCGACGCCGCGCGCAACCGCTTCCTGGCCGAAGCGGTCCCGGCCGTTCCCTTTGACGACAACCGCAATGCCCACTACTACCCGATGTTCCGCCTGGTGGCGCGCGACGCTTCGGGCAACCTGCTCGCCTCCACCCGCGTGGTGCTGCCGGTGTCGGACGAGATGGATTGCCGCTCCTGCCACCGGTCCGGCGGAGTGCGCGCGGCCACACCCATCGACGGCTGGGTGAACGACCTGGATGTCGACCGCGACTACAAGCTCAACATCCTGCGCCGCCACGACGACCGCCAGTCCGACAGCGCCGCTTACAAGAAGGCCCTGGGCGACGCCGGCTACAGCCCCCAGGGACTGTACGCCACGGCGACCGGAGGCCAGACACCGGTCCTGTGCGTGAAGTGCCATGCGAGCAATCTCGGCGCTCGTTCCGGAATGAGCGGGATCTCCGCCCTCACTGTCGCCATGCACGGCTTCCACGCCAGCCAGACCGATCCGGACACCGGCCAGCGTCTGGGCGATTCC
>JACOSH010000474.1 GCA_016178945.1 Acidobacteriota bacterium
AAGCCGCTTATCCCCAGGGTGGAACGTGGAACGAGGACACCACCATCCTTTATGCGGCGTCGCTCGGCTCCGGACTCTTGCTGATTCCCGCCAGCGGCGGCACCACCGAGTCTCTAACCAAACCCGATGGCGCGGCAAATGGTTACGCCCACGTTTTTCCGCAAGCCCTTCCCGGAGGACGTAGTCTTCTGTTCACGATTTGGGGACAAACGCAGGGGAACGCGGTGCTCTCGCTCGATTCACACCGGTGGGAAATCGTGTTGCCCAAAACTTCGTTTGCGTTTGGGATTTTCGAGCCTACGCGCGGCTCCACAGGCCGCCTCCTGGTCATCGATCCGAGCGCCAGCTTGATGGCTGCGCCGCTTGACGCCGCACATCCCGCGCCCACCAGCGCCGATACCACGGTCCTTTCCAACGTTTACTGGGACGTGGAAAACGAGTCCCGGGGCTGGCTGTCCATCTCGAACAACCGCACCGCTGTCTACGCGCCCGGCAACCCGGCTAAGACATCGCTGGTGTGGGTCGACCGGGAAGGAAAGATCGAAGCGCTGGGCAAGGGTCAAGATCTGTATCGCGAGGTGAGCCTTTCGCCCGGCGGGACGAAGGCAGTCGTCAGACAGGGCGTGTCCCTTTGGATTCATGATCTGCAACGCGGAACCCGCAGCCCTCTGACGTCGGGGAACGCCAGCAATATGTTGCCCCTGTGGAGCAGTGACGGCACGCGGATCATCTTCGGCTCCAATCGGGGAGGCGATTGGGACATCTACTCCCAACGCGCCGATGGATCGCAGCCGGCGGAAGCGCTGCTGAAACGCCCCTACGACCAGTTACCGTACTCGATATTGCCGGACGGGACGCTGCTTTACCTTGAAATCAATCCCAAGACCAGCCGCGACATCTGGATCCTGTCGCGGGATGGAAAGACGACGCCGTTGCGGGTGACGCCATTCAATGAAGGGGAGGGCCGATTCTCGCCCGGCCTGTCTTCCGGTTCCGGGAGGGGCTGGGTCGCGTATGCGTCCGACGAGTCGGGGCGGAGAGAGGTCTACGTGCAGTCGTACCCCGGCGGAACGAACCGAATGGCGGTCTCTAACGGAGGCGGATCGCAGCCCAGGTGGTCGCCGGACGGCAAGGAACTGTTTTACGTAACCGGCGAGGCTGTTGTCGCCGTGGCTTTCCGTCCGGACGGTTCCTTCGGCGCTCCGCGCAGGCTATTTGACCGGTCGAACTTTCGTTTGAATGATTACCGGTTCCAGGGCTACCAGCCCTCGCCGGATGGCAAGCGTTTCCTGATGATCCGGCGCGACGAAGGTTCCGTGCCGCGCCAGCTCAACGTGATTCTCAATTGGTCCGGCGAGCTCGATCGGTCCACGCCGCCTGGGAATAAGTGAAGCGCCGGATTCCGCGAGGCGCCCGGGGCAACGCGGCCGGACAGCTCCCTGTTGACATGAAGTACTTCATATGATAAAGTTCCTTGCGTGAACGCAGCTATTCAGCCCTTTGTGCGACCGGCGCGGCGCCGTTGGTGTCCGCCTGAGATGACCCGGCCGCCTCTGCTTGATCCCGGCATCCTTGTGGGACCGATACAGCCCCGGTACGCGCTGCTCATCAATCCCTTCTATCCGAAAGATCCGAACGCGAGCTTCGGTAAACATGTGCTCACGCCAACACTGGCACAGATCAGTTTCGCGGCGACCACGCCGGAACACTGGGAGGTCCGGTATTGGGACGAAAACCTGCTGGATGGACGGCCGCCCTTTGCAACCATGCCCGAGGTGGTGGGGATCACGGTGCACCTGACCTTCGCGCGGCGGGCGTTCGAGCTGGCTCATTGGTACCGGAGCCGAGGAAGCAAGGTCATCCTGGGCGGACTGCATGTGCTGTCGTGTCCCGAAGAGTGCGCACCGCATGCGGACGCGCTCGCCGTGGGCGATGGCGTACAGCTTTGGCCGCGGATCCTGGCGGATGTGGAGTCGGGCCGCTTGCGGACGAAATACGCGGCAACCTATGAAAGCGACTATCGCGAGGACCCGGCGCCCAGGCGATCGCTTCTGCCTCGCAGGAGCTTTCTAACGACAACCAGTCTGATTGCGACCCGGGGTTGTCATAACCGATGCGGGTTTTGCTACCTGGCCACCGATGGCCTGCGGATGCCGTACCGAATGCGAGATCCCGGCCAGATAGCCGCGGAGTTCGAGGCGGACAAGCAACCGTACGCCGTCTTCATCGACAACAATCTGGGCTCGAACCGGGAGTATCTGCGCCAGGTGTGTTACGCGCTGCGCCCGCTGAACAAGATCTGGAGCGCAGCGGTGTCGATCGATGTCACCGACGATCGCGGCTTGATCCGGGAAATGGCGCTGGCCGGATGTACGGGCGTCTTCGTGGGATTCGAGTCCCTCGCAGACGAGAATCTCGCCGATGCACGGAAGAAGACGCCGAAGACGGCCGACTATGCGCGCCGGGTCCGCATGCTGCACGATCACGGGATCCAGGTGAATGGTTCGTTCGTACTGGGGTTCGATCACGACCGGAAAGACGTTTTCGCCCGGACGGCCGGCTGGATCGAGGAGAACCTTCTGGAGTGCGCGACGTTTCACATTCTGACCCCCTATCCGGCGACGCCGCTATTCCGGCAAATGGAAGCGGAGGGGCGCTTGTTGCACCGGGATTGGGAGCTATACGACACGGCGCACGCGGTGTTCCGCCCGAAGCACATGTCGCCGGAGGAACTTGAGCAAGGTTACGCCTGGATTTACCAGCGCCTTTTCTCACACGCCTCGATTTGGCGGCGCCGGCCGGAGGATTGGCGCGCGGTTGCGCCGTACCTGGCGATGTCGTACCTGTATAAGCGCTCCAACCGGTTCTGGCGGCTGCTCATCAAGCACCACCTGGTGCACGCCGTGTGGCGACCGCTGGTGGAACTGACACGACTCCGGCACCAACGGTTTCGACAGAAATTGGCGGCAACCGAAACAGTGAGCCGGCCGCCGGCAAACGTGGTGGCCGCCGGCGTCTAGAGACTGGGCTTCCCGGTCAGGAAGGGCCAGGGTACAGCACTATTGGGCGCTACTTGCCGTCGATGGAAAAGGCCAGAAGGACGTTGCCCGGCAGACCGAAGATCCCGTAGCCGGAGTTGACGTAGAGAGTCCCGGCGACGACGGTGGGTCCGGCGCCGTTGAGCGATCCGCCGTTGGCTTTCACGCCGTTCACGGTCGAGTACTCCTTGCGCGTGTCCACGTCCCACATTATTTTGCCGGTGGCGCTGGAGTACGCGCGGAGGTGGCCGTCGAGCGAGCCGGAAAAGACCACGCCGGGGATTAGGGTGACGGCCGCTGGTTGGGCGGCCGTACAACCCCGCTCACCGGCGCAGGCGGGAGGCGGCGGCATGGCCTGCCACTGGCGCTCACCGTTGGAGATGCGCAGCGCGAACAGTCCTCCACCGGTGGCGGGTTTGGAGAGGTCGAGATCGGAAACCGCCACATAGACGCGCTCGGCGTCGGCGGCCGGGCCCCATTCCACGCCGCCGAGTACGTCGCCGCGGCCGACGCGGCTCTGCCAGACGATCTCGCCCCCGCGATCCGGGTCGATGGCGTGCACTACACCCGACTTCTGGCCGGCGATCAGCAGGCGTTTGCCTCCCGGCAGCGTGCGCAGGATGGCCGAGGAGCCGAAATCGAAGTCACCGCCGGGCTTCTGAGGACAGCCGACCTTATCCAGGGAGAGGCAGCTCACGTTCCACTGATCGGCCCGTGTGAACTGGCGGGTCCACAGAATCTTGCCGGTATCCAGGTCCAGGGCCAGGATGGCGTCGGTGGAAGCCACCGCTGGATCGGAGTACCCGTCGCCTGTGGTGACGTAGACTGCCTTGGCCCTGGCATCGATGGTGGGGGCGGACCAGACGCCGGCTCCCGATGGACCCCACGCCGGAGCGCCGGCCTTGCTCTTCCCCGTGGGTTTGGCTGGCTCGGCGATGGTGAAAGTCCTCCAGATCTGGGCGCCGGTGCGGGCGTCCAGGGCGGCGACGCTACCCCGGAACTTGCAGCACTCGTACTTGGGATTGGCGGCCAGGAGTTCCTCGAAAGAAGCGATCCCGACATAGATGCGCCCGTTGTGCAGGACGGGCGAGCCGGTGGCGCGCGCGGTGGGAAAATCATCGATGCGGGTCTTCCAGATCTGGCGGCCAGTGGCGGCGTCGAGCGCGTAGATATTGGCGGCAATGTCGCCGAACCAGAGCGCGGTGCGTCCCGGAGCCCCGGGCATGGGCGCTACCGTGAAGGCGCCGCGCATGCCGTCGGGGGCGGCCTGGAAGGTCCAATGCACGCAGCCGGTGGCGGCGTCCAGCGAGTAGACCATCCCGGAGGCGCTGCCGACGAAGAGGCGGCCGCCGGCGACCGTGGGGTGGCCGTAGGCCAGGGGCACGCCGGGAAAGCCGAAGGCCCACTTCAGCTTCAGGCGCGGAACGTCTTCCGGCTTGAGTCCCGCCATCGCGGCCGGCTGGAAGCGCGAATTATCGGTGTCGACGCCCCAGCCAATCCAGCGGGGGCCCGAGGCGGGATCGCGCATCGGCGGCGCTCCGGCGGCACAGAGCACGGCGGGGGGCGCGGCGACCGGGGGATTCGTGTCCGGGGGGAGCTTCCTGGCGGCGACGAACTCGGCGATGGCCCGGCGCGAGGGCGTATCTTCGGGCGCGATCGGCGCCATGACGCCCACCACCATCGCGGCCAGGATGTGCTCGGGCGGCTTGGCGCGCATCTCGCGAAGGGGGGGCGCCCACTTCTGTCCACCGGCCTCGTGGCAGCGGGCGCACAGGCGGGCGTAAAGGGCCGCTCCGTCCGGGGCCGGTTGGGCGGCGAGGAGCGGCGCGAACAGCAGGAGGATCGCGGAGGGCGGCATGAGCTTGGGCTTGAGATTTCCATCCTGGATTCTCATAGGCTGACAAGTATACACCTGACCAGGTAGGGCTGGATCTCCGGCCAGTGTCACAACCGGCTCAGTCCGGATGGGCCGTGATCGGGACGTAACAGCTTCCCCATCGAGTAACCTGAGGGAGTGCACCTTTCCATTGAGCTCGACAGGGAAGAAGACGGCCGGTTGATTGCCGAGGCGCTGGAACTGCCCGGCGTCATGACCTACGGGGAGACGCGCGAGGAGGCCATCAGCAGCACCGAAAGGCTCGCGATCGAGGCGATCGCCGATCGAATCAAGCACGGGGAGTTGCCGCCGTGAGCTCTCAACATTTTCTTTCTGGTGCTCAGTGAGCAACTGGCCGGCGACTAAGGCCCGCCGGTGCTGGCCGCCCTGGAGCGCATCGGCTGGCGTGTTAAGCGGCAGGGTGGTTCGCACAAGCTGTTGGCCCCCGAACCGGACCGGGGCTGGCGCGGTAGGGCGCGGACCGGCTGGCATCAGTCGAGGTACGCATCGCAGTCCATGGGATGCCGTTGCTTTGGGCCACGGCGTGGGGTTGGCTCAGCGTCGGAGCCGGGCCACCAGGGCGCGGCTGGCCGCTACATCGTTCTGCCAAATCGCATTGCTGCGATCGAGCGCCACCAGGCGCTCGTCGATCATGAGGCTTTCTTCCGCGAACCGCAGAGCCTGAGTGCGGTCACCGTGCCGCTCATGGAATTCAGCTATCCGCGTGAGGCTGAATGACAGGTCCCGCTGCCAACCCGCGTTGGACGGATCGGCCTCGGCCAGCCGTCTCGACACCTCCAGCGACTTGCCGTAGGCCGCCAGCGCCCCGGCCAGATCGCCTTGGTCCCGCAGCACGTCGCCCACTTTGCTGTGGCTCACGCCCAGGTCCCGCCGCCAAACCGCGTTGGACGGATCGGCCTCGGCCAGCCGTCGCCTCACCCCCAGCGACTTGCCGGAGGCCGCCAGCGCCCCGGCCAGATCGCCTTGGGCACTCAGCACGTCGC
>JACOSH010000475.1 GCA_016178945.1 Acidobacteriota bacterium
AGGATCGGGACCTGGCCGACCGCGCGGCGGAAACCATCCTGACGATGCTCGAGTACGCCAGCGGCACGGGCCTCAATATTCTGGTGGAGAATCACGGCGGCGCCTCATCGGACCCGGACGTGCTGGTAGCGATAGTCAAGAAGGTCAATCACCCGAAGTTCGGGCTGCTGTGCGACCTCGGCAATTGGAACAGGGGCGATGACCGGTATACGGCGGTGCGCAAAATTCTCCCCTATGCCCGCGGGCTTTCCGTAAAGGGCACCTGGGGCAGCGCGCTCGACCCTGCCTTTGACGCCGAAAAACTGGTTCGGATCGCACTGGAGGGTGGGTACTCCGGCTGGTGGGGGCTGGAGGTCACGCCCCGGGGCGCCCGCGAGCAGAAGCTTGCGGCCGGAGAGCAGTTCGATAAGGAGGTCCAGACGGTCCTCGAAGCCAAGGCCATCGTCGAACGCGTGGTATTTCGCAAGAGCTGAGGTTGAACCCAGGAAAGCATCGAATCCTCTTCCCCTGACGCGGCGGCAATTGGCCGCGACCGCGGTCTTTTCGATTGTGCCCCGCCACGTGCTGGGCCAGGGACATATCGCTCCCAGCGACAAGGTTACAGTAGCCTCGATCGGCCTGGGCCGGCAGGGCATGGCGGTGACGATGGACCTGCTGTCGCGGCCCGACGTGCAGGTGGTCGCGGTGTGCGACTGCAACAAGGGCAGCAAGGAATACGCCGAGTACGGCTCGAACGCCTTGCTGAACTCGGCGCGCCGCCTGCTCGGCCCGGGTCATGAGAACTGGGGCCAAGACCTCGCCTCGCCTGGACGCGTGAATCTGACCCACACCTTCGCCACCAGCCTGGGCATGGGCGGCCGCGAGCCGGCCCAGCGCCTGGTGGAGGCCTACTATGGCGCGCGCCACAACGGGTCGTACAAGGGATGCACCGCCTATCGCGATTTCCGCGAGCTGCTGGAGAACCAGAAAGACGTCGATGGGGTCTACATCGCCACGCCGGATCACTGGCACGCGCCCATCTCGATGGCGGCCATGCGCAAGCGCAAACACGTGCTGTGCCAGAAGCCGATGACCCATTCGATCGCCGAGGCCCGGCGCGTGGCCGCGCTGGCCGCCGAGATGAAAGTGGCCGCCTCGCTCCCGGTCAACAATCCTTCCAGCGAGTCGACGCGTCTGATTTCCGCCTGGCTGGCCGATGGAGCGATCGGCCGCGTCCGCGAGGTGCATAACTGGTCCAGCCGCCCGTACTGGCCGCAGGGCGTCGAGCGGCCTGCAGAGCCGCTGCCGGTTCCGGAAGGTCTCGATGGGGATCGGTGGCTGGGTCCGGCGCCGGCCCGCCCCTATCACAAAGCCTACCTTCCGTTTGTGTGGCGCGGATGGCACGACTTCGGGTGCGGCTCGTTCGGCGACATGGGCTGCTACAGTTTCGCGGGCATCTTCAAGATCCTCGGCCTGACTCCCCCGACCGCCGTGGAAGCATCCAGTAGCGAGGCTCACGGAGAGACCTATCCGGCGGCGTCGATCGTCCACATGGATTTTCCGGCCGTGGGCGCCCGGCCTCCGGTGCACCTGGCCTGGTATGACGGCGGATTGATGCCGCCGCGTCCCGCGGGCCTGAAGGAAGACGATCGCGCGTTGTTCCGGAGCGGCGGCGAGGGCATCCTGTACGTGGGCGACAAGGGCGTTCTGCTGGCCGGATTTAATGGGCAGAACCCGCGCGTGTATCCGGAATCGAGCAAGTACGTGACTCCACGCCGGGAGCGCGCCGCCGGGCGGGGCGTCGAGATGCGGGACGGCGCCGTCGACCAGTGGGTCGCCGCATGCAAAGGGGGACCCGCGGCGGCGGCCGACTTCGCCTCGCAGAGCGCCGTGACCGAGGCCTTCCTGCTCGGCTGCCTGGCTCAGCGGCTGCCTGGAGAGCGTTTCGAATGGGACACCGCCGCGATGCGCGTCACCAATTCGGAAGCCGCGAACCGCTTGGTTGACCCGTCCTATCGAGGCCAATGGAGCTCATAATCGATGAAACTGGCGAAATACTGGACCCGGGAGTCCGGCGAAGCAACCGGGGCGGATGGCCAGCTCATTCGCGTGGTTTCGCGCGGCTGGTCGAACGAGAGCCTCGAGGCCGCGGGCCAATTGGCGCGGGACACGGCCCGCCGGCTAGCCGAGGCGCTGGTCTCGGGCGGGATCGAGCGCAGCCAATATCTTTACGGCCAGCGCCCGCTGCCGGAGCCGGTTCTTCAGGAGTTTTCCTCTGGCGGCGGCGATCCTGCCGCTGTCGTGACGCGCAACTCCTATGGGGCGCTGGTTCTGAATGTGCGCGATCTGATGTTCGTCGATATCGATCGCGAAGAGGCGTCCGCGCCAGGGGCTGCGGTGGACCTGATTACGAGCGTCCTGTCGCTGTTCGGAAAGGCCGCGGCCGCGCCAAAGGCCCCGGCTGACCCGGTGCTGGACGGCATCCAACGGGTCGCAGAGCGCAATGGCCTCGCGGTCCGCGTCTACAAGACCGCCGCCGGATATCGGGCCATTGTCACCAACGCGCATTTCGAAGCCGCCGGCCGGCAGAGCGAAGCGCTGCTCCAGGAGTTCGGCGCGGACCCGCTCTACGTGAAGATGTGCCGGATGCAGGAGTCCTTTCGAGCCCGCCTGACGCCCAAGCCCTGGCGATGCCGCCTGGGGCTGCCGCCCGTCAGCTTCCCATTCCTCACGCCGCAAGAGGAGTCGCGATTCGCGGCCTGGGAGGCGAACTATTCCTCCACTGCGTCACGCTACGCAACATGCCGCTACCTGACCACTTTCGGCGGGGTCCGCATTGGTCCGGGCTTTGAGGACCTGATCGCCTACCACGACCAGAAGACCAATACGGGCGCGTCGCTTCCGTTGGCGTGACCTTGGTCTAACGCCTGCCCAGGCGCCGCCACCGCACAATGATGCCTACGGCGATGCTTAACAACACCGCGCCGCCCGGTTCAGGGACGGATGACGAGGCGTTGATGTTGTCCACTACGCCGATATTGGCGACCGTGTCGTTGCTCAGCTCGCCGGAGAAGAACGCGACGGAATCGAACTGTGCGAATTGGGGCTGCCAGCCGGCCACTGTGTCGATGCGATCCACCAGCAGGTTGTTGGAAAAGACGTCCACGATCCGGGAATGGAACGCGCCCGTCAGCGCATTAGCTTCGAACAGGACGTGGTACCACTGGCCGATATTGGCGGCAACTCCGAGGTCGAGGTCGAGACCAGGTCCGCCGTTCGAGGAGATGAGAAACAGGCGCCAGCCGCGGGTGAAGCTGCTGGCGTAGACTCCCGCCTGAGGCGTGGTATCGAAGTTGTTCACTCCTGCCTGGGCAAAGGTGATCTGCATCGCCCAATCCGCGGATGTTCCGGCGCTGTTATCGCTGTACTGGTCGACGCGAAGGTCGGCGAACAGGCTGTAGAAATTGTTGACCGGAACAGCCGCGAAGATGCCCTTACTGTTGCCCAGAGCGTTGACGGTGGCCAAGGCCTTAGTCGGATTCCCGAAAGCGTCCGTAGTGGCGATCACGGTTGCCGAGGGCAGAGGCGGAATAAACGGCGCATGCGGGAGGACGGCCCCAACGTCGCTCCAGACCGGCGAAGGAAACGTCCCCAAGGCGTAGCTCTGGAAAGTATCTACAACTCCGGTGCCGAATAAAGGGCCGACCGCCAGTACTGCCACGGTGAATAGGCCGCGAAACGGGTGCATGTTGTCCCCCTTGCCGGCGCTGGGCCAGCAGTGAGAATTATGCAGGCCTGCGCCCGGCGTGTCAAGAGGAATCCACGCGGTTTTGGCGCACGGTTTCTCAGTACGCCTACTACGGTTAGAGCTAAAAATAGAATTTCAGCGCCATCTGGATAATCCTTGGGGGCACGCGGGTGTCGCCCACATTCCCGAAGCTCCCGGAGGTCACCACCAGGGTGGGGTTTGAGAAGTCTACATTGTTGAACAGGTTGAAGAATTCGGCGCGTAATTCCAGCCGCCTCTGCTCGCGGATGGTGAAGTTCTTGAACAGCCCCAGGTCGAACTGGAAGAAGCCAGGCCCGGTGAAGATGTTGCGGCCCGCGCCCAGCTCTCCCACGCCCGCCGTGCGGAACAGGGCCTTTTCCTCGGCGCTGAAGAACTGCACGTCGCGGCCGGTCCGGGCCGCAGATCCGATCTTCGCCGACGAGCCGGTGAAGACGGCGCGGGTCGAAGTGGCGCTGGCGCTCTCGCTGCCCACCCGCGTTCCCGAGTCGTAAAACGTGAAGGTCTGGTATCCGGAGAATACCGAGAACGGGAAACCGCTGGAGATGTCAAAGATCCCGTTGAGCTGCCAGCCGCCCAGGATCTGGTTGAGCGGGGCGGGCGCGTCCCGCAACAGGGCCTTCCCACGCCCCAGCGGCAGGTCATAGATGAAGTTCGCCCGGAAGACGTGGTTGACGTCGAAGTCCGAGCGGCCGCGGTCGAGGTTGCGGTTCCTGGGATCGGAGGCCACCAGGATCTCGGTGCCGGCGCCGCGCGTGTCCGCCGACAGATCGTCGATCGATTTGGAGAACGTGTAGTTGGCGTTGACCGTCAGGCCCTGCGAAAAGCGCCGCTGCACTTGCGCCTGGAGCGCGTTATACCAGGAGTTCGAGCAGGAGCAACCCAGGCCGGCGATGGTGAACTGCGGGTTTGGCCGGAAAAAGTTGTCCGGCAGACCCGCCCGGCTGAGCCCGATCCCCTGCACCCCGCGATCCAGCGAGTCGGCCACCGCACCGATGTTGCTGTTCCGGATGTCGGCGTAGGCCGCGGCCGGAATGGTCCCTCCATAGAGTCTGCCGAAAGCGCCGGTGGGATCGCCGATGTTGGGGTTGCCGTTGGCGGCCAAGTTGCGTTGCGCGGCCAGGAAATCGCGGATGAAGCCGTTGGCGCGCAAATCCATCTGATTGACGTTGTTCATGCGGAACAGCTTCACGCCCCGGCTGCCCACGTACGCCATATCGAACACGGTGTTCGACAGGATCTCGCGCTGGATTCCCAGGGTCCACTGTTGGACGTAGGGCGTGGGCATCGACGGGCTGAACAGCAGAGGTTGCTCGCCGCGGTTCGGGCCCGGCGTGCGATTGATCGCCGTGGGCGGGGTGAGCAGCGGGATACCGTTGTTCAGACTGACCGAGGTGCCGCGCTGCGGATCGGGTATGATTCCGCCCCTCAGAAGTTCGTTCAGCCGGACAATGTTGTCGGCCGCGGGCAGCCCCGAGTTGCGCGGGCCTTGCAGAAACTGGTTGATGGAGGTAGCCGGCTGCCGCTGCTCCACGACATTGAGCGCCCAACTGATGAGGCGCTGGTACGCCAGCCGGTAGCTTCCGCGAATGGCGGTCTTTCCGTTCCCGAACGGGTCGTAGGCCAACCCGATGGAGGGCGCGAAGTTGTTGTTGTCGCGGTTGAACCAGGTGCGTCCCGTGCCCGGGCCTGCTGGAAGAAAGGTTACTGGACCCTGGCTGCCGTCGAGCGGCTTGTCGTTGACTACCTGCACCCCGCCCGCGTCGAACGGCACGGAGTTCAACTCGTAGCGGAGCCCGAGGTTCAGGGTCAGCTTCGAGGAAATGCGCCAGTCGTCCTGAAAGAAGAAGTTGTATTCGCGCAGGCGTTGGTCCAGCACCAGCGGGTTCAGCCCCGGCGGGAAGGCCTTGCCGTTGCTGTAGAACACCTGGTCGATCTTTCCCACCCGGCCCAGCATCACATTGTAAAGGGTGTTCAGGTTGTTGAGATCGGTGCTGTTGATGCCGGAGCCTGTCAGGTTGACGCGGCTGCCATCCGGCCGCGCCACAGCGCCGGCGTCGAGGCCGCTGAAGGACGCGTCCAGGCGGTTGAACGTGAACGTGGGATAGATCCCGAACGGATTTCCCGCGCCGCGGTACTGGGGGATCCGGTAGGCGCGCAGGTTTACTCCTCCCTTGAAGGCGTGCTTGCCCCGGATCAGGCTGAGGTTGTCCAGCATCTGGTATTCGGTGGGCGCGCGGAACGTCCCGCCCCAATAAACGAATGGGCTGGCAAACAAACAGGGCGCCCCCGTTCCCACGCCGGGACAGATCTGGTAGGTGCGCGGGTTCACCGGATCGGCGAAATTGAGCACGTTGCGCGTGAAGCCGCCGGTCCACTCGTTCAGCAGGTGCGGTCCCAGGCTCGACTTCACGCCCAGGGCCGCGCTCTGCTGATCGGAGATGCGGACGCGGGCCGGCCAGCTCATGGGACGCGGAGTAGTATTGATGATGTCGTTGATCAGGTCGCTGCGCCAGGCCAGGTTGTAGCGAGCAAACAGGGCGTGCTTGTCGTTGAAAGTGTGGTCTACCCGCGCCGTGATGGTGTCGACAGGGTTCAGAGTCGGAGAATTGAACCGGAGTCCGGCGTAGTTCAGTCCGTCACCCCGGGTAAAGTCGTTGGGCAGCGGCAGGAACTTCAGCATTTCATTCTGGATGATGGGATCGAGACCCAGCCTGCGCGGATCGTTCCCAACGAAGTTGTACGACGAGACCGGGACCAGCGGGTTCCCGCCAGTGTCGGTGCAGGCTCCGAGATTCCGCGCCGCGCTCTGGCCAGGACAGGGCTGGGTGACGAAGCGGAAATTGCCGCTGCGCAAACTTGCGGTCGGAACCAGGAAACTGGATGGGCTGGTCTCCTGGGTGCGCCGCATGCCTTCGTAGTTGAAGAAGAAGAACGCTTTGTTCCGGCGAATGGGCCCGCCGATGGAAGCGCCGAACTGGTTGCGCCGCAACACCTCGCGCGGCAAGCCTTGCCGGTTGTTAAAAAACGAGTTGGCGTCCAGGGCGGTGTTCCGCAGGAACTCGTAGGCGCTGCCGTGGAACTCATTGGTCCCGCTCTTGGTGACCATCTCCACCTGCCCGCCCGCCGACCGGCCATACTCGGACTTGGCGTTGCTGGTGATAACCCGGAACTCCTGGAGCGCTTCGGGGTTCACCGGCGCGTTGGTCAGCTCGCCTCGCGGGATGACCGGATCGGAGATGTCGATGCCGTCCTGCGTGGTCGTGATGCCCCGGCCGCGGTCGCCGTTGATGTAGTGGGTGGAGGTGCCGCCCGAGCTGGTGGCTTCGGCGCTGTGTCCCACCACGCCCGGCGCCAGCGCGATCAGGTGCAGGGGGTTGCGCCCATTCAGCGGCAGCGTGACGATGGTCTTCTCGGGAATCAGCGTGCTCAACGACGACTCGGTGGTTTGGACTTTCGAGTACGCTTCCGAAACGGTTACCGTTTCGCTCAACGTGCCCGGCTGGAGCACCACGTCGAGATCCAGGTCGATCCCCACCGTAAGAACGTTTCCAGTGGCGGTGTATTTCTTGAAGCCCTGAAGCTCCACCGAAATCGAGTAGGGTCCTACCGGCAGGCTGGGAAAGACGTAACCGCCCGAGTCCGTGGTGGTGGTCTCGTGCTTCAGCCCGGTTTGCTCGTGCAACGCCGCGACGCGAACGGCCGGAACGACGGCTCCCGTCGAGTCCTTGACGAGTCCCGAGATTCGACCCGTCCCGGTCTGAGCGGAGACGCCCAGGACGAGACATAGCAGCTTCAGAAACATCCTGTGCGGAGACATATACCCTCCTCGCCTGTGATTCCTACATTGTGCACCCGCGCGGAGCCGCAGACAAGCTGACAGCTTAGAGGATCTGGTAGTGTAGGTAGATTGACGATGAGCGAACCGCGAATAGATCAAATCATGCAGGTGGGGCTGGGCTTCTGGGCCTCGAAGACCCTCCTGAGCGCCGTCGAGATGGAATTGTTCACCGAGCTGGCCAAGCACCCGGAGGACTTGCAGGCTCTACAGGGACGGCTTGGACTGCATCCTCGCTCGGCGCGCGATTTTCTGGACACGCTGGTGGCTTTGAGCTTTCTGGAGCGAAGAGACGGGAAGTACTACAACACGCCTTCCACCGATTTCTTTCTCGACAAGCGCAAGCCGTCCTATATCGGCGGAGTCCTCGAGATGGCCAATCACCGGCTCTATGGTTTCTGGAATCACCTGACGGTGGCCCTGCGAACCGGAGAGCAGCAGAACGAAGCCAAAGGCGGGGGACCCGGTTTCTTTGCCACTCTCTACGCCGATCCAGCCAGGCTAAAGCAATTCCTCAAGGCGATGACCGGGCTCAGCCGCGGCGCTAACCTTGCCATCGCCGCCAAGTTCCCATGGGAGAAATACCAGACAACCGCGGACATCGGCACGGCCCAGGGCGACCTGGTGGCGCAAGTGGCGCTCGCCCATCCGCACATCTCCGGTATCGGGTTTGATCTGGCCGAGGTGGCGCCCATCTTTGAAGAGTACGTGGCCCAGAACGGCCTTTCGTCCCGAGTCGAATTCCGGGCCGGCAGTTTCTTCGAAGACCCGTTGCCCCGTGCCGACGTCCTGATGATGGGACACATCCTTCACGACTGGAACCTGGAAGAGAAGAAGCTCCTCATCCGGAAGGCCTACGAGGCCCTTCCAGCGGGCGGCGCATTGATCGTCTACGAGAGCATAATCGACGATGACCGGTCCAAGAACGTCTTCGGCCTGATGATGAGCCTGAACATGCTCATCGAGACACCGGGCGGATTCGACTACACCGGAGCCGATTGCATGGGCTGGATGAAGGAGGCCGGTTTCCGGGAGACGCGCGTCGAGCACCTAGTGGGTCCGGACTCGAT
>JACOSH010000099.1 GCA_016178945.1 Acidobacteriota bacterium
GATCAGATCGGCGCCGAAGGCTTGGGCCAGGTCCAAGTAGGGAGCGATGCGCCGCAGGCATTGGGGACCCTGATTGTTGTTGGCGGGCACGGCGAAGTCGCCCGTCACCATGGAAACGGCCAGGCCGGCGCGGTCGATCTTGCGGCGCATCTCGCGGAGAACCTCGGCGGCGGTGTGGACGCCGGCGGTGGAAGCGCGCATGCACATCGCGTCAAAGCCGTTCGACTTGGCCAGCGCGATGAGCTCGTCGAGGGTCTTGGTGGAGCGGGTCTTGTCGTCAAAGGCCTCGGCCACGCGGACCGAAAGCGACATTTTCATCGAGGAAGCGGCCAGTAAAGGCCCGGCGCCCAGCGCGGCGATCGCGGTTCGACGAGTCACGATAGCATCTTACTTCAGGAACGCGCTGGCCGGGTAGAGAGGGGAAGCGGGGGAAAACCCGCCTATTTGCCCAGCACGTAAACCTTCTCGTTGGGCTTGACCAGCTTGAGGCGCTCGCGGATGGCCATTTCCTGTTCCTCGGCGCTCTTGTCGAGGCGTTCGATGCGCTCCCGCCGGAGTTGATTCTCGCGCGCCAGCGCGGCGTTCTGCTCTTCCAGCTCCCGGATCTCCTGCCGCTTCTGAAGCATGGCCGGGACCCCGTGCGGGCCTCGCAGCGCGATGAACGCGTACACCACCGCCACCACAATCGCCAAGCCGTAGCCGATCCGGAGAAGAGGTATCCTCATCGCCCAACGCCGCTTAACTCTTCATAGTAACATCACTAGTGGAAGATGTTGCGAAAAACTTGAAGCCATGACCGATAAAATTGTGGTCTTGAGCACCTGCGCGACCGCCGAGGAAGGCGAAGCGATCGCCCGTAAGCTGGTGGAGGGACGCCTGGCGGCCTGCGTCAACGTGCTTCCCGGCGCGCGCAGCTTCTACCGCTGGAAGGGCGCCATTGAGAACGCCGCCGAATGCCTGCTGGTGATTAAGTCGCGGCGCGACTTGTCCGCGCGATTATGCGCGGAGCTGGAGAAGGCGCACAGCTACGAGGTGCCCGAGGCGCTGGTGCTTCAGGTGGTCGACGGCGCCACCAACTACCTGAACTGGTTGACGCAGGAGCTGAATGTCGAGTAAACGGGCGTTGATCTTCGACATGGACGGGGTCCTGATCGATTCCAGTCCGAGCCATCGGGAGGCCTGGGACCGATTCAACTTGCGTTACGGCCTGCGGACCGACGAGGCCATGCACCAGCGGATCTATGGCAAGCGCAACGATGACATTCTCCGGGATTTCTTTGGCCCCGAGTTGAGCCGCGAGGAGGTCTTCGCGCGTGGCGCGGAAAAAGAAGCCCTGTGGCGTGAGATGGTGGCGCCCCGCCTGAGCCAGTGCCTGGTGCCCGGAGTGAGGACCTTCCTGGAGCGGCACCGGCATCGCCCGATGGGACTGGGCACTAATGCCGAACCGGCCAATGTAGACTTTCTTCTGGACGGCGCCGGGTTGCGCCGCTATTTCCGGGCTGTGGTGGACGGCCACCAGGTATCCCGTCCCAAGCCGGACCCGGAGATCTACAGGCGGGTGGCGGAGTTGCTGGGAATGGACCCGCGCGATTGCGTGATCTTTGAGGACTCCTACTCCGGGGTCCAGGCGGCGCGCGCGGCTGGCGCCAAAGTGGTAGCCGTACGGACTACTCACCGTGAATTCAAGGAAGTAGACCTAACTGTCGATCATTTCCTAAGCCCCGAACTGGAACCATGGCTTGCAGGGCTGGAACTCGAACCGGTTGCGGTCTGACGGGCGCCAGGTGGCGCGCGGCGATCCTGCTAGTGGTGTGCGCGGCCGGGCTGCCGGGCCAGCCTCCCACGCCGCTGGACCAGGTGGCGGCGCGCAAGGAGCCTGATTTCTCTCCCGCCATGGAGGGCAAGCCGGTGGTGGTCACCGGACAGATCTCCATTAGACCCACCCACGTGCTGGACTACGTGCACTTGGCCATTCAGGACAAAGGGGCGGGCCTGGTCCTGGAAGGGAAGGGCACGCAATTCGACCAGTTCTCGCCGGGCGATTGGGTGGAGGCGCGGGGACGCGTGGCGCGGCGCGGAGGGCTACCGGTGGTAGTGGTCCTCAAGATCACCACCGTCACAGGCGGCGCGGCACCGGAACCAAGGCGCGTGAAGGTGGAGGACTTGCAGTCGTTCCAGTATCTCGGACTGCGGGTGAATGTCGAGGGGCGGGTGGTGGAGCTGGGCGAGAACGCAGGCGGGTCCTACTTACGCTTGGGCAATCCGGAGAATCCGCTGAAAGTGTTTCTGCCGGCGCCTCCGGCGGGAGCGGCGCGCAAGTTTGCGGGCTTCTCGGTGGGGGACAGAGTCCGGGTCACGGGGGTCTCCTACCAATATTGCGCGAATCCTCCTTACGACCGGCACTTCGAGGTGCTGGTGGACAATCTGAGCGCCGTCGAGCTGCTGGGTCATGGCTGGGGCTTTCAGATCTGGGCCTACAAGCAGTGGCTGGTGGCCCTGGTGGTGCCGGTGCTGATCTGGTGGTACCGGGAGCGGAACGCCAAGGCGCAGCGGGAGATGCTGCGCACGATGTACGGGCTGGGCGAGGAGATCCTGGAAGCCGGCTCGAGCGGGGAAATCTCCGGGCGTCTCGCCGCGGTGGTGCCGAAAGTGTTCCCGCTGACCGGGGTGCGGCTCTACTTCTACGATCGCGGGCTTAAGACGTTTAACTGCGTCACGCCGCGCCTGGGGGAGAAGACGGCAGAGGCGCAGAGCGGCGCCTTCTCGCTGGAGTCGCCGGCCGGCTTGGTCGAGAGCGGCGTGGCGGCCTGCTTTGAGAACCGCAACCTGCTGGTGATGGCCGACACGCGGCGGGGGCCGTTCTCGCTATCGGCGCGGGAAAAGGTGGTGGCGCCGCGGGCCCTGTTGTTCGTGCCGATGCTGGCCCAGGGAGAGCCACTGGGCGTCCTGCAATTCAGCAACGAGCATAAGGCGCGCAACTTCTCCCCGGACGAGAAGGCCGCCGCGCAGCACCTGGCAAACCAGGTGGCCGTGGCGGTGAAACTGCTGCAGCAGAAATCGGTGCGCGAGCAATTGTCGCGGAACGAGAAGCTGGCGGCGATGGGGCGTCTGATTTCCGGCGTGGTGAACGACCTGCAAACGCCGATCGCGTCGATCAGCAGCATGGCCGAGGCGGCCATCGAGAACCATCCCGGCTCAGCGCCAGGCCATGAGCTGCTGGTGATCGCCTCGGAGGCGCAGCGCGCCTCGGCCATCGTGCAGCGGCTGGTCTCCTTCGCGCAGCCCGAGCAGGTGCAGGCCGAGCCGGTGGAGATGAACCAACTGCTGCGCAGCCTCATCCAGTTCCGCGAGCGGGAGTGGAAGGCCTGCGGCATTCAGTTGCGAAATCTGCTCAAGGAGCAGCCCCTGTTCGTCATGGGATCGCAGGGCCAACTGGAGCAGGTTTTTCTGAACTTGCTGGTGCACGCCGAGCAGTCGCTGGAGGATGCCACCGAGAAGCGGCTCACAGTGCGGGCCGACGTGCTCGCCAAACGCGTGTTCATCGAGATCGGCTACAACGCGGCCGAATTGCCGGGCGCGGCCCGGCGAACGGGGGCCGATTCGCTGGACGCGGAAGTCAACGCCCTGGGCCTGGACGTCTGCCGCAGCATCGTGACCGGGCACGGCGGCGAGATGCGGCTGGTGCATGCTCCGGGCCGGGAGTCGACCTTCGAAATCGAGCTGCCCTGGCTGCCCATGGACCAGGCCGTGGCCCACGCCGAGGCGGTGCAGAACAAGGAGCCGGCGCGGCGCTGGACGGCCATGCTGGTGGAGCCGGAGGAGTGGGTGGAGCGCCAGTTGCTGGAGATGCTATCGGCGCGCGGGTACCGCGTGGTCCCGGTGCGCAGCTCCGACGAGGGCCTGGACCTGGTGGGCCGGCTGCGGTTCGATGTGGTGCTCTGCTCGACGCGCCTGCCGGGGCTGAACTGGGTCGAGTACTTCGACCGGGTCCGCGGCCGTGTGGGAGCCTTCGTGCTGCTGGCCGAGGCTTTCAGCCACGACCTGTCCATGCACTTCCGCGGAGAGGGCCGCTGGGCGCTGCTGAAGCCCATCGAGAAAAACCATTTCGAGCGCACGTTCGAGGCCGTGGAGGCACGCCTGCTCAGTGCGGAGGCCAAGGCTTCGGAGATAGAATCGAAGTCATGAAACTGGTTCTGCGCGCCGCCCTGCTGCTGTCCGGTGCGGGCTTGCTCCCGGCCCAGAAGTACAACGGTCCGCGTCCCCCCAAGCCGGATATCCCCTACCTGGTGCACGCCGACAATCTGGTCCAGACCGAAGTGTCGGAAGCCCGGGAAGAGACGCGCAACAAGGAGGACCTGGCCTACGTGGTACAGGGGGCGAGTTCTCCGGCCAAGACGCCGCTGGCCGGGCCGATCTTTCTGCTGCAATCCGAGAAGATCCAACCCGACCGGCTGCAACTGTACCGCTTCGAGGCAAAGAGCGGCCATCGCGAAGTCTTCTTCTCCAAGCGGAAGGGGAACAAATCGGCTCGTTCCCTGCGGCTTTCCTTCGTGCGTCTTGCCCAGGACCTGTACCGGATCGAGGTGATCGACAGCCTGGAGAACGGCGAGTACTCGCTGTCGCCGGAGGGGTCGAATCAAGTGTTCTGCTTTCAGGTCTATTAGAACCGGGTTTCAAGGGAAGGAGACCAGCGGGACGCCCAGCCCTTCGGCGCGCAGTGTGGCTTCATCCGGGCCGCGGCCAGTGCAGCAGCCGGCCAGTTTGCCGTCGATCACCACGGCGGGCACGGCGCGGATTCCATAGTGTTTCGCCCGCGCGGCCACATCGGCGTCGCGCATGTCCAGGATTTTCACTTCGCAGGATGGGCAGGCGATGGATTGAACCAATGCGACGGTCTCGGTGCAGATCGGGCAACCGGCGCTGAATACTTCGATCTTTCGTTGGGAATTCATACTCGCAGGCTCTCTTTCTTGGGAAGAGCGCAGGCACAGGCTCGCGGCGATCGCCGGCGCCAGGCGCTCCAGAGGGACGCGGCCACCAGCAGGCCGGCTCCCACATACCAGGTCATCTTCGAATCGAACAGGAACTTTCCCGCCAGCACCAGCACCGCCGCGGTCGCGCCCAGCCACGCCGGACCATAACGTCCGGCGGCCTGGAAGAAAAGGCAGCCCACCGCGACCGCCACCATGGGAGCGGTAATCGGGAACAGATAAGCGGACGAGACCAGGAATCCCAGACCCAGGGCGGAGACCACGGCGGCGTAGGCGGGCCAGCAGGCGGGACAGGTCAAGTTGGGCAGCAGGGAGGCGGCGATTCCAGGGACCAGGGCGAGGTTCTGCCACCTCACCCGGCGGCCGCCGGCGCGAAGGGCGCGCAGGATCTGAGCTTCGTCCGGAACGCCGGCCCACTTGCCGTTCGGCCCCTCATAGAGACGGCAGGCGCCGGCATCGCACGGCGGCTGGACTCCGGCGATGTCCCGACCGTCGATGAGCACGGCCGGCGAGCCAAGAGTGCGAACTCGCGCCGGGGTTGCGGGCGAAGAAAGCTCCCACTCGGTCCACACCGCCGGAAGGCGGGCTTTCTCCAAGGCGCGCCCCAGCGCGGCCCGCGCCGCCTCGGCGTTGGGACAGTCCCGGTCGTACACGAGTTCAATGGTCACTGCGATTTCTCCTCGGCCAGACTTTCCAGGATGGGGCATTCGCCCGTGGAACCGCGGCGGGCGCACGCCGCCGTGATCTTCCGCAGCACCCGCTTCATGTGCGTCAAGGTGCGAAGCTTCTGCTCAATGGCGGCCAGTTTGACCTCGGCCCGCCGGCGCACTTCGGCGCAGCTCCGCCCCGGGTCGACCCGCAGCCGCAGCAAATCCCGGATCTCGTTCAGGGTGAATCCCAGCTCTTGGGCGTGCTTGATGAAGTGGATGCGCTGAACCGTATCGGGAGCAAACTGCCGGTAGCCGGACGGAGCGCGCGGCGGATCGGGCAGCAGACCCCGGCGCTCGTAGTAGCGAATCGTCTCCAGGTTCACGCGGCTGAGCCGGGCCACTTCGCCAATCGTCAGGCTGCCCATACTCGGAGTCTACACCCCGTACCTAAGTACGGAGTCAAGGGGTTTTCTTCACGGTCAGATCGGCCGGCCGTTGGGCGGGCGCGATCCGCCAACCGTCGTTGAGGGTCAAGGTCCAGCCTTGGCCCCGGAGCGGCTGGGCGCTCACGGGCGCGGGAACTTGCACGCGGGCGGCGCGGCCGGCTTCGCGGATCAACAGCGCGCCGTTGGCCACTTCCAGGATTCCCCAATCGTCGACCAGCCGTAGCGTGGGATAGACCGTCGCGTTGTCGTCAAAGGCGACCACGTTATTCGGATTGAAGGAATAGTTCACGCGGCTGGAGAGCGGGAGGATCAGGACCGGCCCCTGAACCAGAAGGGACCGGTAGCGGGCGAGTTGTTCCTGGCGGGCGGCCTCTTTGCGCGACTCCAGGGCCATCAAATCGGCGCCGTCATAGGCTTCGCCCCGGCGGAGCGCTTCCGCCGGTAGCGCCAGCGGACGTTTCGCGTGGTAGGCCTTCGCCAGCAGCGCGCCAAGATCGGCGCCCGGCTTGAGGCGGTCGCGCCAGTGGACCTTGGACGCGTCCAGCAACGCGCCATAGGCTGGGCCCGACAGGTAGGCGAACGACCGGGAGAAGGTGCGGCGCGTATCCGGCTGGCGGAGCGAGGCGCCGGCCGCAGCGGTGAAGTCGCTGGGCGATCGCGCGCTCAGCTTGGTCCCGGTGTATTCGGCGAGCCCCTCGTTCAGCTCCAGGACGGACTCCTCGGCGGCAGCCACGGACGATAGGGAACGGTGCAGAGCCCGAAAGGTCAGCGCATCTTCGATAGCCCGGCGGCGCGCACCGGCCCGCTCGCGCAGGGCGGTTTCCAGCGCACGCCACTCCAGTTGCAGCCAGACCCGCCCGTCCTTGCTGTCCAAGTGACGATTGGACGGACTGGCGGCGGGCAGTCCGATCTCGTCCTGAACGCGATGGAACAACTCATGGACCACCAGGCGCAGCCGAGCTTGCTTCTGCTCGGGCAGGGGCCACATCAGCATGGTCCACTTCACACCGGCCCAGGTGGCGGCGGTATTGGCGATGTTCTCGGTTTCGGGAAGCGCACCGGCCCAGACACCGCCGTCGGGGGAGAGCCGGCCCTCGCCATCCTTCTGATTGGCGGCCACCACCCGCGTTTCCGGGTCGACCAGCAGGATGGGGCCATAGAGGCGGACTCCCCACAATCGACCGCCATCGCGATCCGAGACGGCCTGCGCTTCCTCGAAATACTGGCCGGCAAGGCCGGCGGGAATAGAACGATCGACGGCATGCAATAAACCGCCGGCCCCAACGCAGGCCAGAAAGGCGGCGACATGCAGGCGCAGGCTAGCGGCGCTCACACCGCCCCATGTAGCGCGCCTCTGCCAGCACGCGCCCTTTCAGCGCGCGATCCAACTGCGCCCGGTTGGCCTTGGCGGACAACTCCAGCGAAGGCACATCCAGCGCCGACAGCTTGAAGTAGTAGCGGTGCGGCCCGTGTCCCTTGGGCGGGCAGGGCCCGTTGTAGCCCAGCTTGCCGAAATCGTTGACGCCGCTCTCGCCGTCCCGATCCGGACGGTAGCCCTGCGCGATCGCGTGTACGGTGGGCGGAATATTGTAAAGCAGCCAGTGGTTCCACACGCCGCCTGGCGCGTCCGGATCGTCCACGATCAGGACGAAGCTACGGGTTTGGGGCGGCTCGCCGCTCCATTCCAGCGCGGGCGACAGATCGGCGCCCTCGCAGGTGTGAAGCTTCGGAATCGCGCCGCCTTCGGCGAAGGCGGCGATCACCAGTTGGAACCCCATAGCGCTTACCTCGTCGAGCCTTTGGCGCGATCGTGATACTTCAGGTTCTCCACGCTGAGCCGGATCATGTCTCCGGTCTTGATGAACTGCGGGACCATCACCTCCACGCCGTTGTCCAGGCGGGCCGGCTTCCAGGTGTTGTCCTGCTGCTGATGCACCGGAGGCGCGGTATCCGCGATCCGCACTTCCACAATCTCCGGAAACAGCACCTTGACCGGCGACCCCTCGACGAACTCCACGGTCAGCCGCATCTCCGGCCGCAGGAATCGGGCGTGCGCCCCGATCAGCGCGTTAGGAATGCCCACCTGCTCGTAGGATTCCGGGTTCATGAAATAGGAGTCGCCGGCGTCCGCGTACAAGAAATCCATGGGCTGCCTTTCCACGGGCAGCTCCTCCAGCTTGAGCTCGGAACGGAAACTCGTCTCCCAGATGGTGGCCGTGGCGAGGTTGTGCAGGCGGGCGTGCGTCACCCCACCCATCTTCCCTTGTCCTGGGTGGTAGTCGGCCACAAGGACGCTATAGGTCTGGCCTTCATGCCTTACCGCCATTCCGGCCCGCAGTTGGGAGGCAAAAACCATGGACCTGTTCCAAATATACAGCAAGGTGTGAGGTGTGAGGTGTGAGGTGTCAGGTGTCAGGTGTGAGGTGTGAGGTGTCAGGTGTGAGGTGTCAGGTGTGAGGCGAACCCTGACTTGCCGGACCCTGACACCAAACACCAAACACCAAACACCTAACACCTAACACCTAACACCTAACACCTAACACCTAACACCTTCCCACCCACCTAAACACCTGCATCCGATATAATGGACAGATGTTGACCCCTACCGAGAAGATTTGGCATAACGGACGCTTCATTCCGTGGGACGAGGCCAAGATTCACGTTCTGTCGCACGTGGTCAGCTATGGCAGTTCGGTCTTCGAAGGAATCCGCTGCTACGCCACCTCTGGGGGGCCTGCCATCTTCCGGCTGCGGGAGCACGTGCGGCGCATGCTCGACTCCGCCAAGATCTACCGCATGGAGCTGGGCTACACGCTGGATCAACTGGCCGACGCCATGGTGGAGCTGGTGCGGGTCAACCGCATGCCTTCTTGCTATATCCGTCCTATTGCCATCCGGGCCTACGGCGATATCGGGGTCAACCCGATGCGCAACCCTGTGAGCGTCTACGTGGCCTGCTGGGAGTGGGGCAAATATCTGGGCGAGGAAGCGCTGGCCGAGGGCGTGGACGTGTGCGTGGCCAGTTGGACCCGCATCGCCCCCAACACGCTGCCCGCGTTGGCCAAGGCCGGGGCCAACTACATGAACTCGCAGCTCATCAAGATGGAGGCACTCACCAACGGCTACTCGGAAGGCATCGCCTTGGACCAGGCCGGCTACGTCAGCGAAGGCTCCGGCGAGAACATCTTCGTGGTGCGCGACGGCAAGATCCATACACCGCCGCTCGGCGCCTCGGTGCTGCCCGGAATCACCCGCGACTCGGTCCTCAAGCTGGCGTCCGATCTGGGGATCCCGCTGGTCGAGACCATCGTCCCGCGCGAGATGCTGTATATCGCCGATGAGGTGTTCTTCTCGGGGACCGCCGCCGAGATCACGCCCATCCGCTCCGTCGACCGCATTCAGATCGGCAAGGGACGCCGGGGTCCGGTCGCGGAGAGACTCCAGAAGGAGTTCTTCGCCATCATTCACGGACAGAAACAGGACCGGCACGGTTGGCTGACCGCGGTACACGCCGAGCAGCCGGTCGGCGTGAAGTAACTCGAGTCCCGACATGAACTGCATCGGGAAGAACGTCGCGACGGGCGCCGTCATGGAAGTGGACTTCGGCGCCCATATCGCGGCGGTCCGCGCCACCACCAAAGCCGCGGGCCAATACCTGGCCCCGGGGTGGGTCGACGTGCAGGTGAACGGCTTCGCCGGGGTCGACTACAATTCGCCGGATATCTCGCACGAGGAGATCGCCCGATCGATCGATATACTGTATTCGACCGGCGTGACCCGTTTCTACCCCACCGTGATCACGGGCAGTCCCGAGGACATGAAGGGCGCGCTGGCCAACCTGGCCCGCGCCAAGGAGTCGCTGGGCGAAGGGGAGGCGATGGACGGCTTTCACGTCGAGGGGCCCTACATCTCGCCCGACGATGGCCCGCGCGGCGCGCATCCCAAGCGCTGGTGCAGGCCGCCCGACCCGGACGAGTTCCGCCGCCTGCAGGACGCGGCCCGCGGCCACATCCGCCTCCTGACGCTGGCCCCCGAGTGGCCCGGCGCGGCCAAATTCATCGAAGCGCTGGCCCGGGACGGCATCGTGGTCAGTATCGGCCACACCAACGCCGACAGCCAGCAGATCGCCGACGCGGTTTCCGCCGGCGCCGCCATGTCCACGCACCTGGGCAACGGCGCGCACCAGGTTCTGCGCCGCCATCCCAACTACATCTGGGACCAACTGGCCGAGGACCGGCTCACCGCCAGCTTCATCGTGGACGGCATCCACTTGCCGCAAACTTTCCTGCGCGTGGCTCTGCGCGCCAAGGGCGTCGAGCGCTCGGTACTGGTCACCGACGCCAGCTCTCCGGCCGCCTCGGCGCCGGGCCGTTATAAGCTGGGCGAGCAGGAGGTCGACCTTACCGAAGACAATCGCGTGGTGCTGGCCGGGCAGGACAGACTAGCCGGGTCGGCGCTGCGCATGGACCACGGCGTGCAGAACCTGATGCGGTTTTGTGGGCTGTCCCTGACCGACGCGGTGCGCCTGGCGACGGTCAACCCGGCGCGCATCGGCGCCGTGCCCAAACGCCACAACGGCCTGGCCGCCGGAGATCGCGCCGACTTCGTCCTCTTCCGTTTCGACGAAGAGGCCAAGAAGATAGAGGTGACCGCCACGTTCGTGAGCGGCCGCCGCGTGTATGGGTAGTTATCTCCTGTCGCTTCCCGAGCGCGTCCTGCGGTCGGCCGCGACGCTAGCCGCCGCTCTGGTCCAGGAGCTCGGGAGTGTCGCGCTGCCCTCAGGCGTGCGGCGCACCAAGCTCTATCGCGCGCTGGTGGAGCAGACGCTGCGCTTCCTGATTGAACAGGTCGGCGGGGTGGAGGGTAAGTTCCCGGACGAAACCAAGCTGGCCGAGAACTTCATCGTGCGGCGCACGGCCGGCAACGGTCTGGAGTTGATCGGCATCCTGACGTTCCACGCCTCCCCGGTGTGGGTGCTGGCCGCGCTGGCCGACTTATCCGGCGCCGGACGCCAGCTCATCCAGGAAATCTCCGCGAGCCTCAAGCAGGAGGGCCTGCTCGATCCCAACACGCAGTTCGAGACCGTGGACCAGTTGCTGGACGGTCTGGAATCGAGCAGCGGCCGGCTGGCCGAGACCGTGAACACCCCGCCGCTCGATGTGGCCGGCCTGCGCCAGGAGTGGGCCGCTATCCGGGCCGCGGCGGCCAAGATTCCCACACCCGAACTGCCTGATATCGACGGGCTTCGCCGCCAGTGGACGGATTTACAGGACGAAGCCCACACACAAGATCGCTCGGTGTTTGAGCTGTCATCGCTCATGGCGCTCTCGGCGCTGCGACGCCTGCATGCCAACCTGGTCTGGCTGTCGAAGGCCGGCAGCCTGGCGATCCGCCGCGCCGGCGCTTTCTATGCCGGTGGCCTGTTGGAACACTACCAGACCACGCTCCGCGAGATCCGCGACAAGGGCTTCTGGACCCATTGGCGGGACGAATTCCGTCCCTACCTGCGCGCCGCCGCCGGCCAGTTTTCGCCCCACCGCCTGTCGCTGACCGAGCGCTGGTTGAAGCGTTCCCACTAGCGGACGCTCCGTCCCGCGAACGGACAGGCCGGCGCATCCCGGCCCGCCCATTTTCCTCGGCTTGAAGAATGGCAGGCGACCTGCAAGAATTGGTCACTTGGATCATGATTCAACTCCATAACATCGAGAAGTTCTACCAGCACGGGGTGAGCAAGACCTTCATCCTGCGGCGCATCAACATCCAGATCCAGGAGGGCGAGTTCGTCTCCATCATGGGCCCCTCCGGCGCGGGCAAGTCCACGCTGCTGCACATCCTGGGGATGCATGACAGCGCCTGGGCGGGCGAATACTACTTCCTGGACCAGCCCATTCACAAACTCGACAAGAAGAAGCGCAACGACGTGCGCAACGCCAACATCGGGTTCGTCTTCCAGAGCTACCACCTGCTGGACGATCTGACGGTTTACGAGAACCTGGATATCCCGCTCTCCTACCGCAATGTGAAGAAATCCGAGCGCGACAGCCTGGTCTGCGACACGCTGGACCGCTTCCAGATCGTGGGCAAGAAGGACCTGTTTCCCAGCCAGCTCTCGGGCGGCCAGCAACAACTGGTCGCGGTGGCCCGCGCCGTGATCGCCAAGCCCAAGCTGATCCTGGCCGACGAGCCGACCGGCAACCTCCACTCCAGCCAGGGCGAACAGATCATGGAGCTGTTCAAGAGGCTCAACAACGACGGAACCACCATCGTGCAGGTGACCCACTCGGAGAAGAACGCCTCGTACGGGAACCGGGTGATCCGGATCGCGGATGGGTGGATAGGGTAAGTTCGTCAGTATGTCAGTTGGTCAGTTCATCAGTTTGGTTATTTGCTCTTATGCAGGATTTCAGAAATCTCCAGGTTTGGCAGAAGGGCCATCAGTTGACGCTGGCTCTTTACGAAGCGACGAGGTCGTTTCCGAAGGATGAGTTGTTTGGGCTGACACGCCAGATTCGGCGGGCTGCGGCGTCGATCCCCGCCAACATCGCCGAAGGTTGCGGGCGGGTCGGGAATCGTGAACTCAACCGGTTTCTGCTCATCGCCATGGGATCGGCTAGCGAACTCGAGTACCACTTGCTCCTAGCCTCCGACCTGCGCTTGCTGAAGACAGCACCGTATAGCACACTCGCCAAGGAAGTTGTCGATCTCAAGAAAATGCTGGCCACGCTCATTAGCAGGCTCGCGGAACGGAACTGACAACTGACCTACTGACGAACTGATGAACTGATGAACTGCTCCCTCCTCATCGCCGACGACCAACCCCACGTGCTGGAAGCGCTGCGGCTGCTGCTGAAGGCGGAGGGATTCCGGACCGAGTCGGCGGCTTCGCCGGCGGGAATCCTGGCCGCGCTGGAAACGTCCGCCTTCGACTGCGTCCTGATGGATTTGAATTATGCCCGCGACACCACCTCCGGCAAGGAAGGGCTGGATCTGCTGGCCCGGATTCAGTCGATCGACGGCACGCTGCCGGTGGTGGTGATGACCGCCTGGGGGTCGGTGGAGCTGGCGGTCGAGGCGATGCGCCGCGGAGCGCGCGATTTCGTGCAGAAGCCGTGGGAGAACGCGCGGCTGCTGGCCATCCTGCGCACCCAAATCGAGCTGGCGCGGGCGCTGCGCCAGGGGCAGCGGCTGGAAGCGGAAAACCGGCTGCTGCGCGACCAGGCCGGGCCGGGCCTGATCGCCGAATCGGCCGCCATGCGCCCGGTGCTGGAGCTCATCGCACGCGCCGGTCCGTCGGATGCGCACATCCTGATCACGGGCGAGAACGGATCGGGCAAGGGTGTGGTGGCGCAGGCGCTGCATGCCGCCTCCGGCCGCGCGGCGCGCCCCATGGTGACGGTGAACGCCGGCGGGCTTTCCGAGGGGGTGTTCGAGAGCGAGCTGTTCGGCCACATGATGGGCGCCTTCACCGACGCCAAGTCGGACCGCGTGGGACGCTTCGAGCTGGCCGACGGCGGCACCCTGTTCCTCGACGAAATCGCCAACGTGCCGCTCAATCTTCAGACCAAGCTGCTGCGGGTGCTGGAAACGGGCGAGTTTGAGCGGGTGGGCTCCTCCAAGACGCGCCGGGTCGACGTGCGCATGATCTCGGCCACCAATGCCGATCTCAGCCAGGAGGTCGGTGGCGGCCGGTTCCGGCAAGACCTGCTGTTTCGCCTGAACACCATCGAAATCGCCCTGCCTGCACTGCGCGACCGGCGCGAGGACATCGCGCTGCTGGCCATGTACTTCCTGCGGATCCACGCCCGGAAATACCGCAAGGCCCTGGGCGGGTTTGACGCCACGGCGCTGAACGCGCTGCTCAGCCACGCCTGGCCAGGCAACGTGCGCGAGCTCGATCACTGCGTGGAGCGGGCCGTGCTGATGTCGCAGGGCTCCGCCATCAAGGCCGGCGATCTCGGCCTTCGCCCGGGCCGCGAGGCCGCGCCGCGCCTGGAAGAGATGAGCCTGGAGGAAGTCGAGTGCATCCTGATCAAGAAAGCCCTGGCGCGCTTCAACGGCAACGTCAGCCAGGCTGCCGGCGTGCTGGGCCTCAGCCGCAGCGCCCTGTACCGTCGGCTGCAACGTTACGGGCTGTGAGGGGCGCTTGTCTCATCAACGCCGCATTCTGCTGATGGCTTTGGCGGCCGGTCTTCCCGGATCGGCGGCGGCGCTCATCCTGATGTGGACCGGCGACTACACGCCCAAGGTGCAGTGGACCCTCACGGTGATGATCGCCGGAGCCTGGCTGGGCTTTGCCTTTGGAGTGAAGCAGCGCGTGGTGTTTCCGCTCCAGACGCTTTCCAATCTGCTGGCCGCGCTGCGGGAAGGCGACTACTCGATCCGCGGACGCCGGGCCCGCTACGATGACGCGCTGGGCGAGGTCATGGTGGAAGTCAACGCGCTGGGGACCACGCTGCGCGAACAGCGGCTGGGGGCCCTGGAAGCCACCAACCTGTTGCGCACCGTCATGGCGGAGATCGACGTCGCCATTTTCGCCTTCGATCAGGAGCGCCGCCTGCGCCTGGTGAACCGCGCCGGCGAGCGGCTCCTGGCCCAGCCTTTCGAGCGGCTGCTGGGCCGCGCCGCCGGCGATCTGGGCCTGAGCGAGTGCCTGGAGGGCGAACCGGTCCGCACCTGGCAACGGGCCTTCCCGGGCGGCGTTGGACGCTGGGGACTGCGCCGCGGCGCCTTCCGCGAGCATGGCCGGCCCCATCACCTGCTGGTCCTGACCGACCTGAGTAAAGCCCTGCGGGAGGAGGAACGCCAGGCCTGGCAGCGGCTGCTGCGGGTGCTGGGTCACGAGCTCAACAATTCCCTGGCGCCCATCCGTTCCATCGCCGGGAGCCTGGCCAGCTTGCTGGCGCGCGATCCGCTCCCGCCGGACTGGCAGGCCGACATGTCGAGCGGCCTGAGCGTGATCGCCGGCCGCTCCGAGTCGCTCAGCCGCTTCATGGACGCCTATGCGAAATTGGCGCGCCTGCCTCAGCCCAGGTTCGAGCCGGTCGAGGTGGACTCGTGGGTGAGGCAGGCGGTCTCGCTCGACCCGCGCGATAAGGTAAAGATTCTGCCCGGCCCGGCCGTGCGCATCCCCGGCGACCGGGACCAGCTCGATCAGCTCCTGATCAACCTGCTTCGCAACGCCATCGATGCCGTGGAAGAGACCGGCGGGACCGTTACCGTGGGCTGGCGCCGGAACGGCCCGGACCTGGAACTGTGGGTCGACGACGAAGGACCGGGCCTTTCCGGCACCGCCAACCTGTTTGTTCCCTTCTTCACCACCAAGCCGGGAGGATCCGGCATCGGACTGGTGCTAAGCCGCCAGATCGCCGAAGCTCACGGCGGCTCTCTGACGCTGGAAAACCGCCGCGAGGGGCGGGGTTGCGAGGCCAAGTTGCGCTTGCCGCTGTGACCGCGCTCCCAGGCGTAGCACGAGCGGGCTCTGACGCTCGCTGATAACTTTGTGTATCCTAGAAGTGGGATGACTAATGAGGCCGAAGCTGTTACCGGGCGAGAAGCCGCTGTACTGGGTAGGATCTTCCGAGCAAGACCTTCTGGAATTCCCCGCAGCGCTGCAGAATATGATCGGCTCTGCCCTGAGCGTGGCTCAGTTTGGCGGTAAACATCCGGCGGCCAAGCCCTGGAAGGGCGAGGGGCCGGGTGTTCTGGAAATCGTTGAGGAATATCGAGGCGATGCCTTTCGCACCGTTTACACAGTTCGCTTTGAACGCGCCTTGTACGTTTTACACGCCTTCCAGAATAAATCTCCGAAAGGCATCAAGACGGCGAGGCCCGACGTGGATCTCGTGGCAAGGCGTCTGAAGGCAGCCCAGCGAGATCACGAGGAAAGGTATGGCAAAGCCGAAAGATGAACGACAAGAAAAGGTGGTCCGGGGCTCCGGCAACGTGTTCGCGGATCTCGGATTCCCTGATGCGGAAGAGCGACAGACCAAGGTGCGGCTCGCCGCGGCGATCAACCAGCTTCTCGATCGACGCCGCCTGTCGCAGATTGCAGTAGGCCGGCAACTCGGCATCAACCAGCCCAAGGTCTCCGCGCTGTTGCGCTATAAGCTGGAAGGCTTCTCTGTGGAGCGCCTGATGCGTTTTCTTAACGCACTCGATCAGGACATCCAGATCGTCATCCGCAACAAGCCCCGGTCCCGGCGTTCAGCGAGGATAGTTGTAACGGCGGCCTGACGGTACTTGCGAGGGATGGCAGCCACGCTCACGATCACCCGTCTACTCCGCCAGCGTGAAGTTCACGTCGATGACGGTGACCACTTCCACCGGCTCTCCGTTGAGGAGGGTGATCTCATAGACCCACTGCCGGACGGCTTCGAGGGCGGCCGGGGCTAGCAGCGGGTGCCCACTCAACAGCACCAGGTTTTGCACTTTGCCGTCCTTGCCGATCACTGCCTCCAACCGGACCAGTCCCTGGATCCGGGCCTGCTTGGCGAGCGGCGGATAGACCGGCCTGGTGGACTGCACCTGCTTGGCCGCTTGCATGTTGCCGCCGACGCGGATGCGCGGGGGGATGCCCTGCGGGACGGCCTCCTCGCCGGCGCGTGGTAGCGCGATGCGAAGCGTCACCCCGTCGCGGATCGCGTAGGCGACCACCAGGTGCTCATCGGTTTCGGCGACCACCTTGCGGAGCCGTTCGAGGGTCTCGCGCGTGAACGCGTCGCCCTCGCGCACCGGCAGGCGGCGCGAGAGCGATTCCCGCATCTCCGCCGGCAGGCTCTCCAAATCGATTCTCCGGATGGCCCCGGCGTTGTCGGGGATCTGGACCAGGTCCGCCGCGAACTTCTCCTTCTCCGGTCCGCTGCCGAGCCGGAAGTCGATGGCGACTTGCGCCTGCCGGGTCGTGTCCGGCGCGAAGTGCCACTGCAGCACGGATTGCAGCGCGGCGCGCCGCAGCTCATCCGGCCCGCTCACGACGCGGCCGTCCAAGACATTGCCGCTCTCGTCGAGGGTGAGCGCCACCACGACCTGTCCCTGAATCCCCTTGCGCTTGGCCTCCGGCGGATAGACAACCGGCGCCCGGTGCAGCACCCGGGCGCCCCCGGTGTCGGCCTTGAGCTCCTGCGCCGGGGCCTGCAACGGAAAAAACGAGACGGCCACCAGGCTGGTGGCCGCCATCGCCGCCACGCCGGCGGCCAGGGAGAGCAATGCTTTAGTCTTCGACATAGGAATCTCCTTCAGGATCGTGGTCACTCGCTGGGCGAGGTGACGTTTTCTCAGGAACAGCGGCGCCGGCGCCAAGTCCGCCCGTGCGCCGCCGCCGGCGACGGCCAGCAGGGCTTCCAGGTAGGGCTCGCGGGCGCGCGTCAACTCGATGGTCTCGCGGTCGACCGTCTCCTCCCGCGCCAGTTGGATCTGTCCCAGCGTCCACCACACCGCCGGGTGGAACCAGAACAGGGCGCGGATCGCTTCTTCGGCCACGGTGAACAGCCAGTCGCGCCGCCGCACATGCAGCAGCTCGTGGCAACAAATGGCTTCTCGCAGGCTCTCGGGCAGGTCCAGGAAATGCCGCGGCAGCAGGATCACCGGCCGGCGGAAGCCGAAAGTGACCGGACCGGCGACGTCGTCGCACAGGTAGAAGGCCGCCGTCGCTCCGATCCGCCCAGCCGCGGCTGGCGGTTCCACTAGCAGCGCGCAGCGCCGGTGCAGACGGAGGCGAAACAGCCCCAGCGCCAGCCAGGCGGCACGCGCCAGGATGCCCGCTCCCACGATCCACACCATCCATTCGGTGAGCGGGATGGACCGGGAGGAGGAACCGGCGCCCGAGATCACGGCCGGTCCCATTGTCACCGACACCCCGGCCAGCGGCGCGTTCTTCCACGGCTGGGCCAGCGGCAGGAGCAGGCAGGCCGCCAACAGGATCTGCCAGTGCAGCAGCCGCGCCGCCGGCAGGCGCAGGCGCAGCAGCCAGGGCGCCAGCGACCCGGCCAACACCAGCAGCGCGATCTGCAAGCTGTAGAACCACAGGTTGCCCGCGATCATCGACGCGCTCATGGCTTCCTCCGGATCATGCGGGCGATCTGCGTCAACTCGTCCTCCGAGAGGTGCTTGTCTTCCACCAGATGCACTACCAGCGGCTCGGCCGCTCCGTTAAAGACCCGCTGGATGAACTCGCGCACCATGCCCTGGATCACCTGGTTCTTGGGCCGCGCGGGCCGGTAGACGAATGCGCGCTCCTGGGCCTGGCGCCGGAGATGCCCCTTGTGCTCCAGGATCTTCATCATGGTCATGACGGTGGTGTAGGCGATCTTGCGGCGCTCGAGGAGCTTCTCGTAGACATCGCGCACGGTGGCCGAATCCAGTTGCCAGACGATCTTCATGATCTCCAGCTCCTGCTCGGTGAGGGTCGCGCTGGGCGGTCGCATACTAATTGTTTAGTACGAAAGAAAGAATATGTCAAGAGGAATCTTTGAGGGGCGCAGGAAGCGCTACCCTCCGCGGGCGACCCGGCCGCTCTGCGGCCCGATATGGATGTGGGCTCCGGTGGCTTTCCCGGGAACAAAAGTGCGGAACGAGAAGAAGGGGAGATTCGCGTCCACCAGGAATTGCCGGAGCCAGATGCCTTCCGGATCGTCGGGGTGCACGGCCACGTCCAGGCGATGCCGGTGGTCGAAGCCCAGCGCCCGGTGCACGGCGGTCTCGCCGCGAGCGCTAACCGGCAGCGGCTTGTCAAAGCGCGCGGCGAAGGCCGATTCCAGGCGGTAAATGTCGCCGGGCGTAAGCAGGCCGCTCCCCTCGAAGCGGTCGAACAAGGGCGCCGGAGAGCGCTCCTCTTCGGCTTTCGAGGCCTGCTCCTGTTCCGCCCGCACCATGGCCGCCAATTCCCTCACCAGCCGGACCCGCGACTCGGCCAGATCCAGCTCGCGGCGCGCCATATCCAGGTTCTCCAGGGGGAGTCCCAGGCTCAGGCGCGGCGCGCCGCCCTCGTCGACGGTGCGGCGGGCCTCCTGCCGCTCGGTTTTCCGACGCTCCACGCGACGCTGGCTGGCCGCCAGCATCTGGGTGGATTCTTCTTCGCTCAGGTCGGCCGACCCGTACAGGGTGCGCTGTAGCAGCGCCGCATCCTGGGCGTCGGCCAGCGCCGCCTCCGCCCGCTCCAGGCCGGCCCGAGGCGTCACCCCGGCCGCGACCTGCTGGCGCAGGGTTTCCACGCGCGCTTCCGCCTCGCGGAGCTCGCGGTCGCCGCCCGTCTGGGCACCCACAGGCAGCGCACACACCAATCCCATCCATGCGGCGGCAAGACGCATTCTTCTTATTGTAGTACGATACGAAGAGGGAGATTGTTACTGAGCGTCGCCGAGCGGAAGACGAAAAAGCCCCAGCACCAGATGGAACCTTGGCTGGTCGCGGTCCGCGCCGCCGAGTCCAAGAAGGCCAGCGATATCCGCGTGCTCGACCTTTCCGGCGTCGCCTCTTTCGCCGACTTCTTCATCCTCTGCACCGGCGCCAACGCGCGGCAGATCCAGGCCATCGCCGACGAAGTCGGCCTTCGGCTCAAAGAGAGCGGCCAACTGCCCCACAGCGTGGAAGGCTACACCCAGGCCGAGTGGATCCTGTGCGACTACGGCGACTACCTGATCCACATCTTCTCGGAGAAGGCTCGGGCTTACTACGATCTGGAGCGCCTCTGGCGCAGCGCCCGGCAGGTCCCTATCCCGGAGTGAAGATTCACCTCTACTACATCGGCAAGCCGCGAGATGCTCGCACTCACGGGATCGCCGAGGATTTCATCGAGCGAGTAGCTCACTATGCCCGCATCGACATGCGCCAGATTCGGCCCGAACGCGCCGAATTCTGGTCCAAGCACGCGGCCGCCCGCAAAATCTGTCTCGACCCGGCGGGCCGGTTGATCGACTCGCGCGAGTTCACCGCGCTGGTGGAAAGGTCCGAGCGCGAGGCGCGCGACCTGGTCTTTGTGGTCGGCGGCGCCGAGGGCCTGCCCGCCGGCTGGCGCGAGCGAGCCGACCTGGCGCTTTCGCTTTCTCCCCTGACCTTTCCCCACGAGTTGGCCCGGGCGCTGCTCGCCGAGCAGCTCTACCGCGCCTTCACCACGTTGCGTGGCCATCCGTACCCGCGCTAACGTAGGTAACGGAACAACTTCTTTGCCCTGGTTCAAGCGCGAGAAAACGATCGGCACGCTGGAGGCCGGCGCGAAGAGCGTCCGCACCGAAGGCCTCTGGCTGAAGTGCGAGGGCTGCCGCCAGATTATCTGGAAGAAGGATCTGGAGGCCAATCATCAGGTTTGCCCCAAGTGCGAGAACCACTCCCGGATCGATGCGGCGGCCCGCCTGGCGCTGCTTTTCGATGGCGAATACGAGGTCCTCGACGCCGGTCTCACCTCGTCCGACCCGCTGGATTTCGTCGATTCCAAGCCCTACCGCGAGCGGCTCGCCTCCATGAGGAGCGCGACCGGACTCACCGACGCCCTGATCTCGGCCTGTGGCACGCTGGAGGGGCGCCCGGTTCAGATTTGCTCGATGGAGCCGAAGTTCATCGGCGGCAGCATGGGCTGCGTGGTGGGCGAGAAGATCACCCGCGCCATTGAGCGCTCGATCGCCCAGCGCGCTCCGCTGATCATCGTCTCGGCCTCCGGCGGCGCGCGCATGCAAGAAGGCGCGATCAGCCTGATGCAGATGGCCAAGATTTCCGGGGCCCTCATGCGCCTGGACCAGGCGGCCATTACCTACATCAGCGTCCTGACCGACCAGACCACGGGCGGGGTCACGGCCAGTTTCGCCATGCTCGGCGACCTCAACATCGCCGAACCCGGCGCGCTGATCGGTTTCGCCGGTCCCCGCGTGATCGAACAAACCATCCGGCAGAAGCTCCCCGACGGCTTCCAGCGCAGCGAGTTTCTCCTCAAGCACGGCATGCTGGACGACGTAGTGCCCCGCAAGGAGTTGAAACCCTATATCGCCACGGCCCTGCGCTTCTTCTGCGGACCGGTATGACCTACCCGGATTCGGTCCGGTTCCTGTACTCCCTCGGCAATGAGATCAAGACGGCGAAGTTCGATCTTGCCCGGATCACCCGGCTCCTGGAGGCCCTGGGCAGCCCGCACCAGGCGGGCCGCTTCGTGCACGTCGCCGGAACCAATGGCAAGGGGTCGACTTGCGTCATGATCGAGTCCGGCCTGCGCGCCGCCGGTCTGCGCACCGGGCTCTACACTTCGCCGCACTTGCTGGAGCCGGTCGAGCGCATCTGCATCGCCGGTCAACCGGTGACTCCAGCCCAGTTCTCCACGGCCTTCGATCGCGTCCACGGCGCCGCGGAGCAGTTGCTGGCCGCCGGCGTCCTCGACCTGCACCTCACCTACTTCGAAACCGTCACCGCCATGGCCTTCTGGCTGTTTCGGGACATGGAGGTCGAGTTCGCGGTTCTCGAAGTGGGACTGGGCGGGCGCCTGGACGCCACCAACGTGGTCCTTCCGCGGGTCGCGGTTATCACCCGCGTGGATTTTGACCACGAGGCGTTCCTCGGAAAGAGCCTGGAGGAAATCGCCCTGGAAAAGGCGGGTATCCTGAAGACAGGGGTTCCAGCGGTGTTTGCGCCTCAGCGCCCCGAAGTCGAAGAAGTGCTTGGGGGTCGCGCGGCGGCCTTGGGTTCTCGCGTCACCCGCGCCGCGGAGTTTCCCGTCACCGGCCTTTCCGTGGACCGCTGGGGCAGCCGCTTCACCGCCGCGGGTCTGAATCTGGAATGCCCGCTGGCCGGCGAGCACCAAGTGGAAAACGCCCTGACCGCGGCCCTGGCGCTGCAAATCCTCGACATCCCCGGCCCGGCCATAGAAGAAGGCATTCGCCGCGCGCGCTGGCCAGGACGCCTGCAGCGCGTCTCGGAGCGGCCGGAGATCATCCTGGATGGCGCGCACAACCCCTCCGGCGCCCGGGCGCTGGCCCGCTACATCGAGCGCTTTTACGCCGACCGCAAGGTCACGCTGATTTTCGGCGCGATGCGCGACGAAGCCGTCGCCGAGCTCTCGGCCATCCTATTCCCGCTGGCCGGAGAGGTCGTCGCCACCGCACCGCGCCAGCCGCGCGCGGTTCGCCCGGAAACCATCTGCCGCCTGGCCGATCACCCCCGTCTCCGCTTCGCCGCCAGCTTGCCAGACGCCCTGGCCATACTGGATAATCCCGATGTGGTGTTCATTACCGGCTCCCTCTTCCTGGTGGCGGAAGCCATCGAAGCGCTGTCCCCCAGCCCGGTGGCCCCTGGCCCCTAGCCCCTATGTCTCTGGCCTACTTCCGCTCCCTCCTCATCACCGACCCGCTGATCGTTCTCTCCACCATCCTGATGGGCAGCTTGTCGCTGCTGGTCTCGTTGTTCGACTCCAGCGGACGCGTGCAACACCGCATCTCGCGCGCCTGGTCGCGCATGCTGCTGCGGATCAGCGGAGTCAAAGTGACCATCGAGGGAATCGAGAAGATCGACCCCAAAGGCAGCTACGTCTTCGTCGCCAATCATGCCAGCTTCATGGACACGCCCGTGGTCCTGGCCCTTATCCCCTCGCAATTCCGCTTCATGGCCAAACAGGGACTCTTTCACATTCCGTTCCTCGGGACCCACCTGCGCCGCGCCGGCCACCTGGCCGTGGTGCGCGGCGACCCGCGCGCTTCCCTGAAGAGCGCCACCGAAGCCGCCCGCATCATCCGCGAGCGAGGCATTTCGGTGCTGCTGTTTCCCGAGGGCGGCCGCAACGCCGGCCCATTGCGCCCCTTCAAGGAGGGCGCGGCCTACATCGCCATAAAGGCGGGCGTGCCGGCGGTGCCCATCGTCATGATCGGAACCCGCGAGGTCCTACCCATGGGGTCGATGCAAATCAACCGCCGCCCGGTCACGCTCCGCATCGGCGACCCCATCCCTACCGTCAACTTGTCGGTCAAGGATCGCACCGAACTGACCAACACCCTTCGCGAGCGGATCCTGGAGTTGCTGGGGCAGAGTCCTCAAGTCCACGCTTCCCAATAGGCGGATCGCTAGGCCGGGGCGGTATATTTGATAGTTCCATGTCCGACCAGCCGAACTCCGCCCATCTTGAAGGCCTGAAGACCTTCCTCCGCATCCCCAGCATCAGCACGCTGTCCGAGCACAAGCCGGACATCCGCCGCGCCGCGGAATTCGTACGCGACGAGTTGCGGGCCGCCGGCCTTACCGGCGCCGCCCTTATCGAGGGAGAAGGCAACCCGCTGGTCTTCGCCGAGTGGCTGGACGCGCCCGGCAAGCCCACCTTGCTGCTCTACGGCCACTACGACGTCCAACCGCCCGATCCGCTGGAGGAGTGGATCTCGCCGCCCTTCGACCCGGCCGTGCGCGGCGACGACATCTTCGCCCGCGGCGCTTCCGACGACAAGGGCCAGACCTACATCCTGATCAAGGCCGTGGAAGGACTGCTCCGCGCCACGGGCCGGCTGCCGGTCAACGTGAAGTTTCTGATCGAAGGCGAGGAAGAGACCGGCGGCGAACACATTGCCCGCTACGTCGCCGCGCACCCCGATCGCCTGAAAGCCGGCGCGGCGGTGATCTGCGACACGGAGATGTTCGCCCCGGAGCTGCCCACCCTGTGCGTCGGGCTGCGCGGGATCGTCTACGGCGAGCTGGTCGTCGAGGGGGTCGGTCAGGACCTGCACTCCGGAGTCTACGGCGGCGCCGCGCCCAATCCGCTCCAGGCCATCGCCGAGATCCTCTGCGCGCTCAAGGATCGGGACGGCCACATCCGGATTCCCGGCTTCCACGACCGGGTCGTGCCGCCCAGCCCCGCGGAGCGCGACGCCTGGGCCCGGCTGCCCTTCGATGAAGACGACTACCGGAGCCGCGAAGTGGGCGCGCGTGAATTGACCGGCGAGCCGGAGATCCCGCTGCTCGAGCGCCTCTGGGCGCGGCCCACGCTGGAGGTTCACGGCGTCCGCGGAGGCTTCGTCGGCGAGGGCGCCAAGACCGTAATTCCGGCCCGCGCCGTCGCCAAGATCAGCACGCGTCTGGTCGCGGACCAGCGGACGGAGGAGGCCGAGCGGCAGTTGAAAGACGCGGTCCGTGCGGTCTGCCCCCGCGGCGTCAGCGCCGAGTTTCGGACGATCCATTCGGCCGGCCCGTCGCTGGTCAATCCCGACAACCCGTTCATCCGGGCCGCCGCCCAGGCTATGACCCAGGTCTTCGGCAAGGAGACCGTCTACATCCGTTCCGGCGGCTCCATCCCCATCGTCGGCCTGTTCGACCAGCACCTCCGCATTCCCAGCGTCATGATGGGCTTCGGCCTGCCCGACGACCGCATCCATTCGCCCAACGAGAAACTGCACCTGCCGAATTTCTTCCGGGGCATCCAGGCCGTGAGCCGGTACTTGGAACAGGTGGGCGGCCTATCGGCTTGAGTCTCGCTCGTCGAGAATCGCCTCCAGTTCGGCGAGGGCCTCCAGATCCTTCGGCCGGCCTACCGCGCGCTTGACGTGAATCAGGCGCTCCAGGCCTAAGCAATAGCACTCAAGGCCGAACGGGTCCAGGCGAATGCTGTGCGGCAGTAGTTCGTCGTAACTCCCGCCTCCACTGATCTCGCCGAACAGATCGATATCGCCCAGATCAGTAGTCAGGGTGAAGTTCAATCCGCGCAGCAGCGCCGCCTCATCCCATCGAAAAGGAAGGCCGGGCGGGCCCCTCGCGGGTACGGAGAGTGACTCTCCAGAGCGGTCACCAAGCGACGGACGTTCGCCGGTGTGCGCCGGTAGAGAATGTCCAGATCCACGGTCAGCCGCGCCGCGCCTTGAGCGGTGGCCGCGGCGCCCCCAACGACAATGAACTCAAGTCCTCCTTCGGTCAGCGCGTGCAGCAGGGCGGGAAAGTCGGTCATTTCGTCCGCCGGGCGTCGCGGCCGGCGCGCCGCATCTCCTCCGCGAAGCGTTGCAACGCCATCAGCTTCTCAAATCGTTGGGTCACCGTCAGCTTGAGGTTTTCCCGGATCAGCGTGCGATCCACGTCTTTCTTGTAGGCTTCGATCACCGGATCGGGCTCAAACGGCGTGGGCATGCGGACGGAGTCTCCTACCGTCATCATACGCCCTGCCGCGCCGCTCAACGACCGAAAAAGAGGAGCAGGGCCGCGAGTCCACCGCAATACAGGATGCTCCAGGTCAAGCCGCCATGCAGCATCACCGGTGCGGGCTGGAACGGCCCAGCCCAACTACCGACCGGCCGGAGACCCCGGCTCATCGCAGCCAGCGCCGCGCTGCCGCGAATCAGGATTCCGGCCATCAGCAGAAAGATCGCCAGGGCGAAGCCCAGAAAGGACCAGTACAACCAGACCTTGGTTGCCGCATCCGGGAAGCCATGCCGAACGGCGTACGCGGCGAGTGTGACGGCGAGAAACCAACGCATGCTCTCCATCACTCGCAGGGAATAGCGGCGGTCGGCTTCCATCCAACGGTGATGCTCTTCGGTTCGCTCCGGCGGCAGCGGGAAGCTGTTGCGCACAAGGATGATCTTTAACGGGAGCAGGCCCATTACGGCGTAGGTCATCAGGACCGGCGACTGCCAGCGAAAGCCGGCGTCTCCCCGGGTGAAGAGCAGCAGCCAACTGAAGGCGAGCAGGGCGACAAGCACCGCTTCCAGGGGCCAAGAGATGTAATCGCTGAGCCGCCGCTCCTCAAGCGGTGCCGCGATGCTCGACAGCCGAGGTGGTGAGGATCCCAGCGTGCGCCGCGACCAGAACGTGAAGCCCCCGATCAGGGAGAAGAGGGTGATCACGTCGATGGGCGCCATCACCGGCAGGTCGCTCCAGCGGCGCAGTGCAACCGGGACAATGAAAGCCGCAACCAAGATCAGGTGTTGGACCAGGAGCAAAATGCGATAGCGTCTCAACCACTGGGCTCCCCGCCCCTCGTAGAATCCCGGGGCTACCTCCACGCCGAGGAAGAAGCCGGGCCCGTGGTTCAAGGGATAATTCCATAGGATCCGAACCAGGAAGTAAAGCCGCAGGGCCAGAACCAGACCGGCGCTGGCGAGCGGCAGCAGAGTATTCGTTTGGGCGCTCATCGAGAGCCTCCTTTCCGTTGCAGCGATTCGAGTTCCCGCCGCACGATGTCCACGATTTCGCGGTTGCTGAGTCCGGCCAGGGCCATCTGTGTGAGGGCCGCGCGCAGCGGCTTCCGGATCTCCTCTCCGTCGACGTCGCGAGAGCGGCGGGAGGCGACGACCGCGCCGGAGCCGTGGCGCACGGCCAGAAGACCCTCCTGCTGCAGTTCGCGGTACGCCGCGGCGATCGTATTGAGATTGACGCCAAGGTCCCCCGCTACCTGCCGCACGGAGGGCAGTGTCATCCCCTCCCGGAGGTCGCCGCGGGCGATCAGCGCCTTGATCCCGTCCACCACCTGCTGGTAGAGGGGCCGCTTGTCGTTGGCATCGACGGCCAGAAACATACGCCCTCAATGTCTAGTGTATGCATACTCCATACTCTTTGTCAAGAGGAGATTCGCTGGGACGCGGGCCTGTGGGCGCGCCCGCTCGACTAGAATAAGACCATGACCGTCGAGATCGAAGGCGTGACGCTGCATCTGTCCCATCCCGACGTCCTGCCGGTGAAGTGGGTGGGGCAGGAGGAACTGATGCGCCAACTGCTGGCCGCCTGGATGGTCGTCAGCCCGGAGGATCTCCCCATGAATCCACGCCTGCTGGGCAAGCCGGGCGTGGGCAAGACCACGCTGGCCTACGCCGCCGGAAAGCGCATGGGGCGCGACGTCTACATCCTGCAGGCCACGCTCGACACCCGGCCCGAAGACCTGCTGGTCACCCCAGTGATCGAGGGCGAAGGCAAGCTGCGCTACGTCGCTTCCCCACTGGTCACGGCCATGATTCGCGGGGGGGTCACCATTATCGACGAAGGCAATCGCATGAGCGA
>JACOSH010000458.1 GCA_016178945.1 Acidobacteriota bacterium
ATCTCCGCCTTCCCGCAATGCCAGTCGGCGGCCGGGCGAGTGGCAGTCGTACCAGATCTGGTTCCGCGCCCCGCGCTTCGATTCAAGCGGGAAGAAGGCCGAAAACGCTCGTTTTGTGCGGGTTTTGTACAACGGGCTGTCGGTGCAGGACAAGGTGGAGCTGGAAGGCCCTACACGGGCTCATCTGAACCTGCCGGAAGCGGCCGTCAACCCTATTATGCTGCAAGGGGATCACGGGGCGGTGGCCTTCAGGAACATCTACATCCGGCCCTTGCGTCCGGTTATCAACCGGTAGCTTACCGGACCCGCGCCCTGTACATCAGGGCCGAGGCGGCCGGCTTGGAAGGCAGCGGTTGGGGAGTCAGGCGCCGGGTGACATTGAGCAACATCTGGAGCTGCTTGGGGGGCAGCGGTTGGGGATTGATCGTCTGCCAGTCGTACTGGGGGCCCTGGAAGGCGGTCCGAACCTGCTTGGGGGGCTCCTGAACCCGGGCCACAATGCCCAGATGCTCGAAAGGACTCACCGAGCGAACCAGAGAAGGCTGAATGGTTTGGATCGTCATCATTTTGTTTTCCTCTTTCTTATCCTCACCCTAGTTATCGGACACCTGTGCCAATAGTTGCCTGGTTGGGCGAAAGAGGAATGGGGCCGGATCGTCCGGCCCCTGTGCGAACTGATGCCGGGCTGAGCCGGCCCGCGGGGTTACCAGATCCGGGCGCGGTAGATCGGGGCCGGATCGGGACCGGGCCTCGGGGGCAGCGGTTGCGGATTCAGCGCCGCCCAGCTCGCGCGGTTATTGAAGATCGATTGGAAGGTTGGGTCCGGATCGGGACCCGGCTTCGGGGGCAGCGGTTGCGGGTTCAACGTCGCCCAGTTCAGCCGGCCATCGCCTACCAACCGGAACGCCTTGGGCGGCAGCGGTTGCGGATTCAAGTCCGACCAGTGACGCCGCGTGGCGTTGAGCAGCGTCTTGAGCCGCTTGGGCGGCAGGGGTTGCGGGTTCAGGGTCTGCCAGTCATGCTGCGGCCGGGTCCTGACGGGTTGCGGCTGCTGCTGCTGAGCGATGACTCCCAGGTGCTCGAAGGGGCTGATGGAGCGAACCAGGGAAGGCTGAATGGATCTGATTTTCATTATCATTGCTGTGTAACTCCTCCCCCTAGTTATCGGTGTTAACCACCAAGGGTTGCTTCGATCGTGCACACATCCACCAGCCCCGAGCACCCATACAACGCCGGAAGCAGCTTTCCGGCCGGATAGCGATGCCGCAGCTCCGCCACCCGCTCGGTCCCGGAGCGGTAGGCCGGCAGGTACATCCGGCCCAGCAGCGGATGGCGCCCCCAGGCCCCCGAAAGCTTGTCGGCTCGCTCGGCCGTGACCAGGAAGTCGCGCTGCAGGACCGCCGCTACCTCTTCCTGGGGCAGCCCCTCCTTCCAGGTCAGATAGGAAGACTGGTTCTTGGCGTCGTCCTGCAGCAGGGCCAGGAGCACGCCGATCTGCAGGTCCTCGTCCGGCAACTGGTCCACTTCCATGACCCCATGAGCAATCAGGATGGCGTTGTTGGCGATCCCCTCGAACAGCGCGGCGGGCCGCGTGTTCATGGTCAGGACGCTGGCCTCGAATCCGGCTAGGCCGCGGACATAGAGGTTCTGCAAGTAGGCGAAGGTAGTCACGTGGCCGGGCGCGACCTCGTGGCTGACCAACTGCTGGAACTCCGGCACGGAGATCTCCAGCGAGGCGTTGATCTCGTAGGTGGCCTCGTACTCCGGCGCGCCATCCGGGCGCCGCGCGCGCCCCAGATAGTTCATCGACCCGGAGAACCACGCGTCCCGGATGGGCAGGAACCGGATGTTGGCGCGCGGGACCGGGTGCAGCTCCGGCGGAAGGTGCGGCAGCAGGTTTCGCACGCTCAACGCGTCGAACTCCGCGATCACCGCCGCCCCCAGAGCGCGCACGGACGCCATGGGAATCTTGCGCGCCTGCCGCCAGGCCGCCACCGCCGCCGCCAGTTCCTCGCGACTCCGCGAGGCGTGGCCTGCCCGGGCCAGCAGCTCCGCCAGCCGCTCCCGCTTCTCCTCGGGCCGCGAGGGCGATGGCGCGGCGCCGGTGGAGGCCTGCACGCATCGCTCGTAAGGTACCGGATCGCCCTGGCCGAGCAGTTCCATCACCAGGTCCCACATGGTTTCAAAGCACAACGCCAGGCCGCCGACGTACTCGCCGCGCAATCCGCCCAGCGCCCGGCCCTCGCCGGCCAGACCGCGAATCGCGCCGTGCACGTCCACCGCATCCAGATACGCCCGGATCGCTGCCCGGTCCGGCGACTTGGCCGACACGCCGCCCGACTCCCGCACCTTCGCCGCCGCCGGATGCGTGTAGGCCGCCGGCAGCGGCTCATCGGAGAACCAGGAATCGGCGATGAAGCGGCCCGTACCGGAGGGGCACATCACGTCGCCGCCCCACAGCGTGTCGATCCCCAGAATCGCATCCCCCACATGCTGCCGGAAATCCGCGCCCATGCTTCCTCCTTTTCCCGCTGCTGCGCTCCGAACCAGAGGTAGAGGCACAGCGCCGCGAACAACGCCGCCGAGACGAGCTGCGAGACGGGTTCGTTGTCATAGAACGGCGTCTGAATGCGCTCTTCCGCATAGCCGGGTACCAACCGGAGTCCGGCCCCGAATACCCCGCCCAGCGCGCCGCCAGCCATCAGACCCGAGGCGATGATCACGCCGCGCTCGCGGATGCGCGCCCCCGGCCGCCCGCCGGTCTTCTCGGACCGCTTGCCCAGCCAGTGCGCCCGGAACCCGCCCACCAGCGCCGGCGTGTTCAGCTCCAGCGGCAGGTACATCCCCAGCGCGAAGATCAGGGCCGGCACGCCCAGCATCTCCATGATGACCGCAATGGGCGCGCCCGCGCCGAACAGAATGTAGGCCACCGGCTGCCGGCTCATGAACCCCTCCACCAGCGCCTTCATGATGGAGGCCTGCGGCGAGGGCAGCACCGCGCGCGAATCCCCGGGCGCCGCCTCGCCGAACTGGAACGCTTGCGCCAGCAGCACGATGGTCAACCCGGCCGCCAGCGACGCGCCGATCACCCCCAGGAACTTCACCTTCTCCTGCGCCGCCGGCGTGGAGCCCAGCCAGTAGCCCGCCTTCAGGTCCGTGATGGTCTGGCCCGAGACCGACAGCGCCGTGCACACCATTCCGGCGATGGCCATCACGAAGAACATGCCGGTGGTCCCCGACACTCCGAAGCGCAGCAGCACCACCGACGAGATGATGATGGTCAGCATGGTCATGCCGGATACCGGATTCCGCGCCGTGGTGGCGATGGCGTTGGCCGCCACCGAGGTGAAAAAGAACGAGAACAGCAGCGTCAGCGCCAGGCCCGCCGCCAGCACCGCCGGCGAGCCCGAGAGCGTTCCCAGGAAGACCCCCACGGCCAGGGCGCTGAGCGCGACGCCGGCCAGGATCGACATCACCGGGATATCCCGGTCGGTGCGCTCCTCGCCGGGCCGCTCGCCGTGGCGGAAGGCGCGCAGCGCGATGCCGAACGAGCCGGCCACGATCCGCATGGACTTGAGGATTCCGAAGATGCCCGCGGTCGCGATCGCCCCCACTCCGACGAATCGCACGTAGCCGCGGAAGATCTGGGCGGCGGTCATTTTGGCGATGGGTATCTGGGCCGGATACACGGCGTCGGGCAGGTGGCTGCCGATCATCCAGATCAGCGGCGCCAGTACGAAATTGGACAGCACGCCGCCGGCGCACAGGATCATCGAGCTGCGCAGCCCCATCACGTAACCCAGTCCCAGGATGAACCCGATGGCGTCGAAGCTGACCACCACTTTCGCCCGCTCGGCCAGCTCCCGGACCACGGGGATGAACTGGAAGTCGACGTACTCCTTCCACACGTGGAAGGTGGTGACGAAGAAGTCGTACACTCCGGCGATGGCCGTGGCCTGGAGCAGCAGTTTGGCCTGCGAGCCTCCCTTCTCGCCCGTCACCAACACCTCGGTGATGGCGGTGGCTTCCGGATAGGGGAGCTGGCCGTGCATATCGCGCACGAAATAGCGGCGCAGCGGGATCAGGAACAGCACGCCCAGGCAGCCGCCGGTCAGACAGATCAGGACGGTCTGGACCGGGTGTGGGTCGAGCTTCAGGATGTAGAGCGCGGGCAAGGTGAAGATGGCGCCCGCCACCAGCGCCCCGGAGACCCCGCCGACTCCGGTGATGATCACGTTCTCGAGCAGGCTGGAGCGCCGCGGGTAGACGCGGGCCAGTCCGATCGCCAGAATCGAGATCGGGATGGCCGCCTCCATCACCTGCCCCACCTTCAGCCCCGAATAGGCCGAGGCCACCGTGAAGACGAGGCACAGCACGAAACCCCATCCCACCGAGCGCCCGGTCAGCTCAGGCTGCGCCGCCCCGGCTGGCACCACCGGCTGATACAAGACCCCCGGCGGCAGAGGCGTGTAAGCGTTCTCGGGAAGCGCGTGGGTCTCGGGTGCGTCCGCCATTCGAGCGAAAGGTGGCGGGGCAACCGCCATCCCGGCTAGTATGGCATAGTCATTGGCGCGGTGGACCGAGCCGTGGCTGCGGCACGGAAAGTGCGTCGCTCAGACGATTTTGGCGCCCTTAGAAAGATTATGTCGGGCGCATAGCAATTGGACGTTCTCGGCCGTGACCGATGTTCCGCCCCTGGAATAGGGTAATACGTGGTCGAAGTGCAGTTCATCGGCGGCGCCACACATCACGCACCGACCTCGGTCTCGCTTCCACACCTCGACCTTAATTGGAGTGGGTATGAGTCGGCGCCGCTCGGATCCCTCCGTTGGCCAGTTTGCGGAAGTCTCGGCGTCCTCGGCCACGACCAACTTGAACTTGAATACCATGCGCTTCCAGTCGCGCTCCCGCCAAGAATCCACCAGACGAAACGTGCCGTTGTACGACCAGATGCCCTGGTGGATCTTCTCATACACCTTGACGAGCTGCGGATTGGCCTCGCCACGCTTATAAGCGGCTGCAGCCGCGAAGAACTTGCCGTTCTGCGTCAGTGACCCAGACGGCGTACGTTCAGGCTGATCGACCTCCTTTGGATTCGGCGTGGCTTCACTCCGCGGCGAATCGTGGCCCTCATAGGTCAGCGTGGAGCCGTCGTCGTCGAGCCGATCACGGTAGGGCGCGTTCGGACGCAAGGACATCAGAATCACCGAGTAGCCCCTGCCTAGATCGAAGTTCATCCCACGCTGCAGGCTCAATGCTTCCCGAGCGCACATTTCCAAGTATGGGATGATCTCATTTGCCATGACCCGCTGCCCACCATTGTATACGCGCGGGCGATGGGTCTGTCCGTGAGGTCGTCGGGGGCTTCAACCGGTGTGACGATTGAGATCTGGCGGAGGAAGAGGGATTCGAACCCCCGAGTGAGTTACCCCACTAACGGTTTTCAAGACCGCCGCCTTCGACCGCTCGGCCATTCCTCCATCTCGATTTTACTAAATCGCCAGATGCCGGTGGGCGACTTCCTCGCTCAGCTCCTGGGTGGTCCCCTGCGCCACGATGGCGCCCTTCTCCATGATGTAGTAGAAGTCCGCCAGGCGCCAGGCGAATTCCAGGTACTGCTCCACCAGCAGAATCGAGACCGTGCCCTGCCGCTTGACCCGC
>JACOSH010000459.1 GCA_016178945.1 Acidobacteriota bacterium
GATGGCCAGCGACCCAATGATGCCGATGGGCATGTCCTTCTGCGGGTTCTTCGCCTCCTGGGCGGCGGTGGAGACGGCGTCGAATCCGAGGTACGCAAAAAAGATGGTTCCGGCGCCGGCCATGATGCCGCTGAATCCGAACTTGCCGAAGACCCCCTCGTTCTCCGGGATGAACGGCGTGTAGTTGGCCCTGTTGATGTACATCCAGCCGAGGCCGATGAAAACCACCACCACCGTCAGCTTGATCACCACGATCACTGCGTTGGTGCGCGCCGACTCTTGAATTCCCACAATCAACAGCAGGGAAACGCAGGCGATGATAAACATGGCGGGCAGATTGACGATGCCTTGCAGCATGCGCCCATCCGGCAGCTTGACCGCCTCGAAGGGCCCGGCCAGGAATTGGGCCGGCAGGTCGATGCCGAAGTCGTGCAGAAGCGACACCACGTAGCCGGACCAACTGATCGACACGGTGGCCGCGCCCACGGCGTACTCCAGCACCAGGTCCCAACCGATGATCCAGGCCAGCCATTCGCCCAGCGTGGTGTACGCATAGGTGTAGGCGCTGCCCGCGACCGGAATCATGCAGGAGAACTCGCTGTAGCAGAGTCCGGCGAAGGCACAGCCGATCGCCGCCACCACCATCGAGAGCGCCACCGCCGGACCGGCATTTTGTGCGGCGGCCAAGCCGGTGAGCGAAAACAGGCCGGCGCCGATGATCGCTCCGATTCCCAGGGCGATCAGATTGCCCGGACCGAGCGTGCGCTTCAGCGTGTGCTCCCCGCTTTGCGATTCCGCCATAATGCGGTCCAGGGACTTGGTCTGGAACAAACTCACGAGAGCACCTCTTTCTTCCGCCAGAAAAAGTAGACCGGCACGCCCAGCAGGACCACGATCAGGCCCGGCCAGGTGTAGTTCGGTTTGTACGCCAGCAACAGGACCTCGATGAGGCCGGCCACCGCTATGTAGACAGCCGGCAGCACAGGGTAGCCGATGGCCCGGTAGGGCCGCTCCATGTCGGGCCGCTTGCGCCGCAGGACGAAGATTCCGGCGATGGTCAGCATGTAGAAAAGCAAGACTGCAAAGATAACATAGTCCAGCAAGTCGTTGTAGCGGCCGCTCAAGGTGAGGACCGAGGTCCACAGGCACTGGATCGCCAGGGCGAACACCGGCGAGCCGTGCTTGGGGTCCAGCGCGGCGGCGCGGCGGAAGAACAGGCCGTCCAGCGCCATGGCGTAATAGACGCGCGCGCCGGAGAGGGTGAGGCCGTTGGCGCAGCCGAACGTCGAGATCATGATGGCGGCGGCCATGAGCTGCACGGCCACCGGGCCGAACATCACCGATGCCGCCGCCGTTGCCACGCGATCCTCGGCGGCTTTCTGGATGGCCTCCAGCGGCAGCACGCTGATGTACACGAAATTGGCGGCCAGGTATAGCGCCGAGACGATCCCCACGCCCAGCGCCAGCGACAGCGGCAGATTGCGCCGGGGATTCTTTACCTCGCCCGCCGTGAAGGTCACGTTGTTCCAGGCGTCGGAGGCGAACAGCGCCCCGACCATAGCCACGCCCACCGCCCGCACGCAGTCGAACGACAAGCTGGTGTTGCGCCAGAAATCCGTGAAGTTCTGCTCCACCGCCGGTGGATTGCGCCCCACCAGGAAGCCGCAGACAACCAGGCCCAGCAGCGCGGCCGTCTTGGCGAACGTGAAGATGTTCTGGACCATGGCGCCGGTGCGGATGCCGCGCGAGTTGACCCAGGTCAGAAACACCACGATCGCAATCGCCAGGGCCTGTTGGGTGCTGATCCCGAGCTTGCCCGAGCCGATGAGGTAGTTCTCCGCGGAAACAAAAGGCAGGAAGACCCCGCTGTACTTGGCGAACGCCACGGCGACCGCGGCGATCGTGCCGGTCTGGATCACCATGAACATGGTCCAGCCGAACAGAAAGCCGCTCAGCGGGCCGAACGCCTCCCGCAGATAGACGTACTGTCCGCCGGCCTGCGGCATGGCTGCCGCCAGCTCGCCGTAGCACAGCGCCGCCGTAATGGTGAGCCCGGCGGCCAGCAGCCACACCAGGATGAGCAGCCCCGGCGAGCCCACTTGGCGCGAGATGTCCGACGAGACGATGAAGATGCCCGAGCCGATCATGGAGCCCACCACCAGCATGGTCGAGTCCACCAGGCCCAAGCCTTGCACCAGCCCCGGCTTCACTGACTGAGAAGTTGTCGCCATTGTTCCATCCGTTCGCGCACGGCGTCCTCCGTGCAGGGTTCCGGCAGCAGGTCGCCGATGACGGCCACCGAATCGGCGCCGGCCTGGACCACCGCGCGTGCCGTCCGGCGCGTGATGCCCCCGATGGCCACCAACGGTTTTTGCGTGAGGCTGCGCCACTGCCGCAGGCGCTCCAGGCCGACCACTGGGTCGGGATTCGGCTTGGAGCCAGTTGAGAAAATCGGCCCCAGCGCCAGGTAGTCGGCCGGCTCGGCGTCGCCCGCGCGCACTTGGCCGGCGTTGTGCGTGGAATAACCTAGCAGGTGCTGGCCGCCGAGCAGGCGCCGCGCATCTTGCGCCGGCAGATCGTCCTGGCCGACATGCAACCCGGCGTCGAGCAGCAGCGCGAAGTCGGCCCGATCGTTGATCACCAGAGTGACGCCGGCCTCGCGGCACAAGCGCCGGATGCGCGAAGCCTCCTCGAACAGGCCGCGGCTCCAGTGTCCTTTATGACGAAGCTGCAAGATGCCCGCGCCGCCGGCGATCAGCGCCCGGGCGGCGGGCTCCAGCGCCAGTGCCTTCGCCGCCAGGGATGCGGTGTCGAGGATCGGATAGAGACGGGGAAGCGGCATCGCCGGCAGCTACTTATGATAGCTTGGAAGCCATGAGGCTGCACATCAAATCGCCGGGCGAAGCGCCCGGAGCCTATCCCATTGTTGAGCGGGGCAAGGGGTTGAAGTACCTCTCGTTCACGATCGTGGAATTGGGCGGCAACCTGCGGGAGTACGCCTTCGAAAGCGGCGTCGAAGAGCTTTCGCTGGACTTCTACACCGGACCGGTTCGGGTGGAAGTGGAATCCGCGCAAGGCCGGTGGACGGCGGATGTTCCGGCGCGCGCGTCGATTTCGAGCGCCCATCCCATGGTCTACGTGCCGGCGGAATCGCGCGTGAAACTGGCCTGCGCCAACGGCGGCGCGCGCGTCAGTGTCGCCGGAGCGCTCGGCAAGCCTGGAATCGCGCCGGCCCTTGTCGGAGCCGCGCAAGCCATCGAAAAGAGCGTCGGCAAAGACAACTGGACGCGCACGGTCTACACGCACATCGCGGATAATATCGACGCGGCGCACCTGATCGCCGGTGAGACCGTGAACCGGCCCGGCGGTTGGTCGAGCTGTCCTCCCCATAAGCACGACCGCTTCGCGCCGCCGTCCGAAGTGCCCATGGAAGAGGTCTACTACTTCCAGGTCGAGCCCCGCCAGGGCTTCGGCTTCATGCGAGTCTACACGGACCCGTCGGATCCCGACCCCTTTGATCACGCCTACCCGGTGGAGCACGGCGACACGGTCCTTATCCCGAGGGGCTTCCACCCGGTGGTGGCTTGTCCGGGATACGCGCTCAACTACACCTGGGTGCTGGCAGGCGAAGGCCGCACCTACGGCGCCTGGAGCGACGATCCCCGCCACGCCTGGATCAAGTCGGCCTGACGGTTCACAGCGGTCAGCCGCCGGCGATCAGGCGTCAGCGATCAGTCGCCGTACCTTGCCCCACTCTAGGCCAGGGGTTGCGCCTGAGCGCTGACCGCTGTTCGCTGACAGCTTTGTATGCGATCTTGCCGTCGACCACTGTCAGCAGAACCTGGGTTGCGGCGATCTCGGCCGGCGGCAGGCCGAAGATGTCGCGCGAAAGCATCACCAGGTCGGCCAGCATGCCCGGTGCGAGGGTTCCTTTTTCGCCGCCGGAGAATTCGGCGAAGGCCGAGCCCAGGGTGTAGGCGCGCACGGCCTCCTCCACCGTGATCTTCTGTTCGGGAATCCAGCCGCCGGGGTTGCGGCCATCCAGGGTCTGCCGGCCCGCCGCGCCGGCGATCCCCAGCAGCGGATTGAGCGGCGCCACCGTCCAATCCGAGCCGAAAGCCAGCGTCACTCCGGCGTCGAGCAGCGAGCGGAAGGCGTAGGTGAAGCGGGCGCGCTCGCGACCGATTCGCTTCTCGGCCCACCGGCCGTCGTCGATCGCGTGATAGGGCTGCATGGAAGCGATCACGCGCGCGGCCGCAAATCGGGGGATGTCGCGCGCGCGGAGGTGCTGCGCATGCTCGATGCGGAAGCGGCGGTCGCGGTCGCCGTTCTCCCGGATCGCCGTCTCGAACAGCGACAGGATCTGATCGTTCGCCTTGTCTCCGATGGCGTGGATCATCACCTGCAGCCCGGCGCGGTCCGCGCCGCGCACGCGCTCCAGCATGGCGCCTTCCGGAAGCATCTGGTCCGACGGCAGCCCGCTCGAGTGGGGCGCATCGTTGTAGGAGTCGAAGAACAGCGCGGTGGTCGAGCCGAGACTGCCGTCGGCGAAGCCCTTCAGTCCGCCGATGCGCAGCATGGCGCCGCCGAACGCGGCCCGCACCCCCGTGCGCGCCAGCCGATCCCAGGCGGGCAGAGGAGACACCGCGTAGATGCGAGTCTTCAACTCGCCGCGCCCGAGCAGGGTTTGGTAGACGCCCACGTCCACGCCGGCCGACAAGTCCTGCACGCTCGACACGCCCATGCGCGCGGCATACTCAGTGGCGGCCAGGGCGGCCGCGAGCTTCTCTTCAAAGCTGTAGCCGGGGCGCACCTTCTCGACAAGGCCCATGGCGGCGTCCTTGAGGACGCCGGTCGGCTCGCCGGTCCGGGGATCGCGGACGATCAGGCCGCCGGGCGGATCCTGAGTGTCCCGCGTGACGCCGGCCAGCTTCAATACCAGGCTGTTGGCCAGCGCCATGTGGCCGTCCAGGCGGCGCACCCACACCGGATGGCGAGGCGTGAGCGCGTCGATCAGCTCTTTGGTGGGAAGCGGGCCGCCGGTCCAGCGCTCGTGGTCCCAGTCGCCGCCCGTGATCCAGCGTCCCGGCGGCGTTTTCTCAGCGAAACGGCGGATGCGGGCCGCGAACTCCTGTGGTGTAGCGGCGTCGCGCAGGTCGACGCTCGAAAGCTGGAATCCGCCTGACAGGAAGTGCACGTGCGAATCGTTGAAGCCGGGAAGCACCCGCCGCCCGCCTGCGTCGACTGACTGGGTGCGCGGCCCGGCCAATGGGCGAATCTCGGCGCTCGATCCCACCGCCACGATCCGGTTGCCAAGTATCGCCACGGCTTCCGCGGCGGGCCGCCGCGGATCCAGCGTGCGGACCCGGGCGTTGAGGATGACCAGATCGGCGTCCAGCGCCAGGAGTGGCGTCACGAGGCAGAGGCTGCAAAGGAAGCGGCTTTCCATGGATCTCCAGGAACCAATCTACCTCGATCCTTCGAGGGCATGGTTGGCGCTGAGGGCGACGGCGTATGATGTCATGAGACTATCCCATGCGGTACCTGAGCGCGCAAATCGCCATTCCGAAGGAAGAAATGCTGGCCGGCGTCGCCGCGCGGCGGAAGTCCGATTGAAAGGGGTTGGAACGTGCGAGTGATCTCCATTCTAAGCTGCGTGCTGGTTCTGGCGTCTTGGGCGCCGGTGTGGAGCCAGTCTGCCGCCATCAGGCCCGAGCAGACGATCCACTTGTTTGACGGCAAAACGCTCGACAACTTCGACTACTGGCAGGTCGACCATCATCAGGCCGATCCCGATCGCGTCTTCACCGTGGTGGACCGCATCGACGGCGCTCCCGCCATCCGCATCAGCGGCCAGCATTATGGCGGGATCATCACCAAATCGGCGTATCGCGATTACAAGCTGGTGGTGGAATATCGATGGGGCCCGGTGACCTGGGGCAACCGCAAGGACCGGGCGCGCGATAGCGGCGTGCTTCTGCACGCGCAGGGTCGTCCCGGCAACTATGCCAAGGATTTTAACGGTCCCTGGATGCGATCCGTCGAATTTCAGGTCATCGAAGGCGGCGTGGGCGATATCATTCTGGTTGGTGGATACGCCGATAACGGAGAGATGCTGCGCCCAAGCCTGAAAGCCGCGACCCGCAAAGACCGCGACGGCGAAACCGTCTTCGACGCGAAGGGCCAGGCCGGAGTGTATTCGACTGGACGCATCAACTGGTGGGGACGCAGCGAAGATTGGGTGGACCAAATCGGATTCCGCGGTCCGGCCGACCTGGACACCCCCGGACAGGGTTGGACTCGCCTGGAGGCCATTGTGGACAAGGACCGGCTCACGTACTTTGTCAACGGCAAGCTCGTCAACGAGGCCTTCGACTGCTCGCTGACGGAAGGCAAGCTGTTGTTTCAGTCCGAAGGCGCCGAAATCTACTTCCGCAAGATCGACCTGGAGCCGCTGCCATAGGGCACTCACAGAGCCGTGCGCGTAAGCAAGCGGTTGCAGAGGGGACCAACGCTCGATCCCAAAACGGTCAAGCACCCGCGCGGGGCCTGGCACACGCGGGGAACTGCGGCGGGTATAATAGCAGACGGAATCACCCGGGTTCACCCGCTCTTGGAGGTGTGAATGGTGCGGCGAATGATCGTTATTGCGGCGGCAATAATACACTTGTCGTTTCCGTGCAGCATGTCCTTCCGGAAAGTTGTGTATTCCAAGCGCCGCGTTTCCCGCATGCCGCTGTTCCGCTTCGAGCAGAACGGGAAGGCCGGTTTTATTGACGCCAGGGGCAAGGTGGTAATCCGGCCCGGTTTCGAACCTGGCTGGTTCGCTGAGGAGGACTTCGTTGAAGGCCTGTCGCCGGCGCAAGGGGCGACCCATCACTGGGGCTTCATCGATGAGAAGGGGACATGGGTCGTCAAGCCGGATTACTGGCGAGTCCACCATTTCTCCGAGGGCTTAGCGGCGGTCACTCACCAATTGGTCGAGCATCATTTCGCGATGGGCTACGTCGACAAGAAGGGTAACGAGGTCATTCGCCTTCCGGCCACGGTTAGTACTGCCGAGCGCTTTTCCGAGGGCCTTGCGGCTGTGAGAGTGACCGGATACCAAAGCATCGGCAAGCTGGGGTATATCGATCGCTCAGGGAGCGTGGTCATCCCGTTTCTGTTCGCCGTCGGAGGTGATTTCCATGGTGGCTTGGCGCGCGTAGTACTCGACGGGCAATGCTATATCGAATCGAATGGTGGCTCGCGTCAGCCTCCTCCTTCGGTGCCGGCGGCCACGAGCTGCGGTGGCGTGCCGACCTTCATCACCACGCGTTGCCGCGAGGGCTTCATCGACAGGACGGGCGCCCTGCGGTTTGAGTTCGACGCAACCCAGGACTTCTCCGAAGGACTCGCCGCGGTGCGCAGCCAGGATAAATGGGGCTACATCGACCCGGCTGGCCGCCTGGTGATTGAGCCTCGATTTAATGAAGCAACGGCCTTTTCCGAGGGACTCGCCGCGGTGAAGTCCAACTCGACGTGGGGCTACATCGACCCTACGGGCGCCGTGGTGATTCCGTTCGATTTCGCAAGCGCCGGCGACTTCTCCGACGGGGTCGCGAAGGTGGACGGCGGCTACGTGGACAGATCCGGCAAGCGAGTCCTCGCCGGCTGGAAGGATGCCTCTTCCTTCGTCCAAGGACTCGCGCACGTGGCTCTTGGAAAAGACAACTATGGTTACATAGACAAGTCTGGCAAGGTTGTATTCCGCTACCAAGGTACGAACTACAATGAGTATCGGTGAGAGCGGGAATCATGTGGCTCGCCGCGGACGGACCAATTTCCTCGGCTCGTCTAGCCGCCGGTGATGAAGGTCGTCAATTGCTGTATATAGACTTTCTTCTCGTCGATGATGGCCCGCACCACGTCGCCGATCGAGATTACACCCACGACGGTCTCCCCGACCACCACCGGCAGGTGCCGGACGCGCTTGTCGGTCATGAGGGCCATCGTTTGTTCGACGGTCAGCTCGGGAGGGATGACGATGACCGGATGGGACATGATCTCGCGGACCTGAATCTCCCGCGACGCCTTTCCCTTGAGAATCACCTTGCGAGCGTAGTCGCGCTCCGAGACGATTCCGGCGAGCCGCTCGCCCTCCATGACCAGCAACGCCCCTACCCCCTTCTGTGCCATCTGATCGATGGCCTCGTAGACAGTCGCGTCAGGGGGCAAGGACCAGACCTGCCGGCCCTTGTCGCCGAGGAGATCGCAGACCCGCTTCATGGAAAGAGACCTGCCTTGCTCAGTTAAGTCTACGGATGCCGCACTGCGCCGTCAAGGGGGAAGATCACGAAAGAGAACGCCCTCGACCCCCAATGCTTGCTTCCCAGCGCCTTTTCGTGCAATATGTCATTTTCAGCTTGGACTACCAGGAAGGTCACAAGGGGGCGTTGACAACGCCAAGACGGTACCCGGGTTGGGTGATCGGAAGACACCTTGTTTACCGCAGCCTTCTATTACATGGCGGCCGCCAGTGTTGCGAGCGCGCTCCTGGCCGTTACGCGGAAAAACCCCGTCCACAGCATGCTCTGGGTATTGACGCTCTTCCTGCACGTGGCGGGCATATTTCTGCTGCTGGGCGCGGAGTTCCTGGCAGCCGTGCAGGTCATTGTGTATGCCGGCGCCATCTTGATCTTCTACATCTTTGTGGTGATGCTGCTCGACCTGCCTGACGAGGAGGCTCGGCCGCGGTTCGGCAAGCATTGGCCGCTCGCCGCCGCCGTAGGGCTCTGCTTCGCGGCCTTGGCCTGGCTCGTCCGCGCTGGAACCGGCGTCGCACCCGCCGCAACACGCCTGGCAGCCGAGGGTCCGCCTCGCGGGGGCCTTTCGGCGATCGGCATGGCGCTCTTCGGTCCGTTCGCGTTGCCCTTCGAGATGGCCTCCCTGTTGCTCCTGGCGGCCATCGTCGGCGCCGTCGTCCTCGCCAGGAGGAGGGCGGCAGGACCATGATTGTGCCAGTGGGCGCCGTTCTGGGATTGAGCGCTGTCCTCTTTGGGATCGGAGTGTTCGGCTTCCTGGCCCGGCGCAACATCATCCTGATGCTCATTTCGATTGAGGTCATGCTCAATGCCGTGAACCTCAGTCTGGCCGGCCTCAGCCGGCACTTCGACGAGTTGCGTGGCCAGATCCTGGCTCTTTTCGTGATCGCAGTGGCCGCCGCGGAGGTCGGGGTCGGGCTGGGGCTGGTGATCGCCCTGAACCGTAACAAGCCAGGGGCCGGCGTGGCGGACCTGACCAAACTCAAATGGTGATGTTTTCGGTCATCCCGCTGCTCGCCGTGCTGGTTCCGGCCTTGGGCGCACTCCTCATCGCGTCGACGGGAGAGCGTCGCGCGAATCTGAGAGAGTTCTGGTCCATTGCGGCCGGTGTCGGGATGTTCGCTCTGGTAGCCTCCATGATCCCGAACGTCCTGGCCGGCCGCATGCCGGAATGCGTGCTCTTCCGGATTCTCCCAGGCATCGACCTGGCCTTTCGCGTGGATGCCTTCGGCCTCCTCTTTGCCTTGGGGGCATCGCTGCTCTGGATCTTGACCTCGTTCTACTCGATCGGCTACATGCGTTCTCTCAAAGAGCACGCGCAAACGCGTTACTTTTCCTGTTTCGCCCTGGCCCTTTCCGCCACCCTCGGTGTGGCCTTCTCGGCAAACCTGTTCACACTGTTTCTGTTCTATGAAGCCTTGACCCTGGTGACCTATCCGCTTGTTGGTCACAAGGAGACAGCCGAGGTCAGGGCAGGCGCCCGCAAGTACGTCATCTATCTTCTGGGAGCCGCCAAGGTGTTTCTGTTGGCCGCCATTATTCTGACCTACAACGTGGCGGGAACCCTGGAGTTTCGCAATGGCGGGATCCTCCCGGCCGGGCAGCTCGCCCAGCAGCCCTTGCTGTTATTGACGATCTTCGCCCTCTTCCTGTTCGGATTCGCCAAGAACGCGCTCATGCCCCTGCACAGTTGGCTGCCGGCCGCCATGGTGGCTCCCACGCCGGTGAGCGCATTGCTGCATGCGGTGGCGGTGGTCAAGACCGGAGTCTTCTCCACGCTTCGCGTTTTTCTCTTCGTCTTCGGTCCTCATGCCATGCGCGAGCTTGGCGCGGACCAACTGGCCTTGATAGCCGCCTCGGTAACCATCCTGGCCGGATCGCTCCTGGCGCTCGGCCAGGACAACCTCAAAGCGAGGCTGGCCTTCTCCACGGTGAGCCAGCTCTCCTACATCATCCTGGGAGCGGCGCTCTTGAACACGAGCGGCGTGCTGGGCGGGATCGCCCATATCACCAACCACGCCGTGTCGAAGATCACTCTCTTCTTTTGCGCCGGCTCGATTTACGTATCCACGCACAAGACCGAAATCAGCCAGATGTCCGGCCTGGCCAAGAGCATGCCGTGGACCATGGCAGCGTTTGCGCTTTCCTCCCTGAGCATAGTGGGCATTCCCCTCACCAGCGGGTTCGTCTCCAAGTGGTATCTCGCACTGGGCGCGGTGGACCGCCAGAGCCTGACCTTGTTAGGTGTACTTCTGGTCAGCTCGCTCCTCGGCGCGGCCTACCTCGGCCAGATTGTGTACAAGGCCTACTTCGAATGCGAGAAGGAGCCGCCCGCTCACGAGGCAGTGCGCGAGGTGCCCTGGATCGTCGCGCCCCTGTCGATCAGCGCTGCCGCAAGTCTTCTATTGGGCCTCTATCCTGGCCTTGTCCTGGGGCTGGCAGGAAGGATCATGCCGTGAACTTCTTGCGGAGACTTCTGGAAGATCCCGTCCGCTTCGCACGGATCAAGCGCTGGTTTTACGCCGTCCTGGCCGTTGTGGCTGTGTCTGAAATCGTTCTGCCGCGTGTTCACCGCGGCGGTGAATCCCATTTCTCGTTCGAGGACTTTCCTGCCTGGGGCTCGCTCTACGGGTTCATTTCCTGCGTGGCGATCATCGTCGTGTCAAAACTCATCGGTAAGCTGTGGCTCATGCGTCGCGAGGACCACTATGACCGTTGAGTGGGTGAACCCAGGGCTCTTGCTCATCCTGGGCGCCTGGCTCGTGCCGTTGCTCAAAGGCCGGATCAAGCGCGCGGCGATGCTCATACTGCCTGCCGCGGCCCTGATGGATTGCTTGCTCATGACCCCTGGAATCTACGGAGTGACGAGCTTCCGTGGGCAAGACCTCGTGTTCGGCCGCGTGGACCGCTTGAGCCTGGTCTTTTCCTATGTCTTTTCGCTCATGGCCTTGCTGGCAATGATCTACGCTCTCCATGTCGAGGACGATTCCCAGCACGTGGCTGCCCTGACCTATGTGGGGAGCGC
>JACOSH010000460.1 GCA_016178945.1 Acidobacteriota bacterium
TAACAAATACTGTTACGAGACGACGCGACTGCATTTCAGAGGCCATTCAGATGGCGCAGGAAACAAAGTCCTCCGCCAGCACATGGCGTGAACTGGATTCACGCCTGTGCGATTCTTTCAGAATGAGGGAACGCATGGACAAGATATGACGGTCCGGCCATTCACAGCACTATCTTCCGCCTCTTTTCAACACATTACGAATAGTTTTCCACAAAACCTCTTGACACGCCTGATAATCTGAAAGTGGGAAGAGGCAGCCTCGCCCCTTGAGGCTGCCGCGATGAGTTTTTGCCGGCCGGCAATCGTCGTCAGGCCGGACTTAGGTCCGGTCAGGTGTTACTTCCGCTTACGAGCATGCTCCAGGAAGAGGTCACAGGAAGGTTTCGGCCTTCCGCCGATCGAGAGCATCTCGCGCGGCGCTCATAGGGCGCCGCGCGTTGACGATGTTCAGCCGTCGTGTCTCTTTCCACTGCGCTACGGCTCTCTGCGCCCCGCCGCCGCCACCGACAGGCCCAGCGTCCCGGCGGTCTCCTCAATCGAGAGATCTTCCACGTCGCGCAACAGGAACACGGAACGGTAGGATGCCGGCAGCCCGCCGATGGCTTTTCCAGGATCTCATGCAGCTCCTCGCGGAAGTAGCGTTGCTCGGGGTTGTCCTCCCAGACGGCGATCTCGCGGCCCAGCTCGTCTAACGGCCTGATCGTCGTCTTTTGACGGCTCATACCCTTGACCCGGTCATGAAGCCTTGCATCCGCGGCTCCGCTACACTGGATCGAGTGATCCGGATCGGCTTCCGCACAGGCTGGGCCGCGCTGGCGCTGGTTGCGGCGCTTGGCTCCCTCGACCTTCCAATCCACTTCGCCGACGCCGCGGCCCCCTCGGGCCTGAGCCTGCCCAACACCTTTGGCGGCCGGGAGAGCAAGGACTACCTGCTCGAGAGCACCGGCAACGGCGTGGCCATCTTCGACTTCGACGGGGATGGTTTCAACGACGTTTTCATCGCCAACGGCACGACGTTAGACCGCAACGGCGGGAAGCCTACGTCGCATCTCTATCGCAACGACGGCAGGGGCCATTTCACCGCTGTGTCCGAGGAGGCGGGGTTCACCAAGGAAGGATGGGCGCAGGGAGTCTGCGCGGGCGACTACAATAACGATGGCCGCACCGACCTGCTGGTCACCTACTACGGCTCCAACGTTCTCTACAAGAACCTCGGCAACGGCAAGTTCGCGGATGCGACCCGGGAAGCCGGCCTGCCGGTCTCCGGCACGCGCTGGGGCGCCGGATGCAGCTTTACCGATTACGACCGGGACGGGCATCTGGACCTATTCGTCGCCAACTACGTCGATCTGGACCTGGCCAAGACCCCCAAGCCCGGTCAGGATCCAACCTGCAACTGGAAGGGCCTGCCGGTGATGTGCGGACCGCGCGGTCTGCCCATGGCCTCGAACGCGCTGTATCACAACAACGGCGACGGAACCTTCAGCGACGTCTCGCGGGCCGCCGGGATCGGCCAACCCGGGTACGGACTGGGCGTGGCGGCCGCCGATTTCGACAACGACGGGTGGCCGGACATCTACGTGGCCTGCGATCAGACGCCCAGCCGGCTCTACCACAACCTGCGCAACGGCAAGTTCGAAGAGCGCGGCGTGGAAGCCGGAGTGGCCTACAACTTCGACGGGCGTTTGCAGTCAGGGATGGGGCTGGCGGTCGCCGACTATGACGGCGACGGGTTCCTCGATATCGCCAAGACCAATTTCTCGGGCGATTTGACGTCGCTGTACCGGAACGAAGACGGCAGGTTTTTCAGCGATGTCTCGCGGGAGGCGGGTCTGGGCGTGAATCAACTGCTGGGCTGGGGCGTGCTGTTCCTGGACGTGGATGGCGACGGACGCCGGGACCTGGTCATCGCCAACGGCCACATCTATCCCGAGCTCGACCGGGCCCAGGTTGGGGAGCGCTACCGGCAGAAAACGCTGCTGTACCGCAATCTCGGCAACGGGCGCTTCGCCGACATCACCCGGATGGCCGGCCCGGCCTTCGAGCCGCTCCGTCCGGCGCGGGGCATGGCGGCCGGCGACCTGGACGGCGACGGCTACCCGGAGATCGTCATCGTCAACATGAACGAGACGCCCAGCCTGCTCAAGAACACCCGCGCGGCCTATAACCGCGTGACGGTCCGGCTGGTGGGGGCCAAATCCAACCGCAGCGCCATCGGGGCGCGGGTGACGCTGGAAGCCGGCGGGCGTCGCCAGGTCGACGAGGTCATGAGCGGCGGGAGCTTCTATTCCCAGAACGACCTGACGCTCTACTTCGGCCTCGGCACCGCCAGCGCGATCGACCGGCTCCAGGTGCGCTGGCCCAGCGGCTCGGTCCAGGAGTGGAAAGGCGTGGCGGGCAACCGGAGGATCACGGCGCGCGAGGGTCTCCACGATCTGACGGTCGAGCCCTTTACTCAGCGGTAGAATAAGACGATGGCGGAAGAGAAGGAAAGCTTCGAAAGCTCGCTCGATCAACTCGAGAAGGTGGTCAAAGAGCTGGAAGGCGGCGATCTGCCGTTGGAAAAGTCCCTTGAGCTGTTCGAGAAGGGAATGGCGCTGAGCGACACCTGCCGCAAGCAGCTCGAGGAGGCCGAGACGCGCGTCGAGATGCTGCTGAAGAAGAACGGCAAGGTGCAGGCCGAGCCTTTCCGGCCCGAATAGCGATGGATCTTCGCCAGTACCTCGCCGGGCAGCAGAAGCGGGTGGACGCGGAGCTCGACCGCTTGGTTCCTCCCGAGACGGCGCCGCCGGAAACCATCCACCGCGCCATGCGCTACAGCCTGTTCGCCGGCGGCAAACGCATCCGTCCGCTGCTGTGCCTGGAGGCGGCGCGGTGCGTGGCCGGCCCGGCCGAGGGAGTGGTCGCGGCGGCCTGTTCGCTGGAGCTGATCCACACCTA
>JACOSH010000461.1 GCA_016178945.1 Acidobacteriota bacterium
ACCGGTACAAGTAAAAGTTGGCCATCCCGTTCTCGCCCAGGATGCCATCCCCCTCCGATAGGAAGACCTCCACGGCCAGGTGGGCCAGGAAAAGCTTGAGGTCGAGGAACTCGGCCATCTTGCTCTGGAATTCCGCATCCGAGGCCTGGTTCATAGTGCGGATCATGGCCTCCAACGGGGCCGGGTTGGGGTTCGATTCATGCGTTTCGGGTTGAAACGGCAGCGGCGAGTACTTGCCGGGATCCGAGCCCAGGTACTCAAAGCGATACTGCGGCACGAACTTGTATTCGTAGAGGTAGCCGTCGTCGTCGTTGAACCAGCGCCGGAGGAAGTTCTTGTTCGGGTTCTCGACGATTGTGAAGCAGCCCAGGTAGGCGTTGTTGAGGTACACGCGGGCATGCGCCTCCCGCAAGGCAGGCAATCCCAGGCGTTTGAACATCAGCATGGTCACGCGTTCCCGGATCATCGAGGCGTCGGTGACGTTGTTGTCCAGCTTCAACGTGGTCATGCCGAGGAACTCCTGCTTTTCCTCGAAGCGGTTAAAGTCGACATTGAAACCCGGCTTGACGGGCGAGCGGCTGCTGATGCCGCGCGAGCGGATGCCCACGTCCTCCACCAGGACGTTGCGCCAGCGGAACTCAACCGGGTAGTAGGTGTTCTCCAGATAGTGATCCTTCAGGCGCTGCCAGTCGGCTGGATTCATCCGCAGGAAGATGTCGTGGACAACAGTGTCGTCGAAGAATTCGTCCTGGGTCTGAGCCTGGGAAGCCGGCGGGTGCCACCACAGGACAAGCGTTGCCGCCGCGACCATTCTTGCAAAGCGCATAAGTATTCCCGCGAACTACAGCACGGCCTGAATCCGCAACAATTTCACCCAGTACACCTGGTATCCGGGATAGGGAGCGCGAAACAGGTCCTCCAGCTTTTCGTGGGCTCCATTCAACTGGACCTTCAGAAAGCGGTTCAAATACCAGTTTACGCCGAAGGTCCAGGCCCGGTCGCTGTTGGGCAGGATGTTGGCGGCGCGAATACTGCGTGAGGGGCGTCCGGGGTGCTCGCTGGAGCCGAAACGCAGTTGTTCGAGGCGCCCCGCCAACTCCCAGGCGCCGAACCCGTGGCCAAGCAGGAAGTCGCGGCGCGGACGGACGCCACCGGCCTTGGCCTCTCCGGTCACTACCCAGGAGCCGCTCACATACCAGCCGCGCTCGATCTGGTCCGGCAGATCCTCCCCGCCGAGCCCTTGGCCGAAACGCTGCTCCCGAACGTGCATGAACTCGCCTTTCAGTCCGAACGGCCCGGGCGTCCACTGCATCTCCGAGCCCAGGCGAAGCCGGTGGCCGCGAACGTTGGAATGCCGGAAGAAGACCTTCTTGGCGAAAGTCTTGCCACGCAGCCCGCTCAGCCCCTCGGGAACCGCGCTCTCCGTGAACGATTGACCGATCTCCAGCGTCTTCAGCACGCCAGGAACCTTCAGCGGGCGCAGCGGCGTGGCCGTTAACCGTCCGGCAAACGTCCGCTGTCCGGTGGGCTGGTTCTCGTCGTCCCGGGCGTTGTCGCCGTCGTTCTTGAACAGGCCGGCCTGATAGTTCAGCCCGCGATGCAGGAAGCGGCCGTGCAGCATGATGCCCGTGTCGCGAGCCGGCGCCAGGTACTTGGAGGGGCGGCTGCGCAGAGCGAAGTCGATGCGCGTGGGTCCGGTCATTTGTTCCAGGCCGAAGGGAATCTTGAATCGCCCGGCCTGGATCTGGAAGCGGCGAAAGTGGCGAAAGTTGACATACACGTCGCGCCAGTGATTGTCGATCTCATCGCCGCAGAGGATGTCGCCCTTCTGCTTGCAAAGATCGTACTCCACTTCGTACTCGAACTTCTTCATGAAGTTTCCCTGGATGCCGAGGCGCCCCCGGTGGAGCTCGAAGAGCTGCTCGTCGTGAGACCTCTGGGAGGGGTTGAAGTCGCGGAAATCAAGCTGGAACTTGGAGCGGAAGTCGATCCGGAGCACGTTGCCGAACCGCAGGGAGGGGTGATTCTTCATGCGGAAACGGAGGCCTTTGTGCTGCTTTTCTTCCTTTTCTTCGGGTTCATCCTTGTCCTGCTCCTGGCCGCGAAGCGAGGTTCCGGCCGCAAGCGCCAGCATCAGACAAGGGGCGAGACAACGCGCGAAAACGAGCATGGGTTTAGGCGAGGCTCCGAAAGAAGTCGTGAAGCTGAGCGACGCAGTGCTTGTCGCGGATCAGGAAGGCGACCTCCCGCCGGGAATCCAGACTTGGCCCCGACAGGGCGATGCTGCCGATCACGGCCGTCGAGTCGTCCACCAGAAACAGCTTGCCGTGCGGCTCCAGATCGCCCAGCTCGCCGTCACCCAGCACCTCGACTTCCAGCCCGGCCGCTGCCCGTGACCTCACCAGTTTCTTCATGGCCGGGTCGCGGAACTTGTGATCGATGATGCGGATGCTGCGACGCGCCTCCTGGAACAGCGCCTCGATCTGGGCCCGCGCGTGGTCCGGGCTGACGATCAGGCGGTCCCCCAGGCCGTCAGGCAAAGGAGCGGCCTCGAAGTCCGCCGCGAACAGCCTGGCGAGGCCGGAAGCCACCGCCGCATCGTGCGTAACCAGCAGGAAGTCGCAGGTCTTGCCGAAACATTTCTTGGTGAAATTCAGCGAGGCCACCAGCGCCGGGCCCTCGTCGGCCACGATGTACTTGGCGTGATACTTGCGGATCGGGCCGCCATAGCGGCGCACGTCCGCGCCCATGCTCTTCAGGAAAGCCTCTAGCTCATTGAGGCGCTTGGCCCAGCCCTTGGCGTGCGGGGTGAGCAGCGCCTGCACGCTGACCTTACGTTCGACCGCCTCCGCCAGCGCGTCCAGGATCTTGAAATCGCTGCAGCGGAACAGCGACAACACCAGCCGCCGGCGCGCCGCGCGGATCACTTCCAGCACGGCCTCCCGGCGCTCGCCTGGCGCCAGCACGATCCGTTCCTCGGTCTCAACCTGGACTTTCGCGCCCATCCGTTATTTCGCTTTCTTCGCTTTCTCCCATTTCACCGACTTGATGGCCGGGCTCATCAGGCCGGCGGTCAACTCGCTCATCGCCAGAGCGGGGTTCAGCTTCACCTTGTACTTGACGACGGCTTCCACCCCTTGCGAGAACTCCAGCGGCTCGAAGTCCGCGCCGTGGCGGGCGAGGACCTCCTCGACGTGTTGGGCCGGCGACTCCCCGCCGGCGGCCGTCACCTCCAGCCTCATCGACCTCAGCTTCCGCTCTCCCACGTAATCCAGCACCAGCAGGATCATACACAGGAAGGCAGTCCCCAGCCCCGCCACGGCGAAAGCTCCCAGGCCGCACGCCATCCCCACGCCCAGCAGCAGGAACAGGATGGTGCTGTCCTTGGGATCTTTGACCGGGGTGCGGAAACGGATGATCCCCGCCCCGCCGGCCACCCCGATGGCCCGAGCGAACGAATTGCCGATGATGATCATCATCAAGGCGCCCGAAATGCACAGCAGAATTTGCGCCTGCTCCAGGGCCCGGCTCATCGGCTTGTCGCGCTGGCGCCGGCTGTGTACGAGGGTCACCACCAGGCCCATCGCCGCGGCGCTGATCAGCTTCAACACCTCCAGAAACGGATGCAGGGGGGGCGGTGAATGCGTATTCTGCACCAGGGTGGCGTCGGAGGTGGGTCCGGCAACGTGAAACAGCCCCGGCCAGGTCAGTCCGGACCAGACTAGACCCAGGCACAGCAGCGCTCCGCCCCCGAGTGCCCAGGCCTTGCTGCCGGTCCGGCCTTTCGGCTGCATTTTCTCTCCTTGAGTACGCGAAAAGTATATACCAAATGAGGGGTCCTCGGTTAGGATGGGGGCGTTCTCTCGTATTTTGGCCATCTCGCGAGCAATTCATGCACTACGACAACGCCGACCCGGTAGGCCGCCTCCAGCGCCGGCAGGTACGCCGAGTAAGCGCCGATCTTTTGCTCGGCCAGACTCTCGGTGGCGCTGACGTCCGGCCGCTGCATGTCGTAGTTGCTGGCCGCGCGCAGCACCAGAACGCGGTTGCGGTCCACCTTACCTGCCTGGGCCAGCCAGGTCAGCGATTGCAGCGTCCCGGTATCTTCCATTGCTGTGGTGACGTAGTTCCCTTTGCCGCCCGTGTGATATCTCACCCACTCGTTGGCCCAGCGGTTCAGGAGCCGACCGTGCCAGAAAGTTCCGCTCGAGAGCGTGTCGCCCTTGAGCACAAAGGGCGGTCGTTGGGCGTTGGGGAAGCCGGTGTACCGGGAACGCCCAGCACGCATGGGCTCGGTATCGGCCAGCACGACGTTCCTGGTGAGCTGGTAGGCCCACTCCACCAGCGCGGGATTCAGCCGGTAGACCTCGCCTTCGTCCGGCTCCTGGCGCGGCAGCTCGTACGGCTTCGACTTGCGCAGGGGGATATAACCGGTCGGCCACTCCGGCGGGATCTCGCGGGCGTCGATCTCATGCCCAATGTCGCCGTCGACGACCCACTCGGCCCACGCGGCCGAGCCCAGCGAGGCGTCGGCCGGGTCCACGCCGGCGATGCCGGCCACTAGCCAATACGCCCGGCGCAAATCGAAGCGCGGATCCAGCCCCAAGGCCATGATCGAGGCCGCCGCCCGCGCCGTTCCGATTCCCGTGACGATGCCGAGTACCCCGGAGTCCGAACCGCGCAGATCGCGATAGCCGTGCGCCATCGGGTAGCGCCGCGTCAACTTCTCCCGCTCCACCCAGAACTGGAACTCGCCGGGCTGGTCGCCGGTGTCCTGGCCGCGCTCAAACATCGTCACCACTACCACTTTGATGGGGATGGGTGGCGCGGCGAACAATACACCCGCGGCCAGTCCGGCCAGCCACACGGGTCTCATGACTTCTTCTTGGGCGCCGGCTTGTCGTCGAGGTTCATCTTGAGGTCCTCCTCGCTGATGTCGCACTTGGCGCCGCCGCGCGGCACTTTGACCTTGGCGCTCCACAGGATGGCGTTCACCACCATGCGGCGAAAATCGGGTAGCCCCCAGTTGGATTGGAAGTGGCCGCCGGTGAATCCGAAACCCCGGCCGCGGCCGGCGCGCTCCACGGCCCAGGCGATGGTCTCAAGCTGTGGCGCCTCCTTCGGCAGCCGGGCTTGCAGGATCGGCGTCAGCCGCTTATCCCCCTCGCGGAACCTGATCTTGTAGTACCACTCGTCGCGGCCCGCAAAGCTCTTCCAGCCGCGCGAAATCGGGTGGTTCGGCGAGGCCCGCGTCACCGGCACGTCATTGTGCGGGTTCTGCGAATAGGGGCGCTCATAATAGCCTCCGATCCACTCCAGCATCTCCGGGCCGCCCTTGTCCTTGGGAACCTCGACGGCATAGTGCAGGCACACCATGCCGGCGCCCTTCTTCATGTACTTGGCCAGAGTCTCCAGCCGGTTTTCCCGGATGATGGGATGCCCACTGCCGCCATCCATGTAGAACACAATGGCGGCGGCGCCTTCGAACACCGATTCATCCTGTGGCCAGCCGCCTTTGACCACCACCGTCTGGACGCCCTTGTTCTGGCGCAGGCATTTCTCCAGCAGCAGCGTGCCGGCGTTGAACTCGTGCTGTCCGGGAGGGTGGCTGGGCCGCCCGGCCACCAGAACGATCCGGACCGGGACCGGCGCCGCACCGAACAGATTGACAAGCGTGACCGCCAGGATCAGGCAGCGAAGCATCCGTCCATTGTACCGGAGCGGCGCGGGCTCCCGGCCTGCTTCACCTCACCGGCAACTGCACGGCCTTGCCGAAGCGGTCAATGATGGTTCGCGTGCGCTTATCCTCGGCTTCTTCGCTGGCGGTCCACTGCGGCGCGCGGCTCCACGCCAGCCGCTGCTCCAGCCATACGCCGATCCGCCATTTGCCGGCCTTTTGCCGGCAGTGGCGAACCTGAGCCCCTTCCACTGGCTCAAACTTGGGGCTCTCCACGCGCAGGCGAAGCCCGACTTCGACTGGCTCGGCGGTTTCGATCTGCAGGCCCCGTTCGGACACGTCCCGCAAAGTGCCTTGCACGCGCTTCTCCGTGCCCTGCTTGTCCGCCCATAGCAACTGAACGGGGCCTAGGACGGAGAACCGCTCGTGAAGTCTGGCCTCGGTGGATTCCGGCATGTCTGGAATCCCTCATCGGCGAAGTCCGGGTGGCCTCGAATCCGGCAAACCGCCTATCCAGGGCGGATTGACACCGTACCGCCAGGAGCCCCGTGGAAATATCCCCATCACTTCCGTGAGAATTACTCCGCCGTCCGCCCACCATATACATATGACCGACGATGATCAATTGCACTGGCTGGCCTTACGGATGGTCCCGGGACTGGGCAACCAGGGGGCCTGTCGCCTGCTACAGCGGTTCCGCGGGCCGCGGGCCATTTTCCGGGCCTCGCGGACGGAGCTGGAGGGCGCCGGCGCCAGCGGGGCGGTGGCCCAGAGCATCGCCAGCGGCTGCTCATTCGAAGACGCCGCGGACCAGCACAAGAAGGTGCGCGACAGCGGCGCGAGCCTGGTCGCCTGGTCGGAACCCCCTTACCCGGCCCTGCTGCGCGACATCTTCGATCCCCCGATTCTTCTGTTCGCCCGCGGACGCCTGGAGCTGCTCGAGGCCCTGATGGTGGCCGTGGTCGGAACGCGCCGCCCGACCCCTTACGGTATGGGCGTGGCCGAGCGGCTCTCCGGCGACCTGGCGCGCGGCGGTCTGGGGATCGCCAGCGGCATGGCGCGAGGCATTGACACCGCGGCGCACAAGGGCGCACTTGCCGCCGGCGGCGATACCGTCGCGGTCCTGGGCTGCGGCGTCGATGTTGTCTACCCGTCGGAAAATCGCAAGCTGGCCGCCGAGATCGCCGAGAAAGGGCTGTTGCTGTCCGAGTTTCCCATGGGATCGACCGCTTTCCCGCAGAACTTCCCCATCCGCAATCGCGTCATCAGCGGCCTGAGCCAGGGTGTGCTGGTCGTGGAGGGCGCGCAGTACAGCGGCTCGGCCATCACCGCCAAACTGGCCCTGGATCAGGGGCGCGAAGTCTTCGCCGTTCCCGGCAGTATCACCTCCCGGATGAGCTGGGGGCCCAATCTGCTCATCAAGCAGGGCGCCAAGCTGGTCCAGGACTGGAACGACATTGTGGAAGAACTCTCGCCGGAAGTCCGCCGCCGCCTCACCAGCCGGACCGGCGACCCAGCCTCGCCCTCTCAACAAGAACTGCCGGTCCCGGTCGACGAGTTCAGCCGCTGGGTGCTCGGTCAGCTCCGCGCCGATGCGGCCGTACACGTCGATCAACTGGTGGAGCGCCTCGACCAGGCCTCGCCGTCGCAGCTCATTGCGGCCCTGTTCGAGCTGGAGATCGTGGGCCTGGTCCGCCAGTTGCCGGGCCGGAACTTCGTGCGCGTGTGGTGACCGGGCCGCGTGCTACCATACGGTTTGCGCACCCGCGTGAGCCGTCCCAAGACCGCCGCGGAACGCCGGCGACGTGTGTCGGGGATCCTGCGCCGGCTCGACCAAATGTATCCCAACGTAACCTGTGCCCTCACCCACGGCACGCCCTGGGAGCTGCTGGTGGCGACCATCCTCTCGGCACAGTGCACCGACAAGCGGGTCAACGAAGTGACTCCGGGGCTGTTCGCCAAGTATCCGGCCGTGGAAGATTTCGCCGCGGTCAAACCCGAGGTGCTGGCCCAGGACATCCGCTCAACCGGCTTCTTCAACAACAAGGCCAAGTCGATTGTGGGAGCGGCAAGGCGAATCCTCGCCGACTTCGGCGGCCAGGTCCCTCGCACCATGGAGGAGCTGCTCACGGTCCCCGGCGCGGCGCGAAAGACGGCCAATGTCGTCCTGGGGACCGCCTACGGGATCGCCTCCGGCGTCGTGGTCGACACCCACGTCCAGCGCATCGCGCGCCGGCTCGACCTCAGCAGCCAATCCGATCCGGTCAAGATCGAGCGCGACCTGACCAAGATCATCCCGCGGGAAAAATGGATCCTGTTCTCGCACCAGGTGATCCACCACGGGCGCGGCCCCTGCGCCGCCCGCCGCCCGCGCTGCTCCCAGTGCGAGCTGGACTCATTGTGCTACGCCAAAGACAAGAGCTATGAGTGAAGCCGGAATCCCTGCCGCCCCCCTGACACTGGAGGGTTCCTCCGTCCTCCACCAGATGTTCCGCATCCGCTGGAGCGCCTGGCGCCGGGCCTCCGGTCAGGAGATCCTCGACGAGGCCATCCCCGCGCTGGAGGCCATGGGACCGAGGACCGCTCTTTTCGGCCTGCTCGGCCACAAGGGAGACCTGCTGTTTCTTCACTTCCGGGATTCCTTCGAGGAACTGCACCAGGCCGAGCTGGCGCTGGCGCGCTTGCGCCTGGCCGACTATCTGGAGGCGACCACGTCCTATCTCTCGGTGGTCGAATTGGGCCTGTACGAGTCCAGCGTCAAGTTGTATCAGGGCTTGCGGGACCTGGGTGTCGAACCGCTGAGCGAAGAGTGGGAGCGAGCCTGTGAAGCGATGCTCGCCCAGCAGGCCAAGGCCATGCATCCGCGCCTGTACCCGGAGATCCCCCCGCGCCGCTACCTCTGCTTCTATCCCATGGACAAGAAGCGGGGCGAGTCCAGGAACTGGTACGAGCTGCCCATCCAGGACCGCCAGGGCCTGATGCACGAGCATGGCCTGATCGGACGCCGCTACGCCGGCTCGGTCAAGCAGATCATTTCCGGGTCCATCGGCTTTGACGACTGGGAGTGGGGCGTCGACCTGTTCGCCGATGATCCGCTGGTCTTCAAGAAGCTGATCTACGAGATGCGCTTCGACCAGGCCAGCGCCGCCTATGCCCTGTTCGGCAAGTTCTATTTGGGTTTGCGCTATTCGGTCTCCGATCTGGGCGCGCTATTAAGCGGGACGCCCTCGCCATGAGGCTTGGCCGCGCGATGGCAGCGCGCCCTTGACAACCGCACTTTTCCCTTCCATACTATGTCTGTAATGCAACTGAGTGGCAAGAAGGATCGATCCCGGCGGACCACCCGCTGCGCCTGCGCGGCCACCTGCCTCTCCGAGCTCCGCGAGGGCGAACAGGGCGTCTTGGAGTGCATCGACCTCTCTCCGGAAGAAGCGCGCCGCATGATGGAGCTGGGATTCCTGCCCGGAACCTGCATCGTGGCCGCGCGCTGCGCTCCGGGCGGCGATCCGCGCGTCTACCAGGTAGACGGCTCCGAGATCGCCATGCGCCGGGAAACGGCGGCGCGGCTCAGATTGCGAAATCACGCTCCGGCTGACTGTATGCTATGAATGAGTGCGGCGGCTGCGGAGTGGGCAGCAACGGAACTTCTGTCCCGCTGGCCTCCTTTCGCCATGTCGCCATCATCGGTCCGCCCAACTCCGGCAAGTCCACCCTATTCAATCGGTTAACCGGACTTAGGCAGAAGGTGGCCAACTTCCCCGGCGTCACGGTCGAGCAGCGCTCCGGCAATCTCAAGCTGGAGGACGGCCGCGAAATCGTGCTGATCGATCTGCCTGGAGTCTACAGCCTGGCCGCGCGCTCGGAAGACGAGCAGGTCACCTCCGACGTCCTACACGGCCAATACCGCGGCGTGCCCCGCCCCGATGCCATCCTGCTGATTCTGGACTCAACCAACCTCGCCCGCCACCTGCTGCTGGCCGCCCCCATCCTGGCGCTGGGTCTGCCTACCCTGATCCTCCTCAACATGGCGGATGAGTTGAGCCGCCGCGGCGGATCGGTCGACCCGGCGGCCTTGTCCGGGCAGCTCGGCGCGCCCACGGTCCTGATCAGCGCCGCGCGCGGGGATGGGATTGCAAGTGTCTTGCAGTTTCTCGGGGCGCCGGCCCGCAAACCGCCCGTGGTGGAATTGCCGGTTCTCAACGACATTCCCCACTGCCGCCGCTGGGCGGGACAGATGGGCGACCACGCCCGCTATCAGGCCCCCGCGCCCCCCGTCTGGACGCGCCGTCTAGATGCAATCTTCTTGCATCCGGTAGCTGGCCCGGCCGTCTTCCTGGTGGTCGTGGTGGCGCTGTTCCAGAGCATTTTCACCGCCGCCGTGCCTTTGATGGAGGGCGTGCGCGCGCTGGTGGCGCACTCCGGATCGGCGGTCGCGCAACTCCTGCCGGATTCACCTTTGCGTTCTCTGTTGATTGAAGGCGTCTGGGGCGGAGTCGGCGCCGTCGTCGTCTTTCTGCCTCAGATTCTGCTGCTGTTCCTGTTCATCGGCGTACTGGAAGACTCCGGCTACCTGGCTCGCGCCGCGCTGATCGCCGACCGCACCATGGCCAAAGTGGGCCTGCAGGGCAAGTCCTTCATTCCCCTGCTGTCGGCCTACGCCTGCGCGGTCCCCGCCATCATGGCCACGCGCACCATCGAGAACAAGCGCGACCGCATCGCCACCATCCTGATCGCGCCCCTGATGACCTGCTCGGCCCGCCTGCCGGTCTATACCCTGCTGATCGCCGCCTTCGTTCCCGACCGCCCCATCCTGGGGCGATTCCTGGGCGCGCCCGCCGCCACCATGTTGGGCCTCTATGCCTTGGGGTTCCTGGGCGCCATCCTCACGGCGGGCCTGCTGAAATCGACCGTGCTCCGCAGCCGCAGCAATCCCTTTCTTCTGGAGATGCCCCCCTATCGCTGGCCCACGGCGCGGGGTCTGGCGCTGCGTCTCTATGACCGGTCCAAGGTTTTCCTTCGCCGCGCCGGCACCGTGATCCTGGGCGTGGCGATCGTGCTCTGGATCCTGGCCCACGTGCCGTTCCAGGACGGCAAGGTCCCGCCCATCGAGCAGTCGATCGCCGGCTCCATCGGCCGTGCCGTGGAACCCGTTATCCAGCCCCTGGGTTTCAACTGGAAGATCGGCATCGGCCTGATCACTTCACTGGCCGCCCGCGAAGTGATCGTGGGAACGCTGGGAACCATCTACGGCATGAACGCCGACCCCGCCAGCCGCGATCTCCACGAAGCCATCCGCAAGGACCTGACCCTCCCGGCCTCCGTCGCTTTGATGATCTTTTTTGCCTTTGCCATGCAGTGCATGTCCACCATCGCCGTCGTGCGCCGCGAAACCGGCGGCTGGAAGTGGCCCGCCGCGCAGTTCACCTACATGACCGTGCTGGCCTACCTGGGGGCATTCGCCGCATACCGCATTCTGACGTAGTATACTGGCGCCCAAACCATGAATCGGGCTGGATTCCTCAGCCCCGATGACCCCGTTCTGGGCAACATCGGCGTCACCGTCGGCGATTTCTGGCCCTACAAACCCGGTCCCGCCACTCAAAGTACAGGAGTCTGAGGGATACGGTGGATGCGGTTTTGGCGGAACGTATATCATAGTCCGAAGTGACCTGGGTTCCCCGGATCTGGATTCGCTCGATCCCGTATGCCTTGGCCCTCTTCTTTGCCGGTTGGGGGATGCGCGGCGCGGGCGACACCAATCTCATCGACAACGACGCCGCCCGGCATGCGATGAACGGGGCCCTCATTCATGATCTGGTGCGCGACGTGCGCTTCACCGATCCGATCGAATACGCCAGATACTACTACGCGCGCCTGCCGGCGATTTCGCTGCCGTACCACGCGCCCCTGTTTCCTCTGGTCGAGTCCCTGTTTTTTTTCGCTCTGGGCGTGAATGTGCTGGCCGCGCGACTGGCGGTCGCCACAGCCGTGGCCATCTGCGTAGTCCTCTACTACCGCCTGGTCCTGGCCACCCACGATTCGCTCGCGCTGGCCCTAGTTTGCACGGTCACGTTTTTCTCGCTGCCTGTGACGCAACTGCTCGCCAGTGACGTGATGCTGGAATTCCCGGCGCTCGTATTTGTGCTCGCCTCCCTGCACTCCTTTCACCGGAGCCGCGGGCTGGCGTTCGCCCTGCTGGCCGCCGCCGCGGTCTGGACCAAGCAAGCCGTCTTCCTGGGTCTGGTCCCCTTCGGATACATCCTGCTCACGGGCCGCTGGCGCTGGCTGCGCAGCCGCACGATCTGGATTTCATCCGCGATCTTCGGGGCTTCGGTGATCGCGCTTTTCAGCTTGTCCCTGCTGCTGCGCTGGACCGGCTGGACCGGCGTAAACCAGGATTGGCCCCACCGGGGGCCGGTCGAGATGTTCCTGAACCACTGGAGCTATTACACGACCGCGGTTGGCCGCCAGTTCGGAGTTGTGCCCGCGCTGACGATCGCCCTGGCCCTGACCGGCTCTCTACTGGCCCCGCGCTGGCGGCAGCGCTACTTGGCGGCCAACGATCTGTACCTCTCCTGGTTCCTGGCCGTCCTGCTGGTCCTCTTTCTCATCCAGGGCTACGATCATCGATACCTCTTCTTCGCGTATCCGGCCTTCATCGTTGCCGGCTACACCGTCCTGTTTCATCTCTTGAGCAGGCTGATCTCGCCGGAACGTATCGGTTATGTTCAGATCGCAGTGGCCGGGCTGTGGCTGGTCGCTCATCTGATTCCCCCGGCGACCCTCCTGCGAGGTCCCGCCGAAGCGGCCCGGATTCTGGTGAGCGCGGGATCTCCCCGCGTGCTCTATTGCGGCGAGGCCAACGGAAGCTTCATCTTCACCGTCCGCACCCTCGACCCGCGCCTTCGCACCATCGTCGTCAGGGGAGACAAACTCCCCGAGTCCACGTTCACTCCGGAGAACCTGGAGAGTTTCGCTCACCGCTACGGCATTCACCACCTGGTGCTGGAACGCAGCAAGGAGCCCGCTCCCTGGGACCGCTTCCGCGCGTCGCCCCTGCCTTCCATGGTGCTCGAGCGCACGATCCCCTCGGTCGCCTCGCAGAAGTATCTGAACAGCGACTTGATGATCTACCGCTTCACCAATCCTTCCCCTCATCCGGAAAACGTGCTGAAGTCGTTCAGCCGGGTGCTGGGCCGCGAGTGGGAGGTCAGGTTCTGAGCGCCGTTCAGCGCAACAGTTGCTGCAGCTTCATCCGTCCGAACTTCCCGGTCACCCGGATGGGCCGGAGCACCCAATAGAGCGGAAAGAGAAATCGCGGCAGAGGCAGGAACTCAATCTCGTCCCAGTTGGGCGCCAGCGCCAAGCGAAGAGCGTAGCGCAGGCGGTCCGCCCACCTTTCCCTGGCGCGCAAGTGAAACCAGGGCTTTTCCATGAACTTGGCGACCGGGTCCGGATCGCCGTGAATCCGCCGGCGCACCTCCGCGGCGAGTTCTTGGAGCACCGGGTCGGCCTCGATCTCCGAGTCGATTTCGCCGGGCAGTGGCGCAGCGCACAGGCTTCTGGCCAGCAGCAGCGCCAGCAACACCATGCGCCGGCTGCCCAGGGCTTGGGCTTCTCGCATCAGCCCGTCCCAATCCCAGCCGGATTGCGAGCGAACCAGCTCGGCGACACAGCCGATCAGCTCGACGCGTTCCCAAAGGTGCTTGGTTCCGTGCATGCAAAGCATCAGCAGCAAGTCCTGACGCGACAGAGTCTGAACCGTCGTCCCGGCCACGCTGACCGGCTCCAGCCGCTCCAGGATCTTGCCGGTCTCGAGGGGGAAGGAAAAGTACCACGGCGCTACTTCACAGTGAAGCTCGACGCCGTTCCTCCGGCTCTCGTGCAGGAACATGTAGTGGTACTCGGTGCGCAGGTAGATCGCCTCCAGCGCTCGGGCGGACGGATGATGGATCCTATAACCCTGGGCGACTAGCAGGTCCCGGGCTTTGGCAACCTGCTCCCGGGAAACCAAGATGTCCAGATCCCCGAACTCGCGCAGCGAAAGCTTGCCGTACACCGACATGGCCAGCAACGGTCCCTTGAACGGCGCCGCTCGCACTCCCTCGGCCTGCAACAGGGCCGTGAGGCGCAGCAGTTCGCGCGTCAGGAACAGATTGCGGACGGAGTTGGACTCAAACAGGGCCTGGAGCCGGTCCAGAACCGGTCGCGGCGTTTCTTCGGCAAAGGCCCCGGTCAGATGCCAGGCTAACAGCGGCAGCATCCGGTGCCAAGGCGCGATCTGCCCGAGCAGAAGCTCCCAATCCACGCCAGCCCGCAGCAACTCCCGGACCCGGCCGGCGGTCTCCGGCTCCATCCGGGTCCGTGCGCAGCACAGTAGCAATTCGATTTCGGGCCGGGTGGTCACTTCGATCCGGGTCTTCCTTGGGTAGTCCGTTTGTACCCGAATCGCGGAGACGGTGTCAACCAGGCTGTGCGATCAGAATGTGGTGATCCCGGCGTCGCGGGCCACCTGGCGGATGAAATCCACGTGCACATCGACCCGGGTGTAGATGCCGCCGTCGCCGCAGTTATGCGTGGCGGTGGCCGTGGCTCGCGACGTGAGTCCCGCCAGCCTGCGGGCGCCTCCCACCGTGATGTAGGCCGGGCCGCCGCTGTCGCCGTTGCAGGTGTCGAAACCGTTGCCGCCCGCGACAAACTCCAGGTCCGATTCGAAGCCCAGGCGCTGCTCGGCTGCATCGAGATTGTCGGCGGGGGAACGGCGGATGTCGGTGATGTCGACGGTGACGGCCCGCTTGACGCCGAAGCCTCGCGTGCTGTTGACGTCGGTGTTCCCAAAGCCGACCAGCGTGGTCTGCTGGGCCGCTGCCATCTCGGCCGGGGAGCCGATCGGAACCGGGGCTGTCGTCGAGCTGGCGCGCAGGATTATTACGGACATGTCCGAGACTTCGTGAGTCTCCCGGTACCGGGGGTGCTGGACCATCCGGCGCACGGAGACCAGCTCCGCCTGCTGCAATTGGTTCTCGTCATTGGCCCGCAACGCCACGATGTTGGCGCGCTGGCTGGGGATGAAGCAATGACCGGCGGTGAGAACGATTCGCGGATGAACCAGGACCCCGGTGCAAAACCAGCCCATCGTGCCGTTCGAGCTGCGCCTGCCCACCAGGCAGCATTCCGGGAAATCCAGGGTCGGGCTGCCGCCGACAATGCGCTCGGCTTCGGCGGCGAAGCTGTGCGCATTGGCCGCTCGGGTGGTTCTTTCCAAGCCGGCCTCCGACATGTAACGGGTCATCACGGAAGCGAGCTGCTCGTATTTCCGGGAAAGCCTGGCGAAGGCCGCGCGCACGTCGAACTCTTCTTCCTGACGGGCGCAAGCCTCGCACTGATGCGTGCGATCTGGCATGGGTGTTTCTCCTGTTGTTGAGGATGTGAATGGTACGAGCCATTCCAAGGAATAGGTGTCCCGGAGCCGGCTTTCGTTTCACTCCCCCGCGGGGCGCAGGTCCAGGCCTGCTCTCCCGATCAGATGCCCAGGATCTCCACGCTGGCTGCCGGTCCAGATAACCCTTGGAGCCGCGTGTCAAATGTCACGAAAGTTGCGCGGTGCCTGCGAGCTAACGCGATCAAGTAAATGTCTGTAACCTGTCTGTAGCCGAAGATCTTTTCGAACATGTCCCGAGACTCGTCTCCCACCGGCGGTGGAAGCGATTCCAGATAGACATGCCGCGGATCGCGGACCATTCCCGAAAGAAGCAGCGCCGCCTCAGCGGGGCTTTTCGCGGTCGGGATCGCAGCCGGTTTCGAGGACAGCCGGATGAAGCCCAACTGCGTCAGCGCACAAGTGGCCCAGCGATCAGCGCCGGCTTCCAGTCTCCACACAGCGTCCGCGTGAAACTGGTGGTTTGGCCAAGCCATCGCGAGCAAGACATTTACGTCGAGCAACAGCAGATCAGAAGAGCCCTTCCTCATCGATCACCCGTTCGATCCGGGAGGCCGGAATCACTGGAGCGCCGGGAGGAACGTCAAAGGTTGGAAACCTTCGCGACTTTCCTTTTAGGGGCGGCGCCGCCGGTGCGAGACTACGCCGGGCGAGGGTAGACACGACCTTTCCCAAGCGCTCCCCCGAGACACGCGACAAGTGGAGCGCCGCTGCATACACATCGTCGTCCAAAGTGATGGTTGTCCTCACAAGATCAGTTTGATACATCGATACACTGATGTCAAGGGCACCAGCCTCTTGCCGCCAGCCGTGAGGCTCGCACAGGAACCGTTCAGCCGTGGACCTCAGGCGGTAGCCCTCTTTCCGCACCTGTTACCATTGCTCTTTGAGAGCATGCCTGATCTAGCCATCCTCGGCGGAGCGCCGGTCCGCACCCAGCCGTTTCCCCGATGGCCCCAAGCCACGCCCGCCGACGCCCAGCGCTTGCTCGAGGTGTTGAACAGCGGCAATTGGGGCGGTTACCCGTTCCCCAACAAGCTGGCCGGCGAGTTCGGCCAACAGTTCGCCGAGCTCCACGGGGCCAAGTATGGCTGTTGTGTCGCCAATGGCACCATCGCCTTGGTGGTCGCGTTGCAGGCCGCCGGTATCCGCTTCGGCGATGAGGTCATCGTACCGGCCTACACCTGGGACGGCACCGCGGCGGCGGTCCTGTTCGCCGGCGGCGTCCCGGTCTTCGCCGATGTCGACCCCGACACTTACTGCCTGGATGTGGCCTCCGCCGAGGCGGCCATCACACCGCGCACTCGCGCCGTAATGCCGGTCCACCTGGCGATGCGTTTCACCGATATGGACGCTCTGCTCGATCTGGCCGCCCGGCGCGACCTGCTGGTGATCGAAGACTGCGCCCACGTGCACGGCGGGCGGTACCACGGCCGCGGCGCCGGCTCGATGGGCGATCTGGGATGCTTCAGCTTCCAGTCGTCGAAGCTGATGACTTCCGGGGAAGGCGGCATCGTCATCACCTCGCGCCTGGACTGCTTCGAGGCCGTGCAGTCGCTGGTTAACTGCGGCCGCGCCAGCGTCACCGACCAGTTCCGGCGCCGCCCGATCGGCTCCAACTACCGGATCACGGAGTTTCAGGCTGCGCTCCTGCTGGGCCAGCTCGAACAATTGCCGGAGCTGGCCGGCAAGCGATGCCGGCACGCCGCGCGGCTCACGGAGCGTCTGAGCCGGATCGCCGGCATTTGCCCGCTGCCGCCGCAACCGGCCATCACCAGCCAACCCATTTACAATTACGTCTTCCAGTATCGCGACCGGCGGGTCCCGCGCGACCTGTTCGCCGCCGCCGTCGACCGCGAAGGCATTCCCTGCGACGGCCGCTTCTACGAGGCCGTCTACCGCAGCGACCTGTTCCGCGCGAGTCCGGACGATTTCCCCCAGCTTGGCGGCGGCTACGGCCCCTTCCACTGCCCGGTCGCCGAGCGCGCCGCTTACGACGAATCGATCTGGCTGCCCCAGTTCCTCCTGCTGGGCGAGGAGCGGGACGTCGACGACATCGCCCGCGCCGTGGAAAAGGTGGTCGCCCATCTCGACGAGCTGGCCGCCGCCGGACCCGCCCTGGCGGGCGTCAAATCCATGAGCCGCGCGGAGCGCCCGCACGTGGAGAAGGAAAAGAATTACTAGGAGGCTCCCGGTATGTACCCCTCCCTTCAAAGCACCCTTGTAGCAGGCCGAGTGGCCTGGCCGGAATTCGCCAAGCTGGCCGCCAAAACGGGCTTCCCCGGCGTCGACGTGAACACCAACCAGGCGCTTCCCCAGGGCATCGAGGCCGCCCGTACCCTGCTCGGCGAGCTCGAGCTGAAGCCCGCGGTCTGCGGCCTTCCCGTCGAGTTCCGCAAGGACGAGGCCGCCTTCCGCGCCGACCTGGCCAAGCTTCCTGCGGCCGTCGATTTCGCTGTCGGCATCGGCTGCCCGCGCATGATCACCTGGGTCCTGCCCTCCAGCCCGCTTCCCAAGCCCGAGCAGCGTAAGATCTACAAGACCCGCTTCCAGGCCATCGCCGACACGCTCGCCCGCGCCCACGTGCGGCTGGGCCTGGAGTTCGTCAGTCCCCTCCACCTGCGGAAACGCTTCCCCTACGAGTTCATCTGGCGCATGGACGAGATGCTCGAGTTAGCCAAGGAATGCGGACCCAACGTCGGGCTGCTGCTCGACTCCTGGCACTGGCATCACGCCGGCGCGACCGTGGCCGACATCCTGGCGGCCGGCAGCGACAATATCATCAACGTCCAGGTGAACGATTCGCCCGACCTGCCCCCGGAGAAGATCGTCGACAACGAGCGCCTGATGCCCGGCGAAGGCGTCATCGACCTCGCGGGCTTTTTCGGCGCCCTCAAGAAGATCGGCTATCCACACGGCGTGAGTCCGGAAGTATTCGGGCGGGGCCTGAAGGACATGACGCCCGAGGAAGGCGCACGGCTCGGCCTGCGGACCACGCTGGCCGTGATGCGCAAGGCAGGGGTCGCTTGAGTCTCGAAGACCTCCTCACCGAACAGCCCAATCCCGCCTCCCAGGGCATCGACGCCCTGCCCACGCTGGAAATCCTGCGCGTGATCCACTCCGAGGACCGCAAGGTGGCCGATTCCGTCACCCCGGAGATTCCCTCGATCGCACGGGCAGTCGACGCCATCGCCGCCGCCATGGACCAGGGCGGGCGTCTCTTCTACGTCGGCGCGGGCACCAGCGGACGGCTGGGCGTGCTGGACGCGGCCGAGTGTCCTCCCACCTTCAGCGTCCCGCCCGAACTGGTGCAGGGCATCATCGCCGGCGGCGAGCCGGCTCTCTCCCGCGCCACCGAGGCCACCGAGGACGATCCAGCCATCGGGGCGCGCGACCTGCTGGCCCACGGCTTCGCCGCGCGCGATGTCCTTTGCGGCATCGCCGCCAGCGGCCGCACGCCCTACGTGCTGGGGGCGGTCGCTGAGGCCAGACGGCTGGGGGCGGTCACGGTCGGGATCAGTTGCACGCCCGGCTCCGATCTGGCGCGCGCCGTGGACATCGCCATCACGCCGCTGCCCGGTCCCGAGATCGTGGCCGGCTCCACCCGCCTCAAGGCCGGCACCGCCACCAAGCTGGTCCTCAACATGCTCACCACCGCGACCTTCATCCGCCGTGGCTGCGTCTTCGGCAACCTGATGGTCAACGTGCAGCCCAAGAATTCCAAGCTCGTCGATCGCGCCAACCGGATCGTCTCCCAGGCCACGGGAGTCAGCCGCGCCCGCGCCGCCGAGCTGCTGGAGGCCTCGGGCCGCAGCGTTCGCGCCGCGATCCTGATGGAGCTGGCGGGTGTAGACCGCTCCACCGCCGAAGGCCGGCTCCAGGCCGCCCAGGGGCGGATCTCGGAGGCCCTCAAACAGAATGGATAAATTCGTCATCACCGGCGGCCGCCCGCTGCACGGTGAGATCCCGGTCAGCGGCTCCAAGAACTCGGCGCTGCCGGCGCTCGCCGCCTCCCTCCTCACGGAGGAGACGGTTGTCCTGCATCACATCCCGCGCGTGCGCGATATCCGCACCATGCAGCGCCTGCTGGTCGATATCGGAGCTTCGGTCGACGCCGAAGGCGACGCCGTGCGCATTACCGCCGCCCAGGTGATCTCGCCCGAGGCCCCCTACGAGCTGGTGAAAACCATGCGCGCCTCCAGCCTGGTGCTGGGCCCCCTGCTGGCTCGCGCCGGCCGCGCCCGCGTGTCGCTTCCCGGCGGCTGTGCGATCGGCGCTCGTCCCATCAACTTGCACTTGGCCGGCCTGGAGCAGCTCGGCGCGGCGATCGAGCAGTCGCACGGCTACGTCGAGGCCACCGCGCCGCACGGCCTGCGCGGCGCGCGCGTCCGCTTCGACCGCATTACCGTCACCGGCGCCGAGGACCTCATGATGGCCGCCGTTCTGGCCCGCGGCGAGACCATCCTGGAGAACGCCGCCCGCGAGCCCGAGGTGACGGATTTAGCCGAGTTGCTGGTCAAAATGGGCGCTCGCATTGAGGGCGCCGGCTCTTCGACCATCCGGATCGAAGGCGTCGAGAAGCTGTACGGCGCCGAGCACACCATCATCCGCGACCGGATCGAAGCCGGTACCTTTCTCATCGCCGGCGCGATCACCGGCGGCGACCTCACCGTCACCGGCTGCCCCGTCGAGCACCTGTCCGCCCTCCTGGACAAGTTGCGCCAGGCCGGAGTCGAGGTCCGGACGGAGCCCCACGCCGCCACAGTGCGGGCCCCCGGCCGCCTGCGCTCCATCGACATGACCACCCAGGAGTACCCCGGCTTCGCCACCGACCTCCAGGCCCAGTACATGGCCCTGATGACGCAGGCCGAAGGCATCGCCATCATCTCCGAGACGATCTTCGAAAACCGCTTCATGCACGCCCTGGAGCTGGCCCGCATGGGTGCCAACATCCGGATCGACGGGCGCAACGCCCTGGTGGCCGGGCCCAGCCGCCTGACCGGCGCCGGCGTCATCGCATCCGATTTGCGCGCCAGCGCTTCGCTGGTCCTGGCGGCGCTGTGCGCGACCGGCGAGACCGTCATCGACCGCGTGTATCACATCGATCGCGGCTATGAGAAAATCGAGGAGAAGCTGGCGCGCGCGGGCGCGCTCATCCAACGCGTGGAGTAAGCATGGCGCACAATCCCGGATTCCTGAAGCTGGTCAACGAAGCCAAGGCGCGCATCCGGCAGATCGATATCGAGCAATACAAGCGCATGCGCGAGGCGGCTGAGCCGCACCTGCTGGTCGATATCCGCGAGGAGAGCGAGTGGAACGCAGGCCACGCCGCCGATGCCGTGCATATCGGCAAGGGCATCCTGGAGCGGGACATCGAAACCCAGGTCCCCGCCAAGGACGCCACTCTGGTCCTGTACTGCGGCGGCGGATTCCGCTCCGCCCTCTCCGCCGATGCGCTGCAGCAGATGGGCTACACCCGCGTCCTCTCCCTGGACGGCGGCTGGCGCGCGATCAAAGCCTCCGGTCTGCCGTTGCAGCCGTAGGCCATCCGGAGCGCCCTCCTAATACTCCAGCAGGCTGAACGCCGTGAAGACCACGTAGCAAAGCACCAGAAACTCGATCAGCCGGAAGGCCTTCAGGAACCATCCGCCCAGGAATTCGAAGCGCAGGAAAAGCGCCGCCACGACTCCCGCGAAGATGAAGTAGTTCTGAAAGCGGCCCTCATAGGCGCGCGTGTAGAACACCAGCACGGCGTAGAACAGGAGGGGGTGATTGCTGTCGAACTTGCCGGTGAACCGCATCCGGCCCACCCAGATCGCCAGCACGATCACGATCACCGACAATGTGTTGAATGCGTTGAGGACAGGCATCGCGTTAAAACGCCCACAACAGGCTGCTGTATCCGGTGTGGGCCTGGTAGCCCGGATACGGCTGGCGAAGACGGAAGTCCTCATTGTAATGATAAAATTGCCAGCCCAGGTTCCAGCGCAGCCGCTGGTGCAGCCGCACCGATAGCCGCGCCAGCGGCGATTCAAAGCGCAGCGGGAAGGTCTGAACGGGATCGAGCAGCACCGCCACCGGAAGACTTGCGTTTCGCGCGGTCACCGGCGACGCGCGCCCGTCGCCGGCGTCCCGGTTCACTGAATACCCGGCGTACAAGTCGGCGACCTTCCGGAACACGTACCGCACCCCCAGGTTCGCCGAGTGGATGTTGCTGACATAGATCGAGCGTTCCCGGTCCAGCAACTGGCCGGCGGCGAAGAACGCGAGCCCCGACACCGTGTCCAGGTGCATCTTGGCGTAGGAGGCGTCGATGGCGAACCAGTCCTTCGGCGTCCAGGCTGCGTTCAAGTTGTAATTGCGCCCTCGCGCGCTGTGCGCCGTCAACGAGACCGAATTGAAATTGTAGTTCTGGCGATAGGCCGCGGCGATCAGCAGCGTCTTGGCCTTGTATTGGGCGCGCGCGCCCAGGGTGTGAAAATTCTTCTCGCTGATGGGCGTGAACGGGCGGCTGGCGCGGGCGATCTCCCCGTCCAGGGCCAGGGTCACGGGTTTGGCCGGCTTGAAGCGCACGCCGAAGATCCCGGAATGGACGCTGTTGTCCTGCTCGGCCTTATCGCTCCCGGACGCAAAGGGCGGAACGGCATAGTTCTCCACCGACCGGATGCGCCGCGCCGAGAAATGATAGCCGCCGTTGAAGCTCAGCGCCGGGGAGACCCGGTAGGTCGCGTCGGTGGACTCGGTGACGGTGCGGATTCCCAGGTAGCGGAAGTACAGGGTGTCGTCGAAGCGCTGGCCGTTGTCGACCTCGCGATACACCGAGTCGCCGTCGATCCGCGTGGAATGAACCGAAGTGTTGCTGGTAACGATGAGGCGCGTGCCGGGGAAGAAGCTGAGCGAAAAGTCTCCAGCCGTCACCGGACGCCTGGCGTTGCCGGTGACCAGGATCTGCCGGTTGGCCGCCGGAGCGAAGCGGGTCGCGCCCAGCGCCAGCTCATCCACCGTAAAATTGCGGCGGCCCCCGGCGTAGGTCAGGCGGGCATTGGCCGCCCAGCTTCTTCCCTCCTTGCGCAGGTTGCCTCGCCACAACGGGGAGTTGCCGTGATACGGCTCGCCGCGCCGGAAACCGGTGAGCGTCGTGCGGTCGGCGCTGTTGGCCCCGGGGCTCGCGCCAAGCTGGTAGGGCGTGTCCTCCCGGAAGTTGTCCCACACCCGCATCCAGGACAGCTTGGCGCCCAACAGCTCCACATCGCCTCCCACGCGGAACTCGTTGCGCAGACGCCGCACGTTGGCGAAGGGCGTGAACTCGTCGCCGCGCGTGCCGTCGAACAGGTTGACGGTGGTCAGGGCCGGCCCGTCCTGCGAGTTGCGCGTGTAGCCCACCCGGAAGTTGAACTTGGACTGCGGCAGCAGCGTGAAATCGTGGTCCTGCAGGCGCCGCCGCGTGTCCAGCAGATGGCTGCCGTCGGCGATGGTCAGGCCGGGATTGAAGTATTCGTTCATCCGCCACAGCATATCGTAGCGGTAGAGCTTGTTCTTCTGTACCCGCAGCGTGGACGACTCGTAGGGATCGTTGCCCAGGCCCTGCGTGTACAGCACCAGCTCGTCGAAGAAACGGCCTTGCCCGTTCTTGGAGTGAACC
>JACOSH010000466.1 GCA_016178945.1 Acidobacteriota bacterium
CGGTCGAGTTGACGCTCTCCATCTTCCGTTCCAGCACCGCTGCGGCCATCTCCTCCTGCACGACGTTGTAGATGCCGGCGCTGCCGCAGCAAAGATCGGCCAGCGGCATCTCGCGGAACTCCAGTCCGGGAACGGACCGCAGCAGCTTGCGCGGCTGCGCGCGCACCCGCTGGCCGTGCGCCAGGTGGCAGGAGTCCTGGTAGGTAACGGCGACCGGGACCGGGCCCATCCGGGGATTCAGCTCGATCGCGGCCAGAAACTCGGTCACGTCCTTCATCCGGCCAACGAATTCCCGGGCTCGATCGGCATAGGCGGGGTCGCGCTCCAGCAGCTCGTCGTACTCCTTTAGCGTCGAGCCGCACCCGGCCGCGTTGGTGAGGATCGCGTCGAAGCGGCCGTCGAGAACCGCGTCGATGTTGCGCCGCGCCAGCTTGCGCGCCTCCTCTCGCAGACCGGAGTGGACGTGCAGCGCCCCGCAGCAGGTTTGCTCGCCCGGCGTCACCACTTCGCAGCCGTTCTTCTGCAACACCCGCAAGGTGGCCTCGTTCAGGCGCGCGAACGACACGTTGGCGATACAGCCGGCCATCCTTCCGCCGGGAAGGTCTTGCCGATCTCGCCGAAGAAGAAGGGAGGCTCGGCCGGCGGCGCCAGCGCTTCCAGACGCCCAAGCTTCCCGAAAAACTTTAGGAGTCCCGAGGACCGGGCCAGTTTCTGCAGGCCGCTGGCCTCATAGAGGTACATCAGCGCGCCGGCCGTGCGCAGGGCGGCCGGCGACTGCAACAGAAAGCCGAACACAAACCGCCGCAGCCAGCGCACCGGAAGCGGGCGGGGCGCGCGGATCTCGATCTCGGCTCGCGCCGCTTCCACCAGGTGCCCATAGCGCACGCCGGAAGGGCAGGCGGTCTCGCAGGCGCGGCAGGCCAGGCACAGCTCGATGTGCTCGATGTACGACTCGCTGATGGGCGCGCCGCCGGCCACCTGCACCATCTGGTAGATGCGCCCGCGCGGCGAATCCATCTCCACGCCCAGCTCCCGGTAGGTCGGGCAGGCGTTCAGACAGAGACCGCAGTGCACGCAGCGATCCAGGTCCGCCTGCTTCGGCTTGTCAAATATGACGATAGAGTCGGCCACGATTCAGTAGATGGTGCGGATCGAGCATCCGCTTGATCCGCCGCATGAGCTCCAGGTCCCCTCCTGGAGACGGCCACAGGTCGAGTGTCGCTTTCAGGGCTTCGGGAGCGAACTCCATTATAGCGATCCAGGGGCCGCGCACGGTTTCAGCGGCCGCCTCCGCGCCGGCGAAATGCGCGTAGCAGACGCCCGATCCGGCGCGCGCGACGACCGGAACGGTAAGGCGCCCCACCACCTCCGGCGCTTGCGAGAGCGTGGCGGAGATCCGGACCACGGCCCCTCCGGCGTGCTCCTCGAGGAAATTGCGCGTGAACTCCTGGAGCGGGATCGCGGCGACCGTGAGCGGCCCGATCTGTTTCAGCTCGCGCTCGTAGCGCTCGATCACCGAGGGGTTCCCTCCGGCCTCGACCGACACCACGTAGCCGTCCAGGCCCAGCCGTTTCGCCGCGGGAGGATTCAACAGGTCGAGCGAAGCCGGCTGGAGCACGCTCTGGCGGATGGCTCGCACGGCCGCGCCCGCCGCCTCGGCGGTGTCGAAGGCCAGCACGAAATGGCGCCGCACTTCGGGCGCCGGCAGCAGCTTGAAGTTGACCACGGCGAGAGCGGCCAGGGTTCCGAAGGAGCCGATCAGGAGCTTGCCCATATCCAGGCCGGCGACGTTCTTGACCACCATACCGCCGGACTGCACCAGCTTGCCCTCCAGCGTGGCGAACTTCATCCCGATCACCACGTCGCGCGCGGCGCCGTGCAGCCTGCGCCGCGGCCCGCTGGAGTTGGAGGCCAGCACGCCGCCGACGGTGGCCAGGTCGGCGAACGGCGGATCGAGCGGGACCATCTGGCGGTTGGCCGCCAGCAGGCGGCTGAATTCGATCCACGGCATCCCGGCCTCGACGCTGATGGTCAGGTCGCGCGGCTCGTAGGTGAGGACGCGCGTCAGCCCGGCCGTGGAAACGGTGACGTCGGACGCGGCCACCGGCCCGCCCATGCGGTTCTTCGAGAAGCGGCCGCCGAGCGTGATGGTCTGCCTGCGCGAGGCGGCCTCGCCCAGTCCGGCGGCGAGCTCCTCCGGGGTCCCGGGGGTGAGGGCGGTCTCGGACAACCCCTTACTGTACTACGTCCATTGCGCCGCGCGGCACGGCTTGCAGCGGGACCGCGCCTGCGAAATGATCGGGAAGATACCGTTTCCCCGAGGAGGACACATGCCCCAAACTTTCTCCCGACGCGACGCCCTGCGATGGGCGGGATCGACCGCCATGGCCTCGACCTTTCTTCCGATGGCTGGGCCTTACCGGGTGTGGGCCCACCCGGCGGAGAAAAAGCTGCTGACGCGGCCGCTCGGGCGCACCGGGCGCGAGGTGACGACCTTCGGACTGGCCGGTGGCAACAAAGTGATGTGGGACCTGCCCGGCGACGAAGGCGTCGAGATCGTGGTCAAGGCCGTGCGCATGGGCATCACCTATCTGGAGACCGCCAACAACTACCAGCTCAGCCAGCGCAATTACCACAAGGCCTTCCGCATCCTGAACCTGATCCCCGGCGAGCCGGGCTACGACGCGGCGCTGCGCGCGCGCTTGTTCCTGGCCACCAAGACCAGTCTCCGCACGGCGCTGGCGCGCGGCGACTCGAAGCCCATCGGCCGCGCCGGCAGCGGCCTGACCACCACTATCGAAGAGCTGAAGCGCTCGCTCACCCAGTTTTTCGGCGACGGCAAGGGCTACATTCCCGAAGGCGCTTACCTCGACCTCATGCAGATCCATTCGCTGACCCGCGAGGCCGACGTCGACGCCGCGTTCGAAGGCCTGGACAATCCCTCCGACAAGTCGCTGCCGCGCGTGGGCGCGCTGGCGGGACTGATCGACTTCCGCGACGGCTCCAATCTCACCGGCCTGAATCCGGAGCACCGCAAGTGGATCCGGCACATCGGCATCACCGGACACGAGAACCCCACCGCGCACATGTACGCGATGCGCAAAGACAAGCGCGGCGACCTGGAGACGCTGCTGGTGGCGATCAACCCCAACGACCGCCATTTCTTCTGCCATCAGACCAACTCGGTGGCCGTGGCGGCGGCGAAAAACATGGGGATCATCGGGATGAAGATCTTCGCCGACGGCGTCATGTACGGTCTGGAGAAGAAGTTCGCGTCGCGGCCAGGACAGAGCGTGCTTTCGGTGGGCCAGCCGGGCAAGGTGTCGTATGAAGATTTCCTGCAATATAGTCTGTCGGCGCCCGGCGTCAGCACGGTGATCGCGGGCATCGGCCTGATCGACCGCTCGAACGATCCTTCCAAGGACCAGGTGGTGGCCGATCTGAGCGCCTGCCAGATGCGCGACCCCATGACGCCCGCCCGCCGGCGCAACATCGAGGAGCGCGTGGCCGCGCTGCACGGCAGCGACACGAACTTCTTTCAGCGCCCCTCCAGCGGATTCCTGCCGCCACAGTCGGTCGCCGTCGAGCGCGCCTCGGGGGACGGTCCGGTGAAGGTGCTGTGGTCGACCGCGCTGGCCGCCGGCGATCCCATCGTGCGCTACGAGATCTGGCGGCGCGAGCAGAAGATCGGCAGCCTCCCCTTCCAGCCGCAGACCTCCGAGACGCCGTTCTCCTTCGCCGATGAAGCGGCGTCGGCCGGGCAGTCCGGCGGGCTGTATTACAAGATCCGGGCCGTGGACGCGGCGGGTAATTTCACGGATTCGTTGTCGGTGAAGCCGGCCTGACAGGGAGTATAATAAATCCTGGGCGGAGGTGTATGAACAGCCGGTTGAAGTTCTTTGTGGTTTTCTTTTCGACCTCGCTGGTGGCGTTGCTGCTGGTTGGGGCGGTCATCGGCAAGAGCGCTCCGGCCGACGAGCCGTACAAGCACCTGGCGGTTTTCACCGAAGTGGTGTCCCGCATCAAGAGCGAGTACGTCGAAGAGCCGGACATGAAGAGCGTCACCCTGGGCGCTCTCAACGGGTTGCTGGAATCGATCGATCCGTTCGCCAGCTATCTCAACGCCGAGCAGTTCAAGGAGTGGACCAAGAAGAAAGACAGCTACAAAGGCGACGTCGGGCTGCTGCTGTCCAAGCGAGCCGGGTACATCGGCATCGTGGGGGCGGTCCCCGGGTCTCCCGGGGCGCAGGCCGGGCTGGGCGTCGGCGACTGGATCGAGACCATTAAAGGAGTGGCCACGCGCGACATGCCTCTGGCCTTCGCCGAGCTGATGCTGCGCGGCGAGACTGGAAGCACCATCGAGATCAGCGTGCTGCGGGCCCGGCGTCCCGAGCCGCAGAAGATGACGCTGACTCGCGCTGCTTTGATCTATCCGCCGGTGCAGTTCCGAATGATGGACAACCAGGTGGGCTATATCCGTCCCGACACGCTGGCGACGGGGAAGGTGGCGGAAGCCGCCGCGGCCATTGACAAGCTGCAAGGCCAGGGCGCCAAGCGCTGGCTGCTGGACCTGCGCAACTGCTCGACGGGCGCCCCGGAAGAAGGAGTGGAACTGGCTAACCTGTTTGTGGACAAGGGCTTGCTGGGTTACCTCCAGGGCCAGAAGATCCCCCGGCAGAACTTCGAAGCCGCTCCGGCCAAGGCCCGGACCAAGCTGCCCATGCAGGTGGTGATCAATCGCGGCACGGCCAACGGCTGTGAAGTGGCGGGCGCTGCGTTGCTCGACACCAAGCGCGCGGACCTGGTGGGCGAGCGCACCTACGGGGCTGCGTCGCTGCGCCGCGCGGTCACCATGGAGGACGGAGCCGCGGTGATTCTGTCGGTGGCCAAGTACTACGCGCCGGGCGGCAAAGCCATCCCGGACAACGGGGTAACGCCGCAGACCAGCCTGCCGGAGCCGGATGAGCAGGTGGAATATGACGAAGATGGCAATCCCCTGCCGCCGGACACGACCAAGCCCAAAGATCCGGGTTCCTACATCGGTCGAATCCTGACGCTGATCAAGCCCGAAGCCAAGTAACCGGGGGGCTTAACGCCCTCCCCACAACTCCCTGTTGTAACCTATCTATTTGCCCGTGCGCCTACTTACCAGGGTCGGTCGTACCGGCTGCCCGCGCGAGGGTGCGGCATGCTGGTAGACTTCGATCTGATCCGGAACGCGCAAGCCGGGGATCAGGCGGCCTTTAATCAGGTCGTGCTGGCCTACCGGAAGCGCATCCTGGGGACGATCGCGCGCCTGATTGCGCGGCCCGAGGATGTAGAAGACGTAGGGCAGGAGGTGTTTCTCCGGCTGTATTTTTCGCTGGACCAGTTGCGGAGCCCGGAGGTGTTTG
>JACOSH010000100.1 GCA_016178945.1 Acidobacteriota bacterium
CGCGGGAAGGCACACGCTACATTCTCGGCGGCGCCTGGGACGAGGAGCGCTTCAGCTTTGCCGAACTCGATCGCCGTCCCCCCTTCGACCGCTCGGCCCACAACGGCTTCCGCTGCGTTCGCTACTCCCAGCCCCAGCCCGGTCACTTTACTGCCCCCCAGATCGAGCAGACTCGCGACTACGCCACCGAAAAGCCTGTCCCGGACGAGGTCTTCGAAATCTACCGCACGATGTACCTCTACGACCGCGGCGGTCTGGATCCCAAGGTTGAATCGGTGAACGACAGTTCGGATGCCTGGCGCAAGGAGAAAGTGACGTTCCGCGCCGCGTACGGCGATCAGCGGATGGCCGCCTATATCTTCCTGCCCAAGTCAACACAGCCGCCCTACCAGACCGTGGTTTTTATGCCCTGGGCTTCGGCCAGATCTACGCTGTCGAGCGCCAACCTGGTTTGCCTGGAATGGCTGGACTTCGTGATCAAGAGCGGGCGCGCCGTGATTTATCCGGTCTACCAGGGGACCTACGAGCGAAAGAACCCTCCGGTGACATCAGACATCGCCGGCAGGGACCTCAACGTCATGTTGGTGAAGGATCTGGGCCGCTCGATCGACTATCTGGAGACCCGGCCTGACATCCGCAAAGACCAGCTTGGCTTTTACGGCGCGAGCATGGGCGCCAATTTTGGACCATTTCTCGCTCTGGAGGGCCGCATCAAGACGGCTGTGCTCGCCGACGGCGCGTTTCCCTCCGGCCGGCCCCGGCCGGAAGCCGATGCGATCAACTTCGCCCCGCGCGTCAAGGTTCCGGTCCTGATGATCAATGGCCGTTACGACTTCGTCTACCCGCTGGACAAACTCCAGAAGCCGATGTTCCGCTGGTTCGGAACGCCGGAAAAAGACAAGCGGCACGTGGTTCTGGACACGACGCACTACGCGATGGTCGCGCGCACTGAAGTCGTCCGCGAGGTGCTGGGCTGGCTCGACAAGTATCTGGGACCGGTGCAATGATGGACGCGCCTTGCCCGGCCGGGCTCTCTATGGTAATCTGTAGGTGGAATCGGAGGATTTCGAAGTGTCTGCAAATGGCAACCCCGGGCTCTAGGCCTCTCCTTTGAGCGCCTTCCACGCCGCCGAGAATCGTTCCTTGAAGGTGTCCTTCGCGACCGGCGGCTGCTTCGTGTACAACCTCATCCGTAGGTTCCCGAACCTTTCCTGGACAGCTTGATCCGGGCTGTTGGCGACCTCATATAACTCGCCGGTGGACTGGTCGGCGTCGCCGTCGACCGTGCTCTTGCGCACCTGTCCGATCGAGGCAGCCTTTTCCAGAGCCTGAAAGCACTCCTCCAGCCTCACCGGAGCGTCGGCTCCTCCGGCCTTTGCCTGCTGGGCGCGGGCGCAGGCCAGATTGTAGTACACATTACAGGTCATCTCCGGAACTTCGGTCTGCTCCCAGGGCTTCTCTTTGAGCGCCTCGGTGAGCAGGCCGGCGGCCGTGTCGTACCGCTTCGGCTGTTCGTAGGTCGCGGCTACAGCCAGGTTGTAGAGCGCGCGTTGCTGATGCGGGTTCTTGGCGCGGCTCCTCTCGAAGAATTCCTTTGCCCGGTCGAGTTCCCGCGGAATCTTGAATTCCATATTCAGGAGGCCCAGATCGCTGAGGAGATAGAACTGGTCCTGCGTGATCTCGCAGGCCAGCTCCAGGTAATACTCGGCGCGCTCCAGATCTCCCTTGTAAGTGCGTCCCTCGCTGCGAAACTTGGAGGCGTAGAAATTGGCCAGCCGCCGCAGATTCCGGGCGTGCTCTTCGGGGTCATCGGTCCAGTCCAGGAATTCGAGGCCGATGAATCGCTCGACCGACATCAGGCGCTGGCGGTCGAAGGGCCGAATCCGGTCGTAGAGTTCGTTGCGCCAGTCCAGGCCGTGGCTGTCGAAGGTCGTGGCCAATACCCGGTAGGCATCTCTCCGGGCCTGCTCGGCCTTGCCGAAGGCCGGGAAGCTGGCTTTGGCGTCGGCGGCGATTTCCTGAACGCGTTTAATCGCGTCGTCGGCCTGCCGGACGAAGGTTTGGGCGGAAAAGAAAGCGGCGGCGCTCTGGGCGACCGTAAACAGTCCCGCGGCCGCCAGGATCAGGGTCAGGTTCCACTTGAGCGAATCCACTTTGGCGTTGACCTCAGCAAGCGGATCCTTCGGCGCGCCTCCGGTCTGCGCGCCGGGCGCGGGAAAGCCCACGAGACCGCAGAACAGGACGAAGGCGATGAAGCCAAACGGCAGAACCCGGATGAGAAGCCGGGACAGGGTCATCCTGAGCGATGGCCGGGGCATCGGGCTTATTGTAGCCCAGCCCGGTCCCGGATTCAGGATGCCCGGCGCCAGCCGCTGACCGCGTGGCAGAGTGAGCCGGCCAGCATCGATTCGATGGCGGGCAAGGAGAAGGTGCGGTCCATGCCCGGCAGCCCGGGTTCGCGAAAGAAGGCCGCGGCCAGCAGGACCGGCGCCAGCAGCAAGAGCGCCGAGCCGGTGAGCTGCACGATGCGCCGCCAACCCGGCGGGCGTGCCGCCCAGTAGGCGCCCAGCACCAGATTCAGCAGTCCGGCAAACAGCAGATAGATGTGGCGCGATCGATAGAGCATGCGCACCACGTCGGGCAACAGCGGCATGGCCGGGTCGTGCGTCCGCATGTAAACGCCGGTGAGCAGGAACCCCACCACAACCAGGACTCCGGCCAGCCGATGGCAGAGTTGCATCAGACTTTTTCGGGCACCACGTATGGTTTGCGGTACTCGCGGGTCAGCATCTTATCCGCCTCGCGGTCGCCGGCAAACTGCCATCTGGATGGATCGAAGGCCAGCTTGCGCCCCAGGCGGTAACTGATGTTGGCCAGGTGGCAGAGCGAGGCCGAATGCTGGGCGATCTCGATGTCGGCGTGCAGATCCCGGTGGCGGCGGCTCTTGACGGCCGCCAGAAAATTGGCCATGTGGGGCGAGGTGTCGCCGCGGCCGGCGGATTTCTCGTCCATCACCTGCTCGCGTTTCTCGCCCTTGTACACCTGGAAGCCGGCCCCATCGACGGCCATGAAGCCTTCGCTGCCGTAAAACAGGTTGCCGACCACGTTATTGCCGCGCACCTTGAGCCCGCCTTCTTCGCCCGTCACCAGCCCGCGGACTTCGAACACCAGCTCGGCGTCGCCGTAATCGAAGGTGGCCAGTTGGGTGTTGGGGGTCTCCTGATCGTCGTCGTAGACATACTTGCCGCCGGTCGAGACCACGCTCTTGGGCATGGCGTTCTTGCCCAGCCCCCAGAAAGCAACGTCCATTTCGTGGACGCCCTGGTTGCCGATGTCGCCGTTGCCGGTGTCCCAGAACCAGTGCCAGTTGTACTTGAAGCGGTTCTCATTGAACGCGCGCATCGGCGCGGGCCCGAGGAACAGGTCCCAGTTGATTCCGGGCGGCACGGGGCCGTCCGGTTTCCGCCCGATGGAGGGGCGCCGCTTGTAGCAGAGTCCCTTGGACATGTAGACCTTGCCGATCACGCCCTGTTGCAGCAGCTCCATGGCGCGCCGCTTGTGCTCGATGCTGCGGCTCTGGTGGCCCACCTGCACCATCCGGTTGTACTTGCGGGCCGCGGCCAATAGCTGGCGCGCTTCGAAAACGTTGTGGCTGACCGGCTTCTCAACGTAGACGTCCTTGCCGGCCTGCACCGCCCACAGACTGGCCAGCACGTGCCAGTGATTGGGCGTGGCGATGGAGACCGCGTCAATGTCCTTGTCGGCGAAAGCCTCGCGCATGTCCGTATAGACTTTGGGCTTGTGGCCCTTGTCCTTCTCGACGATGGCGACCGCGCGCTCCTGCGCGGCCTGATTGACGTCGCATATCGCGGCCACCTGGCACTCCGGCAGCCGGAGGTACTCGCGGACGTGGCCGGTGCCGCGCCCGCCGACACCGACAATCACCATGTTAATTCGTTCATTGGCGCCCCAGATCCGGGAGCGGCTGAGCGCGGTAAGGGCGGCTCCCTGGAGGAGCGTTCGCCTGGTTGGATCGGTCATGATTGCCTCCTGGAGCATTCTCTCACAAGGCGCCTGGGGTCAGAAACCCACCTTCAGGCCGAACTGGATCTGGCGCGGGCCGTTCGGCTCGCCGTTGACGCCGGTGACCCGGCCGAAGTTCACGCTGGTGATGTCGCCGCTGGGATTGTTGAAGTGCGGGGTGTTCGAGAAGTTGAACGCTTCGAAGCGGAACTCCAGCTTGGCCCGCTCGGTGAGGCTGAACTTGCGGAAGGCCGAGAAGTCCAGGTTGGCGAAACCGGGCCCGCTGAGGATATTGCGTCCTATGTTGCCGAAGGTTCGGGAAGCGGGACTGGAGAACACCGCCGGGTCAAACCACAGCGCGCCGGGGCCGACGCCCTTCAAGATGCGCACGCCGCCGTTGAGATTGGGCGTGTTGGCGTTGCCCGGAGCGTCGATAATCGACCCGCTGACGCTCAGGTTGAAGGGCTCCCCGGTCATCAGGGTGAGGACGCCATTGACCTGCCAGCCGCCCAGAATCAACGCCGCCGGTCCGCTGTTCACCAGCGGTTTGCCCTTGCCGAAAGGCAGCTCATAGATGTAGCTCTGGACGAAGATGTGGCGGCGGTCGCCGTCGGCCCTGGCGCGGTTGCGCTCCGGGTTGATGTAGACCCACAAGCCGCCGTTGTCGGCGCCGGACAAGTCGATCGACTTGCCCCAGGTGTAGGCGGTGGTCATCAGAAAGCCGCTGGAGAAGCGCCGGTCCAGTTTCACCTGCAGGGAACTGTAGACGGTGCTGGTGCCGAACATGATGTTGTCGGTGCTCGCCGTCCGCCCGAACTTCAGGTTGAGTGGCTGGCCCCGGGAGCCGGCCCCGGGAATCAGGCCGGCATTGAGATTTTGCGTGGCCTTGATGCCCACTCCGTGATTGCCCACATAGGCGGCTTCCAGCGTGAAGTTCTTTGGCAGCGAGCGCTGGATGGCGATGTTCCAGGACTGCACATAGGCCTCCCGCACGTCCAGCGGGATCACGTTGTAGTTCGACGCGGGCGCATTCGGAATGATGCCGTTGGACGGGATAGGCGCCGCCACAAAGGCCGGGAACCCGCCGGCCATGGACCCGGCGGCGCTGAAGGCGTTGGGCGCATTGAAGGCATTGTTCTGCCGGACCGGGAAGTTGAACGCGTACCCATTGTCGACCAGCGGCGCCCAGCTAATGCCATACCCGCCGCGCAGCACCGTCTTGTCGTTGTGGCGATAGGCGACGCCGAAGCGGGGAGCGAAGCTGGTGAGGTAGTTCTTCCGTCCCAGGTTCCAGGGATTGCCGCCAATGCCGGCCACGACCAGGCTATTCGTGTTCGGGTCGTAGTTGGAGAACCCGCCGTTGTGCAGCGGATACGGCGGCGGCCACAGTTCGTGGCGCAGGCCCAGATCGATGGTCAGCTTGGGCGAGGCCTGCCACTTGTCCTGAACGTAGCTGAAGGTAGGGTTCTGGCGGAAGACCGGGAAAATCAGCGGCAGGTCGCGCCCGTAGCTGTTGGGCACATCCAGCAGGAAGCTGGCGAAGGAGTTGGCAAAACTGGTGGGCGAATTGGGCGTCGCGCCTTCGCCTTTCAGGGCGGAGGTCCCTTCGGTGAAAGTGAACCGGCCGCGAGGGTTGAAGGTCTGGTTCTGGAGCAGCTCGTCGCGGTTGCGGCGAACGTCGACGCCGAATTTCAGGGTATGGTTGCGCAGGATCTTGGTGGTGTTGAGGACGAAGTTCAGGTTGGTCTCCCCGCGATCCCAGGGCAGGCTGGCGGAATAACCAGCGATCGGATTGCTGTAGCCGTTGACGTTGAAGCTGCTGATGCCGCTGGTGAAGCGGGAGACATTGGCGCCCCGGATGCCAATCTCCTCGGCCGTGTTCAGGCCCACGTCGGCGTTTTCTGCCACGTTGCGGTAGCGCAGGACGCCGGCGCGAAGCTCGGAGATGAGCGTGGGGCTCCAGACCCGGGTGTAGTTGATCTGACCGTTTTGCGCCTGCTGCTTGCCGCTGCCGGCAAAATCGCGGAACCCGCCGCCCTTGACGCCATACAACGGCGGATCGTAAAGGGTGGGGCGCTGGAGGCTGTACCGCACCGAGACGCGGTCGTTGTCGCCGAGCTGGTGATCGCCCTTGACGTCGAACGCGTTGGTGTCCTTGACGCGCACGGTGGCCGTCTCGTAGTTCTGCGACAGGCCGGGGGAGGTCGGGGCCGGGATCAGGGTCAGAATCTTGGCCGCAATCGGGCTGATGCGGGTGGCGGGAATCACCTTGCCCGGAAACATCGTTCGCCCGGTGCCGTCGGGATTGCCGGACCGCGGATCGTACAGATTGGTGGGGCCGGCCGAAAGATCGCCGGTACGGAAGGCGGAGGTGGGGATGGTGCCGCGGTGGCTGTCGCCACGGCGGTCCTTGATGCCCTGAAAGTCGCCGAAGATGAACGTTCTGTTCCTGCGGATGGGGCCGCCCAGCGTGAAACCGTAGAGGTTATAGGTGGTGACGGGCTTGCGCGAGGCGAAGAAGCTGCGCGCGCCCAGCGCGCTGACCTTGTTGAATTCGAATGCGCTTCCGTGCAGCTCGTTGGTGCCGGAGCGGAAGCTGACGTTGGTCACCGCGCCGCCTGCGCGGCCCAGCTCGGCCTCGTAATTGCTGGTGGTGATGTCCACCGCCTGGAGCGCCTCGATCGGCGGGATCATCGCCGTCAGCAGCCCGGTGCGATGGTTGTTATCGACCCCCTCAAGCTGCACGTTGTTGGACAATCGCGACTGGCCGTTGACGCGCGTCGACAGCGAGTCCTGCGCGTTGAAGAACTCCGAGTGCGGCCGGAAGGCCCGGATGGTGCCGGGGACCAGGTTCAGCAGGCCCTGGAAATTCCGGTTATACGTGAGGGGCATGTCGGCGAGCTGGCGGGTCTCAATCTTGCGGCCGGTGTCGGAGCGATCGGTCTGCAGCACCGCGGCTTCCGCCGTCACGCTCACTACTTCGGAGACCACGCCGGGCTGGAGCTCCAGATCGGCGCGCAGGGTGCTGTTGACCAGCACATCGATGCCTTCGCGCACCGCCTTGCGAAATCCGGGCTGCTCGACTTCCACCTTGTAGGTGCCAGCGTCCAGGTTGGTGAAGGCATAGTTGCCGCTCTGGTTGGTGGTGGTGGAGCGGCCGATGCCGGTCTTGACTTCGACGATCGCCACCTTGGCGCCGGGCACGGCCGCGCCGGACGAGTCGGTCACCGAGCCGACCAGGCTGCCGGTAACCGCTTGTCCGAACACGCACCCCGGCAGCCACAGCCACAGCGCCGCAAGGGCGCAATACAAACGCTGATTTTTCATTAGTCGGGAACCCCTGAGGTGAAGATACTATTGGCGATCGGGATTGTCAATTCGCCGGGGACGAGCCTGGGTACGAGAAGTCCCACACCTGCATGTTCATCTTGCCTTCGGTGTACTCGACCACGGCGTATTCGCCCGGCTCGAGCGGTTTGACGGGCCAGATCTTGTACAGGCCTTCTTCCACCTGCTGGCGGAAGATCTCGACTTCAATGGGTTCCTCGACCATCTCTTTGGTGACCGGGACGATTGTGATCTTCTCCACGATGCGGACGCCCTTTTGCGGTGTGAGCTTGATGATGCCGAAGCGCTGCTCGGCGGAAAGGCGGATGTAGAACTCGGGCCGGCTGCCGGCGGCCTTGAACGGGGAAGTGTCGCCGTCCAGTTCCAGCGTGGCCTTGCCCGACACGATCGGAATCGGCGCGAGTACCTTCAGGACCGAACGCCGCTTGTTGTTGTGTACTTTGGATTCGGCCGCCTTCAGCGGGCGCAACTCCTTGCCGGCAACCAGGTGGACGCCCGGACCTTGCGGCACCTTGGCGATCTCACGCTCGCGCTCGCGTTCGGCCTTGTCCTCGGCGGCGACAATCCGGGATTCTTCGGCGATGACTTCCTGACGTTTCTTGACTTCGGCTTCGGTGCGTTTCAGGTCGACCAGATCGAGCGGGATTTCCTCCCAGTCGCCGCGCTCCACGCTGTAGTAGCGGACGCGGTCGGCCAGCACCTGGTACTCGCGCACCAGGTGATGGTCGCCGTCCTTGAGGTACAGCTTGACGTTGGCGGCAAATGCGGAGACGGCAACGGCCAGGATGAGGAGCCACCGGCGGCCCATACCTTCATCATAGCCCGTCGCGCGGGGTAGGTCCCCGGCCTACCAGCAGCCCTTACGCGCGCCGGCGGAGCCAGAGGGCGATGCCCACCAGTCCCGACAGAAGCAGAGCATTGGGCTCCGGGACGCGGCTCTGGATCAGTTCCAGTCCGTCGGAGAAGTACGTGGAAGCGAAACTGCTAATCGGCGCGCCGGCGAGTGTCGTGTGCCTCACGTCCACCCCGCCCAGCCACAGCGTGTCGCCGATGGCGTCATAGGCGAGACCACCGATGAAGCTGTTCGCGCCCGAAACGGAAAACAGGACGCCGCCAACTTGGTTTCCAGTACTTGGGTCGAACTGCAGAATAGTGCCAACGGAGGTACTCGCGCAACCCGCCTCGCAAAACGAAACATAGAGGAGATCGCGCCGCGAGTCGTAGGCCAGGCCGATCGCCCCAAGGTTGGTGAACCCGAAACCGGTGAGGGGCAGGGCGAAGGACATGTCGAGTAGACCTGTCACCGGGTTGATCCGGTCCAGCGTAGCGGGGAAATGGTTCACTCTCAACAAGCGGTTGCGTGTGGAGTCCCAAGCCATATCCTCGCCGAAGTTTGTGGATGGGGCTACCGTGAAGGAACTGAGAAACGTGCCATCCAGGAGTCTTCTGTCGATCTTGCCGCTGAAGGCCTCGCTGGAGTACAGGATCGAGCCATCCCA
>JACOSH010000467.1 GCA_016178945.1 Acidobacteriota bacterium
GACCCGATCATGTCGACTCAGCTCTCCGATCTGATGCTCCGCCTGAAGCGGCAGCTCCAGCTCACATCGGTGGTGGTGACGCACGATCTGGCCCTGATGCAAAAGGTCGCCGACCGCGTGGTGTTCCTGCACGACGGCCATGTGATCTACTTCGGCCCCGTGGAGGGATTGGAGGACTCCAGCCATCCGCACATTCAGGAGTTCCTGGCGATGGACCGGATCGAAAGATAGGAGTCAGGAGCCGGAGGCCAGCAGGCGCTCCGCGTTGCGCAGGGCTTCCGGGGTGAGCGTTTCGCCCGAGAGCATGCGGCCGATCTCGCGGATGCGGGCCGGGCGGTCGAGCTCTTCCACCACCGCGACGGTGCGCCCGCGGGATTCCTTCTTCTGCACGGCGTAGTGATGATCGGCGAAGCCGGCCACCTGCGCCAGATGGGTGACGCACAACACCTGATCGGCGGCCGCGAGCTTCTTGAGCCGCCGGCCGATGCCTTCCGCCGCCCGGCCGCCGACGCCGGCATCCACTTCGTCGAATACCAGGGTCCGCCCGGCCCCGCGGGCGGCCAGGCAGGTTTTTAGCGCCAATGCGATCCGCGACAGCTCCCCTCCCGAGGCGATCTTTTCCAGCGGACGCGGCTCCTCGCCCAGATTGGCCGAGACCAGGAAGCGCACTGCGTCGGCGCCGGACGCGCTCCAGGCCGCCGCACTCAGCTCCACGTTGAAGACCGTGCGCTCCATCGCCAGCGCGGCCAGCTCCGTCACCACGCGTTTCTCCAGCTTGCGCGCCGCCTGGGCGCGGCAAGCCGTCAGCCGTGCCGTCGTGTCCTGGTAATCCGCCGCCAGCGCCGCCCGCTCCTGGCGCAGGGCGGCCATGCGCTCTCCCGCGTTCTCCACGGCGTCGATCTGGCCCCGCACCCGGTCCGCAAAAGCCGCGATCTCATCCAATGTCGCGCCGTACTTCCGCTTCAGCTTGTCGATCAACGACAGACGTTCTTCAATCTCTTCGAGCCTTCCAGGATTCGCTTCCAGGCGCGAAAGGTAGTCGCGCAGCGCGTAGGACGCCTCGCGCAAGGCGATATGGGCCGGCTCGAGGGAGTCGCGGACCGGTTGGAGCGAGCCGTCGACCCGGCCGATCTCGTCCAGCTTCTTCATCGCCAGTTGCAGCCGGGCCAGGGCGGATTCGTGCGAGTCATACAGAGCCTCGAAGGCCGCGCCGGCGTTCTCCTGCAACTTGCCCAGGTTCAGCAGAACCCGGCGCTCGTCTTCCAGGCGGGTGTCCTCGCCCGGCGCCAGGCCGGCGCCCTCGATCTCCCGCCTCTGAAAGCTCCACAGGTCCAGAAGACGAAGCTTTTCCTGTTCCGTCCGCTCCAGCTCTTCCAGCTCGCGCCCCGCCGCCGTCCACCGGCGGTACAGGTCCGCCACCGGACTTTCCACTCCGGCGAAGGCGTCCAGCATGGCCAGTTGGGCGGGCGGCGAGAACAGCTCCTGCTGCTCGTGCTGGCCATGGATGTCGCCCAGGCAGGGCGCCAGCTCGCGCAGCAGCGCCGCCGTCACCGGCCGGCTGTTGAGAAAGGCCCGCGATTTGCCTCCGGCCAGGATTTCTCGTTCCACCAGCAGCTCGCCGTCTTCCAGATCCACGCCCTCCAGCGGAATGTCGCGTGCCGCGCTGAAAATGCCCGCCACCCGCGCCCGATTCTCGCCCGAGCGGATCAGCTCGGGCGACGCCCGCCCGCCGAACAGCAGCCCCAGGGCATCCACAACGATCGATTTGCCTCCGCCGGTCTCGCCGGTGAGCAGATTCAGCCCGGGGTGAAAGCGCACCCGCAGGCGGTCGACGACGGCGTAATTCTCGATGATCAGCTCCAGGAGCATTCGTGACGATTATAGTATCCTGAGTGGTCTCCGCGAGAGCCCGGCTGCCAAAACATAGACCCCAAAAAATGTTTGAGAAACGGCGTATCGCGCGCGCATCCGGCCGCGTCTCTGTGATAGATTGAGACTGAGGAGATGACCCTGACGCTCGCCGCCCCCGAGGCGTTGCTCTTGCAGGTGAACGTGCTGGAGATGGTCAAGCGTTCCAGCGCGCTCGATCACGCGGTTCTGGCGATTCTGGCTCTGTTTTCCCTGTTCTCCTGGGCGATCATTTTCTCGAAGTGGAGGACGTTCCGGGCGGCGCAAGATTCGAACGCCAGGTTCCTGCGGGGGTTCCGCAAGGCCGATGGATTTCAGGGAGCGGTCGCGGCCAGCGAACAATACCGGCCGTCGCCGCTGGTGGCGGTGTTCGACTTCGGATACGAGGAGATCCACCGCCAGGTGAAGGCGCGCGGCACGGTGCGCAACAAGCTGTCGCTGGAGCGCTCGCTGCAACTGGGTGTGAGCGAGGAGATCGCCAAGCTGGAACGTAACCTGAACTGGCTCGCCACCACCGCGTCGGTGGGCCCGTTTATCGGCCTCTTCGGAACGGTATTGGGAGTGATGCGCGCCTTTAACGAGCTGGGATCGGTGGGCAGCGTCAGCCTGCGGGCGGTCGGGCCGGGCATCTCGGCTGCGCTGGTGGCCACGGCGGCGGGGCTGGCGGCGGCCATTCCGGCGGCGGTCGCCTACAATCACTTCGGTCATCTGGTGAAGGAGATCGGGGCGCGCATGGACGATTTCTCGCTCGAGTTCATGAATCTGACCGAGCGCAGCTTTGAGGATTGACGATGGCTATCTCCGGCAGCGCCGAAATCTTCCGCACCCGCGGGCGGCTGCGCGCGGCCTCCTCCATCTCCGAGATCAACGTGACGCCTTTTGTCGACGTGCTCCTGGTGCTGCTGATCATCTTCATGCTGACCGCGCACGTGATGGAGTTCGGCATCGAGGTGGACGTGCCCAAGGTCCGGCCGCAGAAGGAGAGCGTCAAGGAGCTGCCGGTCATTTCCATTCCGCGCAGCGGCGAGCTGTACCTCAACGAGAAGGCGATCAATATCAACGATCTGGTTCCGGCCATCCGGAAGCGGTTCGGCAAGAATGCCTCGGTCTACGTTCGCGCCGATAAGGACACCATCTTCGATCCCATCGCCCAGGTGCTGGCCGTGCTGGGCGAAGCCAAGATCGGGACCAACGTGGTGACCAAACCCGACGAAGGCAAGAAGGGCCGTTAGCATGACGCCGCACATCGACATCCTCGAACAACGCGACTCGCTGCGCGCCCCGTGGTTCGCGTCGCTGGCGCTGCACGCCTCGGTGATGACGGTGCTGCTGGTCGGCAACCAGATCTCGAGCGATACGGCCCGCTTCGGCGACCCCAATCCGGGCGGTGGCGGCAGCATATCGGTCAACGCCGTCAGGGCCGTTCCGATGCCGGGGCGGACCGGCTTGGCCAACCCGGTGGCCAACGACACGCAGTCGCGCGTACCGCAGCCCCCGGCCAAGGCCAAGCCGACTGAGCGGGCCCAGCCGGACGACCGCGAAGCGATCGCGCTGAAGTACCAGCGGGAAAAACGTCGCGCGTCGGAGATCGCCGCCGGCAACCAGCGTTTCCGCGCCAAGCCCGACGAGCAGCCCAATCAGCTCTACAGCCGCGCGGGCCAGGCGCTGGCCTCCCCGATGGTCGCCGCGGCCGGTTCCGGCGGAGTCGGCGTGGGCTCGGGAGGACCGCTGGGCGAGCGCTTCGGGGCCTACGCTAAGCTGCTGCAGCAACTGGTGGCGCAGCGCTGGAACACCAATGATGTCGATCCCAGGCTGCGCACGGCGCCGGCGGTGGTAGTCACCTTCGCCATCCAGCGGGATGGCGCGCTGCGGGATATCAAAGTGGCGCAGAGCAGCGGCAACCCGGTGCTGGACCTTTCCGCCCAACGCGCCGTCTATGATGTGGGCAAAGTGCAACCGCTTCCGCCGGGCTTCGAGCGTGACGAAGCGCGCGTGGAATTTGTTTTCGAGCTCAGACGATGAAACGAACCATCCCATGCATCCTCGGCGCGGCGGCCGGACTGGCCGCCCTGCTGCCGGCCCAAGACATCATCGAGAAGGTCGTGGGGGGGACGCGGCCGGTTCTGGCTGTGCCCGACTTCCGCGGCGCCGGCGAAGCGGCGCCGCACATGAGCGTCTTCAACGCCACGCTGTACGCGGATCTGGACAACTCCGGGCTGTTCAAGATGGCGGCCAAGAGCATGTTTCCGCTGGAAGTGCCCCAGCGGCCTGAGGACTTCCGCCCGCCCCTGGCGCCCCTGACCGCCAAGAAGGGCGCCGCGGCGCAGCCCGTCCGGCAGGGGCCCTGGCTCACCGACTGGTCCCAGCCGCCGGTCGGCGCCTCTCACCTGGCCTTCGGCTACGCCGCCACGCAGGGCGATCAGTTGGTCCTTTCCGGCTGGCTCTACGACGTCTCGCAGCCCAACGTGTCCAGCGCCCAGTTGATCGGCAAGCGCTACCTTGGCCCGGTCAGCGCCGCGGGCGCCAAGACTGTGGCGCACGAGTTCGCCGCCGACATCATCAAGCAGTTTGGCGGCGAAACCCTGCTTAACAGCAAGATCTACTTCATCTCGGACCGCACCGGGTCCAAGGAGGTCTGGTCAATGGATCCGGACGGATCCAGTCAGAACCAGTTCACCAGCTACAAATCCACTTGCACCACGCCGGCCGTTTCCCTGGATGGAACCAAGATCGCCTTCACTACCTACGCCAGGGGCATTCCTGGTATATTTATACACTCGCTGGAAACAGGCCGGCGACTCCCGTTCGTCAACCCGCAGGCGACCATCACCTACTCGCCTGGGTTCACCCCGGACGGCCAGAAACTGTTATATTCTTCATCGTTGAGTGGTTACGCACAGCTTTACATTGGCAACCCCGACGGCAGCCAGTCGCAGCGGATCACGCAGACGCGGGCCGTGGAGACCGAGCCGAAGGTCAGCCCGAAGGGTGGAAGCATCGTTTTTGTTTCGGGCCGGTCGGGAACGCCGCAGGTTTATATGATGGGTATGGATGGTTCCAGCGCGGAGCGGCTGACCTCGGGTGAGGGCGACGCGACCAATCCGTCGTGGCATCCCAACGGGCAGTTGATCGCCTTCGCCTGGAGCCGGGGCTTCGAGCCGGGGAAGTTCAACGTGTTCTTGATGGATGTGGCCTCCCGGCGGTACGACCAGTTGACACACGGCGAGGGGAAGAACGAGAATCCAGTTTGGGCGCCCGACGGGCGGCACATCGTTTTCCAGTCCAACCGGAGTGGCCGTTCACAGATCTGGACCATGCTCGCGGACGGAACAAAGGTACAACAGCTCACCACGCAGGGAAGCAATACCATGCCGGTGTGGGCCAAGTAAGTCTGTTTGGAACATTTTCAGGAGAGGAACTAGATGTCGAGCAAACGAAAAAGCGCTGCTGTCTTGATGAGTATCTTCCTGGTGCTGTTCGCGGCGGGCTGCAAGAAGAAGCCTGCTCCTCCGCCCCCGCCGCCGCCGGCGCCAAAACCGGTCGAGGCGCCGCCTCCGCCTAAGCGTCCCACCATCAATCAGTTCTCCGCCGAGCCCAGCTCGATCGAACGCGGCCAGTCGGCGACGTTGCGCTGGTCGGTGAGCGACGCCACCGAAGTCAGAATCGACCCCGCGCTGGGCGTGGTCCAAAGCAACGGGAACCGCACGGTGTTTCCGAGCAACACCACGCAGTACACGCTGACCGCCCGCGGACCGGGTGGCGATGCCACCGCCACCGCTTCGGTCAACGTGACGGCGCCGCCGCCCCCGCCCCCGCCTCCGCCTCCGCCGGTGACCCGGGACTTCACGCGGGAACTGGAGACGCGCGTTCAGGACGCCTACTTCGACTACGACAAGAGCGACATCCGCGATGACGCCCGTTCGACGCTTTCGCGCAATGCCGACTCCCTCAAGGCGATTCTGCGCGACTTCCCCCAAAAAACCATCACGGTGGAAGGTCACTGCGACGAGCGCGGCTCGGCCGAGTATAACCTCGGGCTGGGCGACCGCCGATCCACGGCCGCCAAGGAGTTCCTGGGACAACTGGGGGTTCCGGCCGACCGGCTGAAGCCCGTCAGTTACGGCAAGGAACGCCCGCAGTGCACCGAAACCAATGAGACTTGCTGGCAGAAAAACCGGCGCGCCCACTTCGCGCCAGGCCAGTAGCAACCTGGGGCAGGCCTCGGGCCTGCCCCCGAATCCCAACCGGCCGGGCGGGCCGACCGGCTCGTCCGGCAGAGAAGGTCACTTATGCGCGCTTGCTTGTTCACCCTGATTTTCGCGGCCGTCCCCATCGCCGGATTGGCTCAGAAGCAGCAGATCCAGGAGATCCAGCGCGATGTGGCGACGCTCCAGGACCAGGTTCGTACACTCCAGCGCGGTTTTGACGAGAAAATACCTCAGATCTCGCTCCTGCTGGGGCAGGTGCTGGAAGAATCAAAGAGCACCGGCAGAGCCGTCGCGGTCTTGGAGGCGCGTGTCTCGGACAAGCTGAGTGAACAGGTCAAGGCGGTCGGAGCTCCCGTGGCCACGCTGGGAACCAAGGTCGACCAGATGAGCACCGACTTCCAGTCCGTGGTCAACTCCATGAACGACGTGGTCTCCCGCCTGGGTAAGCTGGAGCAGAAGATGGTGGACTTGAAGAACGCGTTCACGACCATTACCACGCCTCCACCGCCCGCTACCTCGTCCACGGCCCCGGCCGGCGGCAGCGGCGCCCCGCCGGTTCCCGCCGAGACGCTCTACGAGAACGCCCTGCGCGACAAGATGGGCGGCAAACCGGAGATCGCCCTCCAGGGCTTCCAGGAGTACATCAAGCACTACGCCAGCACCGAGAAGGCGCCCAACGCCTATTACTGGCTTGGCCAGATCTACTACGATTCCGGAGATCTGGAAAACGCTCTGAAGAATTTCGATGCCGCCCTGGAGTACGACAAGAACAACAAGACCCAGGACTGCCTGCTGATGAAGGGCCGGACCCTGCTGCGCATGGGCGGCAAGCGCACGGCCGCCGTGGAAGCCCTTCGTAAAGCCTACGGGGAGGATCCCAAGTCAGAGGCGGGCGCCAAGGCCTGCAGCGAGCTGAAGTCGCTCACCGTGGCCTGTGCCGCGCCGGCCGGCAAGAAGCGCAAGGACTGAATCACAGCCTCACCTCGATCGGACAGGCCGTGGCTTCATCGGTGTGGACCACAATGTCCGGATGCCCCTGGAGCACCGTGACCGGGTAATCCACCGACACCTGACCCGCCACTGCGATCCGGAACACCGCGCTGTGGCGCGCCCCGCCCGCGCAGTAGAGCCGGATCTTCCGGGACGCCCGGATGTCCCGCATTCCCAGCGTCACCGCCATCGGCGGGATCGCCTCGGCACAACCGCCCCCTGAGGTGATGCTTTGCACCACGATCGAATCCGAGCCGAGCGCTACAACCCGTGTCCGGGAATCGCGGAATTTCTCCACCGTGATCCGGGCCCAGCGCGACAGGGGCGGCTCGTTGAAGGCCACGTGCCCGTGGTAGCCGATACCGCCGTAGCAGACGTCGATCCCGCCGGCCCGCTGGATCGCTTCGCCGATCTCGTCGATGCGATAGGGGTGGGGAACGTGATACTGGCTTTCCGGAATCCGCAGCTCCGGGTCGATCGACGCGAAGAAGCGCCGCATCGCGCCCTCGAAGCTCAGCGGATGCGTGACCGGCACAGGCCGGCCCTGCCAATCCAGAAATTCGTCCATTTGAAAGACATGCACGTTGCGCCAGCTCAGCCGTTCGCGGTTGGCGATCCCGGCCAGCCTGGGGTATTGTCCCATCGGGCCAACCGGCAAGATGAGCCGCACCGGACCGCCCTGGCGGATCTGGTCCGCGACGGAACGCGCGAAGTGGTCGAGCAGGCTGGGAATGTCCGGCTCGAGATGAATCCCCATGCGGGCCCGCGCGCGCAGGGCGTCCAAGGGGAGCGAGAACAGGGGGTCAAGCATGGCCAAGATACCGCCGGAACCCCGTCCGCCGGTTGCACGTCACTGTCATATCGGACCTCGCTTGTTATAATCATAGGTCAATAATTGAGCCGCGGGCGGTTGGCCTGCGTGGAGAGGTTCGAGGAGCGCGCATGAACACCGAACTCAAGGTTGTGGAGAAGGAATCGCGGCCGGATGAACCCGAGCCCGCGCCTAGCGGCTTCAAGATGTTCCACCGCGTGCTGGACTGGATCACCAGCGATCGGATGCAGCTCATCAACATCACCGAGCGCATCAACGACATTGTCCGCAAGAGCGGGATCCGCGATGGCCTGGTCCACCTCCAGTCGCTGCACACCACCACGGCCGTGTTTCTGAACGAGTGGCAGGACGCGCTCATCCACGACGTGAAGACCTTCCTCGACGATTCAGTCAGCCGTGAGGCGCGCTGGCGGCACAACGATCCGGAATACTCCGATTGTGAGCGCAAGAACGCCGACTCTCACCTCCGCGGCATGATGATGGGCCAGACACTGTGCCTGCAGGTGCGGAATTCCTCGGTCCTGCTGGGGACCTGGCAGAGCATCATCCTGGCGGAGTTCGACGGGCCGCGGAGCCGCTCCATGTCCGTCCAGGTATCCGGCGTCTGATGGCCAAGCGGTTCACGCTGATCGAGGCCGAGCGGCTGCTGCCTCAGGTGGAAGGCTCCATTCGCAAAGCCGTCGCCTGCAAACAACAATATCAGGAAGCGGAACAAACCTTGGAGTCGCTCCTCAACCGGGTGCAGCTTTCCGGCGGAATGGTCGTGGACCGCCAGGCGGTGCTGGAACATCGCCGGCGGCGCGACGAGAGCGCCGAGGTCCTGCGCGCCGCGGTCGAGTCGATCCACGAGTTCGGCTGCCTGGTCAAAGATCTCGACCTGGGCCTGGTCGATTTCCCGACTTGGTACCGGGGCCGTGAGGTCTATCTCTGCTGGAAAATGGGCGAAACGGGTATCCAGTTCTGGCACGGCGTCGACGAAGGGTTCGCGGGGCGCAAGCCGATCGACCGGGACTTCCTGGACAACCACAAGGGCGAAGAGCCGAAC
>JACOSH010000468.1 GCA_016178945.1 Acidobacteriota bacterium
GCCCAGCGCACGGGTCAGCGCGGCGGCCATCTGTGCGCCGGTCAGATGCTCGCCGGCCACCCCGGCGGTTTTGCCGATGAACTCGCGGCCTCGCTTGAAGAGGCCGTAGGCGCAGCCGCCGATGTCCGCGGCGGCGATGCCCGGAAGCTTCTTGTCGCCCATGGGCAGGGTGATCGCCAGCTTGCCGTCCGGGCCCCTCTTGGGGCCCATGCCGAAGTGGATCAGGTTGTCCCAGTAGAACGAGGTCAGCAGGAAAGTCGCCGGTACGCCCCGTTTGGAGAACTCCTGGTTGGCTTCGCCCTTGGAGTCGAAGTGCGGCACCTTGTAGCGGCCCATGAGCGTAGGCATGCGGTTGTCGCTGAGGGGCACCCACCGCCGCGTGTCTTCGAGAGTGGACCACACCGCGTGTTCGACGCCGGCGGCCATCGCGGCGGCGGCCATCGCGGCGGCCTGGGCCAGCTCCTTCTCTGGCGAAAAGTGCGCCCAGAAAAACGTGACGCAGTACGCTCCATGGGCGCCGGCGAACGCCCCGGCCAGCTCTTTCGCTTTGTCCGAGGTGACGTCTCGGGTCAGCGCACGCGCCGTGAAACCACCGCTCGGGTCGCTGAGAATGGCGCGAACCAGGCCGCCGCCCTGCGCGCCGGTCGCGCCCACGACTGCAATGACTTTCTTTTCGGCCATCCCATCCTCCTTCTTCTTGAGTTTGCCACACCGCCCCCAACCTGTGCCCGGTTGTATAATCCCTCTATGACACGACGAGAAGCGCTCTCGGTCGGCGCCGCGCTGGCGGCCGGCCCCGCCTTGGCCCAGGAGCGGACCGTCCGCAAGGGCCGCCTGAAGCAGTGCGTCACGCGCGGCGTGTTCGGCCGCGGCATGCCGCTCGAGGACATGTGCCGCAACGCCTCGCGCCTCGGCTGCGTGGGGTTCGACCTGATCGGTCCCAACGATTTCCCCCTGCTCAAGAAGTACGGGCTTCTGCCGACCATGGTCCCCGGCGCGATGACCTTGCAGGGAGGCTGTAATCACACAGAGAGTCACTCTGCCGCTGAGAAGGCCATGCGCGAGCTGATCGACCAGTCGGCCGCCGCCGGCGCGCCCAACGTCATCGCGCTCTCCGGCAATCGCCGCGGGATCGCCGACGCTGAAGGCATGGACAACGTCGTCGCCTTCCTGAATAAGGTGAAGGGACAGGCCGAGGACAAGGGCGTCACCATCTGCCTGGAGCTGCTCAACAGCAAGGTCAACCATCCCGACTACCAGTGCGACCACACCTCCTGGGGCGTGGCCGTCTGCAAGCGGGTCAACTCGCCTCGCGTGAAGCTGCTGTTCGACATCTATCACATGCAGATCATGGAGGGCGACATCATCCGCACCGTCCGCGAGAACATCCAGTGGATCGGCCACTTTCACACGGCCGGCAATCCGGGACGCCACGAGATGGACGACACCCAGGAGATGAACTACAAAGGCATCGCCCGGGCCATCGCCGACCTGAGCTACCCGGGCTACGTCGCCCACGAGTATTCCCCGACCCGCGACCCGCTCAAGTCCCTGGAAGAGACCCTGACCCTATTTGAGGTCTGATGCGGCTCCAGGCCCTCATCGCGCTGGCGCTATTGACGCCGCCCGGCGCGGCGGAGGCCGATGCGCTGCGCCTTCTGGCCGAATTGCGGGAGCGTCACCTTCCCCACGGGATGGTCCTCGACCCGGTCTTCCAGTCTCCTGAAGGCGACGAGATCGCGGGCTATTCCCGCTGCGGCGACTCGGCGGTCTGGACCGGCCACCTGCTGGCGGCCGAGGCCTATCGCTATGCGGTCACCCGCTCCGGCGACGCCCTGGCGGGCGTGCGAGGCGCGCTGAACGGCCTGGGCGTCCTGCTCGATGTGACCGGCACGGACCTGCTGGCGCGCTGCGCCTTCCCGGCCGATTCGCCGTTCGCCGCGGGCCTGGTCGGCGAAGAGCGCCGGCATGGCGTCTACGGCGGGACCCTGGATGGGGCCTACTGGCAGTGGATCGGCAACACCTCGCGCGATCAGTATGCCGGGCTCTTCTTCGGACTCACCGCGGCGTGGAACCTGGTGCCCGATCCGCAAGTGCAGACCTCGGTGCGGGCGCTGGCGACGCGCGCTCTCGGATTTCTCCAGGAGCGCCACTGGTTCGTCGTGATGCCGGGCGGCGAGATCAGCACCACCTTTCTTGGCCGCGCCGACCAGCAGCTCAGCCTGCTAAAACTCGGGCGTCGCGCCAACCCGGGTCGATTCGAGACCTCCTACAAGGCGCTCAGCCTGCTCGCCGCCCCGGAAACCATCGCGCCGGTTGCACTCGAAGTGCGCGACCCGCACGAGGCCTACTTCAAATTCAATCTGGACTCCATCACTTTCTACGGCCTGCTCACCAGCGGCGACAACTGGTGGCTCCGCCTCAACTACAAGAAGGCCTACGATATCCTCCGCAACACCACCGACGATCATGGCAACGCGTTCTTCAACATGATCGACCGGGCCATCAACGGCCCCAACGCGCGGCGCGACGCGGAAACGCGCCGGCTCCTGGACGCCTGGCTGCGCCGGCCCCGACGCGACTCCTGGGTGGACCTCCGGGTTGTCTATCCATCCTGCCGGCAGGAGGACCGCGCCTGCCAGCCCATTCCGGTCGAGCAGCGCGTCCGCACCGATTTCCTCTGGCAGCGCAGCCCCTTCCTGCTATATGGAGGCGGCGCCGGAACCATCGAAGGCGCCGGCCTCGACTACATCCTTCCCTACTGGATGGCCCGCTACTACGGAGTGAGCCAGGAGTAGCGCAGGCCCCCCCCGCCTCCTTTACCCCCACCGCCCCATTGCATTATGCTGGGTAGCCAAGGACTGGCGCTATGAAAACCACCAGACGCGGTTTTGTCAAGACCACGGGAGGCGCCGCCGCGGGCGCGGCCTTCCTGTTCGATATCGTGCCCGCGCGGGTGCTCGGCCTGCAAGGGCAGACGCCGCCCAGCGACACCGTCCACTTCGGCCACATCGGCATCGGCGGGCGAGGGCGCGGGTTTCTGCGCCCCGAGTCCAACCTGGGCAAACAGGTCGCTCCCTCGCCCAACCTCGGCGGCGACGGCACGCGCTTTCTACGCCCGGCCCGCTCGGTGGCGCTCTGCGACGTGGATGTCAAGCGGCTGGACGAGGCCGCCACCCGCGTCGGAGGCCAGCCCAAACTGTACAAGGATTTCCGGCGGCTGCTCGAAGACAAGGACGTGGACGCGGTGTACATCGCCTCGCCGGATCATTGGCACGCTCTCATGACCATCCTGGCCTGCCAGGCCGGCAAGGACGTCTACGTCGAAAAGCCCGCCTGCAACACCATCGAGGAAGGCCGCGCCATGGTGACGGCGGCGGAGCGGTATGGACGCGTCGTGCAGGTCGGCTCGCAGGGGCGCTCGCAGCTCAGCGCCTGGCACGCCGCCAATTATATCCGCAACGGCCAGATCGGGACTGTGCGCAAAGTGACCTGCTGGCACTACGCCAGCCCGGACGGCGACTGGACGCCCGATGCGGAACCGCCCCAGGGGCTCGACTACGAGATGTGGGTCGGACCGGCGCGCTGGCTGCCCTACAACTCCAAGCACACCCACGGCGCGTTCCGCTGGCTGATCGACTTCGGCGGTGGGCAGATCCGCGACCGCGGCGCGCACGTGATGAGCATCGCCCAGTGGATCATGGACTCCGACGCGACCGGCCCGGTGAGCGTGGAGGCGACCGGCGATCCGCCGCGCGACGGGATGTACGATTCGGCCGTCACCATGACGGTCACCTATGAGTTCAAGAATCCGGATTGGACCCTGGTGTGGGCCCAGCCGGGCGTCCCTTCCGCCGAGTTGGAGGCGCGCTACGGCGCGGTGTACTGGGGCGACAACGGGCGCCTCACCGTCACCTACGGGGACGGACAGCCCACCAACACCGAACAAAAAGCCAAGGACTACCAGGCGCCCTGCGATGGCGTCAAGGTGTTCCGCAGCCCCGGTCATGGAGAGAATCTGGAGGACTGCATCCGGTCGCGCGAGAAGCCCATCATGCATATCGAAGCCGCGCATCGCGTGGCCACGCTGTGCATCCTGGGCAACCTCTCGTTTCAGATGCGGCGAAAGCTGGAATGGGACCCGGTGGCCGAGCGCGTGAAAAACGACGACGAAGCCAATCGTATGTTGAGCCGTCCCGGCCGCGGGCCGTGGCATCTGTAAGGAGATCGGTCATGCCGGAAACAGAAAAGTTCCTTTCCGATATTCAAAGCGAAAGCGCGGATCTGCGGTTCGCCGCCTGGCGCGCGGCCGGGGAGGTGGACCCGCGGGCCATCCCGGACCTGGGCAAGCTGGCCGCCTCCGACAAGCCCGGTGTGCGCAAAGCGGCGGTGGAAGCGCTGAGCACCATGGCTCACGCCGTGGGCCAGGAGACCGGGACGCCGAAACGGAGCGAAGTGGTGAAGAAGCTGATCGAGCTGGCCGGCGGGGATTACGCGCCCTCGGTGCGCGCGGTCGCCTTGCGGCAGCTCTCGCTCATCGCCGGCGACGACGCCGTGCCGTCCATCAAGTGGGTCGACAATCCCGATCTGCGCGAGGAAGTGGCCTTCTGCCTGGAGAGGATTCCCGGCAAAGCTTCGATCAAGGCCCTGATGGCCTACTACCGGGAGGCCCGCGACGATTTCAAGCCGCGCGTCCTGGCGGCCCTCGGGCACCGCCGCGCCGAGGAGGCCCTCGGCCTGGTGATGGAAGCGATGCGGTCGCCCAACAAAGAGATCGCCATGGCCGGGATGAAAGCCTTCGGGCGCATCGGCAAGAAGCCGGCCGCCGCGCCGCGCTTCCCCGATCCGGCCGGGCTCTCCGAGTGGCAGAAGACCGAGCATATGGATAGCCAGTTGCGCTACGCCGACGCTCAAACCGCCCAGGGCAACCACGCGGAGGCCATGAAGGTGTACAAGGCCGCGCTCGGACGCAAGGAAGAGCATTGGCAGTGCGCGGGGATCGTCGGGATCGCCAGGATGGGGACCCCGGAAGCGGCGGCGGCGCTCTTTCCGCTGCTGAAGAGCTCCAACCGTACCGTGCGCATCACCGCACAGAACGTCTGGAAAGCGATGGCCAAGACAGCGGGAGAAAAGGC
>JACOSH010000469.1 GCA_016178945.1 Acidobacteriota bacterium
CGGCGGCAGGCGGGCAGATCGCCTTTTCGGCGGCCGAGGTGATGGACCGCTCCGAGCTGCTGGTCAAGGTGGAGCGCCCGACCCGCGAAGAGCTGGAACAAATGCATCCGGGCCAGGCGGTGATGGCCTTCTATCACCTGGCCGCGGCCGGGCCGCAGGAAGTCCGGCGCATCCTGGACAAATCGGTCGCCGCCATCGGCTACGAGATCATCGAGACCGCCGATGGGCGGCTGCCGGTGCTCGAGCCGATCAGCGAGATTGCGGGCCAGATGGCGGTGGCGGTTGCCGGACACCTGCTGCGATCAAGTTCCGGAGGGCGCGGCATCCTGCTGGGAGGCGCGCCGGGGATTTCGCCCGCCAAAGTGGTGATTCTTGGGGCGGGCGTGGTGGGAAGCTGGGCCGCGCGGACCGCCCTGAACAGCGGCGCGATCACCCATGTCCTGGACAACGACTTGAGCAAGCTGCGCCGCCTGTTGGGCGTGGCGCCCGGGGCGATCACCGGCCTGGCCGGCGCGGACTCGGTCCGCGAGGCGGTTCGCCGCGCCGACGTGCTGATCGGCGCGGTGCTGCTGCACGGGGATGTGGCCCCGCACCTGGTGACGCGAGCCACGGTCGAGTCGATGCCTCGCGGCAGCGTGGTGGTGGATGTCTCGATCGACCAGGGCGGTTGCATCGAGACCAGCCGCCCGACCACGCTGGCCGACCCGGTCTTCCTGTTCAACGGGGTCCTCCATTACTGCGTCCCCAACATGACCGCCGACATCGCCCATACCGCCAGCGCGGCGCTGTCACAGGCCAGCCTGCCTTACATCCTGGAACTGGCTGCCCGGGGCGTGGAAGGCGCCCGGCGGGATTGCTCCGATCTGGCCCGCGGCATTTACACCCTGGGAGGCGAGATCACCCACGCGCCGCTGCGGGAACGATGGCAGCAGGCGGTGACCCTATGAGCTGGCTGGCTCAGTTTCGCCAAAAGCTGACGACCGCCGGGCGCGCGGTGGAGGCGGTCAAGTCCGGCAGCCGCGTCTGGATCCACGCCGGCTGCGCGACGCCGGAGCCCCTGGTCCAGGCGCTGCTCGAGCGCGGCAGCGAGCTACGGGACGTCGAGATCGTGCACATGCTGACCCTGGGCCAGGCCGGCTACGTGGAGCCGAAATACCAGGGGCGCTTCCGCCACAACGCGCTGTTCATGGGGGCCAACGTGCGGGAGGCGGTGGCCGCGGGGCGCGCCGATTACACCCCCATCTTCCTGCACGAGATCGAGGAGCTGTTCTCGTCCGGCTCCATGCCGCTGGACGTCGCGCTGCTGCAGGTCTCTCCGCCGGACGAGCACGGCTACATGAGCCTGGGGGTGAGCGTGGACTGCACCCTGACGGCGGCCCGCTGGGCGCGCCACGTGGTGGCCGAAGTGAATCACCAGATGCCCCGGGCTTTGGGCGATTCGTTTCTGCACATCAGCAAGGTCTCCTCCATTGTCGAGACTTCGCGCCCGCTGCTGGAGCTGAAGCCGGAGCCCTTCACCGATCTGCACCGCCGGATCGCCGGGAACGTGGCCTCCCTGATCCCGGATGGGGCCACCTTGCAGATGGGAATCGGCGGCATCCCCGACGCCGTGTTGGCCTGCCTGCGCGAGAAACGCGACCTGGGCGTGCACAGCGAAATGCTGTCCGACGGCGCGATCCCGCTGATCGAGGCGGGCGTCATCAACGGCGAGAAGAAGAGCCTGCATCGGGGCAAAGTGGTGGCCGGATTCGTCCTGGGGACCAAAACGCTGTTCGATTTCATCCACGATAACCCGATCTTTGAGTTCCATCCCATCGTCTACACCAACGATCCGTTTGTGATCGCCCAGAACGAGCGCATGGTGGCTATCAACTCGGCGCTCCAGGTGGACTTGACCGGGCAGGTGTGCGCGGACTCGATCGGGCCCCGGCCCTACAGCGGCTTCGGCGGGCAGGTGGATTACATTCGGGGGGCGGCGCGATCGAAAGGCGGCAAGCCGATCATCGCGCTGCCCGCCACGGCCCGGAACGGCACGGTGTCGCGGATCGCGGCGGTGCTCGATGCGGGCGCCGGGGTGGTGACCTCGCGCGCCGACGTGCACTACGTGGTCACCGAGCATGGCATCGCCGGCCTGCACGGCAAGACGCTGCGGCAGCGGGCCGAGGCGCTGATTGCGATCGCCGAGCCCAAGTTCCGGGACGAGCTCTACGAGTACGCCTATCGGGTCCACTATCTGGAGCCGCGCGGCGTACTGGTGGGGTGAGGAGGGGCTATGGAGAAGCCAGATCGAGGCATGGTCCGGCTGAGCGCGGAGGAATGCAAGGGCTGCGGCCTGTGCGTGGAAGCCTGTCCGCCCAAAGTGCTGCGCCTGGCCGATGGGCTGAACCGCTCCGGCTACCACCCGGTGTGCTACTTGAACCGGGGCTGCACCGGCTGCGGCATCTGCTTCTACGCCTGCCCGGAGCCGGGAGCGATCGTGGTGTTGCGGGTGGCGGCATGAAACAACTCATCAAAGGCAACGAAGCCATCGTGAAGAGCGCCATTCTGGCTGGATGCCGCGCCTTCTACGGCTATCCCATCACGCCGGCCAGCGAGATCGCCGAAGCCGCGGCGTTGTACCTGCCGCGGGCCGGGGGCGTCTTCCTGCAGGCCGAGAGCGAAGTGGCCGCCATCAACATGCTGTACGGCGCCGCCGCGGCCGGCGTGCGCGCCCTGACCGCTTCCAGCGGTCCCGGCATCAGCCTGATGCAGGAAGGCATCAGCTACCTGGCCGGCGCCGAGCTGCCCTGCGTGATCGCCGACATCATGCGGGGCGGGCCGGGCCTGGGCAACATCGCGCCCGAGCAGGGCGACTACAACCAGGTGGTCAAGGGCGGCGGTCACGGCAACTACCGCACGCTGGTGCTGGCGCCCGATTCGGTGCAGGAGATGGCCGATCTGACGCGCCTGGCGTTCGATCTGGCCGATGAGTACCGCAACCCGGTTGTCGTGCTGGCCGACGGGTACACCGGCCAGATGATGGAGCCGGTCGAGTTTCCGGCGGCGGCGATGCTGCCGCGGCGTCCGGCCTGGGCCGTCGACGGCACTGCGGCCACGCGCCGCAATCTGATCACTTCGATTTACCTGGAGCCCGACCAGCTCGAAGCGCACGTGCGCAAGCTGGAGACCAAGTACCGCCGCGCCGAACAGCAGGCGGTGCGGTTCGAGAGCCACCGCACGGAGGACGCCGAGATCGTGCTGGTGGGATATGGGATTGTCGCGCGCATCCTGAAGGCGGTGGTCGAGCAGGCGCGCGCCCAGGGTCTGGCGGTGGGGCTGCTGCGGCCCATCACTCTCTATCCGTTCCCCGCCGCGGAGCTGCGGCGGCTCAGCCGCCAGGCGCTGGCTTTCCTGGTGGTCGAGATGAGCACCGGCCAGATGGTCGAGGACGTCCGCCTGGCGCTGGAAGGCCGCCGCCCGGTGGAGTTCTATGGACGCTGCGGGGGCAACGTGCCATCGGCCGAAGAGATCCTGCGCTGGGTTCGGGAGCGGGCGGACCATTATTGGCCGGCCTTCGCGCCGGAGGAGATGGCCGATGCCTGAATACACCGTGATCCACGAAAAGGCCCGCAGCTTCTACGATCTGTACGAGCGCAAGGCGGAGCTGCAGCATCAAACCCACTACTGCCCCGGCTGCGGCCACGGCATCGTTCACAAGCTGGTGGCCGAGGCGATCGACGAGCTGGGAATCCAGGACCGGACGATTCTGGTGACTCCGGTGGGCTGCTCGGTGTTCGGTTATTACTACTTCGACGTGGGCAACGTGCAGGCGGCGCATGGGCGCGCCTCGGCGGTGGCCTGCGCGGTGAAGCGCGCGCTGCCGGAGAGCGTGGTCCTGAGCTATCAGGGCGACGGCGACCTGGCGGCCATCGGGACGGCCGAGATCCTCCACGCCGCCAACCGGGGCGAGAACATCACCGTGATCTTCGTGAACAACGCCATCTATGCCATGACCGGCGGCCAGATGGCGCCCACCACGCTGCTCGGCCAGAGCAGCACGACCACGCCGTCCGGGCGCAACGAGTGGAACGAAGGATACCCCCTGCATGTGTGCGAGCTGCTGGCGGCGCTCGAAGCGCCGGTCTACCTGGAGCGCGTGGCGCTGGGCAATAACAAGCAGATCATGGGCGCGGCGCGGGCCGTGCGCCGCGCCATCGGAAATCAGGTGAAGAGCCTGGGATTCTCGCTGGTCGAGATTCTCTCCCCCTGCCCGACGATCTGGAGGAAGGACCCGGTGGAGGCGCAGCACTGGGTGCGCGACGAGATGGCCAAGGTCTTTCCGCTGGGGGTCTTTCGCGATCGCGGTACAGAGGCCGGGGCTCGCCCCGCCGCCGCGCCGCCGCCCGCGCTGGACGAGGTTCCGCGGCTTCTGGGCATCGTCAACGGCTCGCGCCTGATGACGGATCGGGGCGGCGCCACGGTCGACTGGCGGATCAAGGTGGCCGGATTCGGGGGCCAGGGCGTGCTGATGCTGGGAGAGGTCCTGGCGGAAGCCGGCCTGGACGCTGGAATGGAAGTCTCCTGGCTGCCCTCCTACGGGCCGGAGATGCGCTCGGGCACCTCGAACTGCCACGTTCGCCTGGCCGCCGCGCCCATCGATTCGCCGCTGGTGTCGCGTCCCAATGTGCTGCTGGCGCTCAACCAGCCGTCGCTCGAGAAGTTCCTGCCCACAGTCGAGCCCGGCGGGTGGGTCTTCTACAACGGCCAGACGCCGCCGCGGAATGGCGTGCGGGCGGATGTGCGGGTGATCGGGCGTCCCTTCACTCAAGTGGGCGACGAGCTGGGCGATGCCCGGGCCGGCAACATGGTGATGCTGGGCGCGCTGCTGGAGGCCACCGGCCTGCTGCCCGATGAGGCGGTCGAGGGCGCGTTGAAGAGAGTGGTGAAGTCCGAGCGCTGGCTGGAGTTGGACCGCCGCGCCCTGGCGCGCGGACGCGCCGCTGTCCGGGAAGGGAGTCTGCCATGAACGAGGATCTGATCGCCTACTTCGACAACCGATACGTGGCCCTGCGCGACGCCAAGGTCGGCATCCTGACGCACGCCTTGAACTACGGCACCGGCCTGTTCGAGGGCCTCCGGGCCTACTGGAACGAGCGCGAGGAGGAGTTGTTCCTGCTGCGCCCGCTGGAGCATTTCGAGCGCTGGAAGACCAACAGCCGCATCCTGCGGATTGAGATCCCGCCCGCGCCCGAGGAGCTGTGCCGGATCACGGCGGAGCTGCTGCGCCGCAACCGGTTCCGGTCCAATGTCTACGTCCGCCCGCTGGCCTACAAGAGCGCCGAGCGGATCGGCGTCAGCCCCGACGATCAGGACGCGTTCACCATCGCCGCCCTCCCCTTCGGCGACTATCTGGACAGCGCGAAGGGCCTGCACGCCGGGGTGGTCTCGTGGCGGCGGATCGAAGACAACGCCATTCCGGGAAGGGCCAAGATCACCGGGGCCTACGTCAACAGCGCGCTGGCCAGCGACGAGGCGCGGCGCAACGGCTTCGACGAAGCCATCTTCCTCAACGAGGACGGCCACCTGGCCGAAGGCGCCAGTTGTAATATCTTCCTGGTCCGCGGCGGCAAGCTGATCACGCCCGCGGCGAGCGATAATATCCTTGAAGGGATCACGCGAGCGTGCGTGATCGAGCTGGCGCGCCAGGAGATGCGGCTGGAGGTCGTGGAGCGCAGCCTCGATCGCAGCGAGTTGTATGTCTGCGACGAGATGTTTTTCACGGGCACCGCGGTCGAGGTCGCCCCGGTCGTACAGGTGGACCATCGCCCGGTGGGAGCGGGCGCGATCGGGCCCGTCACCAGCCGGCTCCGGCGCATCTACTGCGAAGCGGTGCGCGGCCAATTGGCCGCCTACCGCAAGTGGCTGCTTCCGGTCTACCATCCTCCGGAGGCGGCCGGAAAGGCGGCGTAACCATGCCCCTCCGAAAGCTGACCGAGTTCCTCGACGGCCGCGGAATCAAGTACACCACCATCATCCACGCAGCGGCCTACACGGCCCAGGAGATTGCCTCGCTGGCGCACGTGCGCGGCAGGGATCTGGCCAAGACGGTCATCGTGAAGGTGGATAACAACCTGGCCATGGCGGTCCTGCCGGCCTCCTATCACGTGGACCTGGCGTCGCTGAAAGAGGCCACCGGAGCCGGCTCGATCGGGCTGGCCGCGGAAGTGGAGTTCAGAGAGCGGTTCCCGGATTGCGAGGCCGGCGCCATGCCTCCCTTCGGCAATCTCTATGGCCTGCCGGTCTATGTCGACGAGAGCCTCACCAAAGACAAGGAAATCGCGTTTAACGCCGGCACCCACTACGAGCTGCTGCGGCTGTCCTACGACGACTTCCGGCGGGCGGTGAATCCGGCGGTGCTGCGGTTCGCGGCCCGCCGGGCGGCCGCGTAGCGGCGGCGAAACCGGAACTGTGCAACAATCACCCTCTGTTGGAAGATTCCCACCCATGGGGAGGAGGCATCACTATGTTTCGCCCGCGCAGTCAATCCCGGCGTCAATTTCTCGGGCTCGCCGCCACAACGCCCTTCTTGGCGCGGTTTCATCAACTCGCCGCGGCGGAACGGAAGCGCGTCAAGATCCGCGACGTTCAGGCCATGATGTTGCAGGGCCCGCGCACCTACACGTTGGTCAAGATCGTCTCCGATGACGGACTGTTCGGAATCGGCGAGGCCTACGGAAGTCCCGGCGTGGGCGTCAAGGAACAGGTCCTGGCTCTCAAGCCGTCGCTGGTGGGCAAAGATCCCCTGGAGATCGACGTGATCTATACCTTCATGGGGTCGCGCTCGGAGAGTCTGAGCGGCTCGCGCACCGACGGATCGGCTCACAACCTGATGCGCGCCGCCAGCGGCATCGAGATGGCGCTGTGGGACCTGGCGGGCAAGATCCTGGGCGTGCCCGCGACCACGCTGCTGGGAGGCCAGTTTCGCGACAAGGTCCGGGTCTACGACCATGAAGCTCCGCGCGACATGCTGGACAAGGCCTCCTGCCGCGAGTGGGCCCAGAAGGTCAAGGCCGCCCCGAGCGGTTTCACCGGACACAAGTTCGGATTCCCGCACACCCGCCCGGACACTGACAAGGCTCGCGATCTGGCCAACCGGGTCCTCACCACCAGAGAGCTGATCCAGATCCGCCAGGGCTACGAAAACTGCCGCGAAGCGGTCGGCTGGGACCACGACATCATGGTCCACTGCCACTGGGAATGCGATCTGCGAACCTCCATCCAAATCGCCGAGGCGATCGAGCCGATCCGCCCGATGTGGTTCGAGGACCCGCTGCAGGTGGAGTACTCGGAGTCGTGGCGGCGGCTGTGCGCCAGCGCGCGAGTGCCGATCTGCACGGGCGAGAACCTGGCGCGGCGGCAGGGTTTCAAGGACTTCATCTTCAACCAGGGATGCGACATCCTGCACCCGGACCTCCGCAACAGCGGCGGGTTCCTGGAAACCAAGCGTATCGCCGATATGGCGGACGTGTTTGGATTGCCCATGGCGAACCACAACACGGGCAGCCAGATCAACACCTGGGCGACCATTCAATGGGCGGCCTCCATCCGCGACTACCTGCATTGCGAGACGGTCACCGGCAAGGGCGATTGGATGGACAAAGTGCTTCTGCTCGACCGACCCTACATCCAGGATGGATTCATCCGCCTGCCGCAGAAGCCGGGTCTCGGTATCGATCTGAATCCCGACGTGGTGAAGTCGCACCTGGCCCCCGGCGAGCGCTGGTGGGGATGAGCGGCGCGGGACGCCAGTGGACGGGGACAAATAAACCGCGGCAGGGCGGAATTTCACGATAGACGCCGCCCGGCTTCACCTGTACGCGGAGCGGCAGCGCCAACAGGCGGAACTTCCGCCGCTCTCCCCGCGGTGACCAAGCTATTCGCTGAGCGCACCAGATATGCGGGCGGCTACCTATGCTATTATCACGCTGTGTCTACTTCTCCTGTGTCAGTCGAGAGAGCCGGTGGACCCTATGTAGCAGCAGCGTTGCTTTGCGAAAAAGTCCTACGCGAAGCCGACGGTGTGATTAGTCTCATTCGAGTAGTGGATCGATGGGAAGTGACTGGCCCCACCGATCAGATACCGGTTATCCAAGCCACGTTAGTGATCTTGATGAAATCCGGCACGCATCGAGGACCAGCCCAACTCACGGTAAGTCCTTTTTCTCCCGATGGAAAGCATATGCCACAGGTGGGGTTCCCGATCAACTTCGAGGGCGATGATGACCGTGGGGCTGGGATCGTCGCACCAATGGGTTTCCCTGCCCCGGAATCAGGCGTCTACTGGTTTGACATCGCAATCGACGGACAGCCGATGACGCGAATCCCTATACGCGTCGTGAGACATAGGGTCGGGCCTCCAGTGAACCCAGAGAACCCGGCCAGTCTGTGAGGACCGCGGAGAAGCTGGTCTTAACAGGGACGGCTAATAGTTCTGCGATCTGCATGAACGGATTCCACTCCGCAGGCTGCGGCTCTGTCGCGCTCCACCAGCGTGGACCAGTCTTGAGCCAAGCCAGCCTCAATTCCGCGACAGAAGCGTTCGCATCATGAAGGCCGAACTCCGTTCCGCAAGACGGACAGATGTTGTAGTCGCGGGGAGGGTCCTTCATCTCGTAACCGCAAACTGGGCACATGCTCTTGGTTACCATCGTTGACACTCCCGTTGGAAATACGCCAAGTTGGTTGCCTCGCTGTGGCAGCGGCCCGATTGCTTCATGGCGGATCTCTGTGCCGGCGGAACAGCCACGCACGGAGTCGGCTTGAAGTATGTCCTGATCACGTCGTTTTTGTCAAGTACTCCGTACGCCTCGGTAGACGGATCGTAACGGATGGTGTCGCCGCGCTTCCGATTGCATTCAAGGACGTTGATTGGCTTCACGCTTCCCAGAAAATCGTCCGCCATCATCTCATATTCGGCTGTCCCTTTGGCTCCAAAATCCGCCCCATGTTCTGCATAGTGCAGACTCAATTGGCGAGAGTTCAAGAAGCCCTTTGTCTTGAGCACATCCGAAAGTGGATGATAGCACAGCCACGTAGCTTCTCGGAATGCTGCCGGCGCCCCCTCCTAGAATCATTATAGACGATCCATACGCCCTGAAACGTAGCCGTATAGCCGGATCTACCAGCCCGTCCGGAATCGCATGGCTCGGGCAGCGTCGCATGGACCCGCGCCAAGCCGTGAGCGATTGTCCCCGACGCACCACCAGTCCCGGGCAGAAGTTGCGCTCGCCCCAAAATCTTGTACAATGGCGGTCATTGGGGAGGTGATATGGGGAAGAGTTCGACCGCTGTATTGATGCTGATTGCGGCCCTGGGGTGGGGGCAGGATTTTCGCGCCACCATCACGGGCGAGGTGACGGATCCGAGCCGGGCGCCGATCCCGGGCGCGGCCGTCAAGGCCGTCAAAGAGGGCACCAACGAAACCAAGGAGACCCGGACCAACGCCGACGGCATCTTCACGCTGCCCTATCTGGACCCGGGCACGTACAAAATCGACATCACGGCGCAGGGGTTCAGCGCTCACAAGCGGACCGGCATCGTGCTGCGGGTGGCGGACAAGCTGAATCTGCCGGTCACCCTGGAGCTGGGCGCGGTGACCGAGTCGCTAACCGTGGTCGGCGAGCAAGAGCTGATCGAGACCACCACCGCGTCGCGGGGGCTGAACTTCGACCCCATCAAGGTGCAGGAGTATCCGCTCAACGGGCGGCAAAGTTACATGCTGCTGATGCTGACGCCGGGTGTGCTGTTCACCCAGCAGCAGTTCGGCTCGTCCGGATTTTCGGGCACGCGCGGCTGGGACGTGAACGACGCCTACACCATGAACGGCGGGCGCACCGGCACCAACCAGTTCCTGCTGAA
>JACOSH010000449.1 GCA_016178945.1 Acidobacteriota bacterium
CCGCCCTCGAAGAGCTCAGCGAAGAGGCCCTGCTCCCGCACCCGGTGCATGTGCGCGACATGATCGTCCGCGCCCGCCTCACTCCCGACCGCGCCCTGGAGTTGAACCGCAAGTTTCAGGAGTACCTGCACGCCTTCGGCGATCTGCAAACCATGCTCAAGCCGGTCCTCGAAGAGTTGGCGCACACAACGCGCAAGTAGAGGAACGCAGGCTGCCGGCGAGTACGGCATCCGGTTGCGTGATCTTCGTCACATTCATCACTTTCTGGCTGGCGCCTCCCGTGCGATTACTCCCGCGCGGTATTTCTGGCCCTATCCACGGTGCACGACCCTTGGGATTTCGGCTCTCCCGCGCCCTTTCCCGGCTTACTTCGCTCTGGCGAGAAAGACCTTGGCCCCCTCCGCGCGGCACACGTCGACTGCGTGGACCACGTCACCGAACGGCGTCATGCCATTTGCCTGCAGCACGACCCGCCTGTCCCGCCGCGCGCGCTGTTTGAGTTGAGCGTCCGAGGCCTGGCCGTTACCGGCTTTCAAGGTCACGGACTGCGCCGCATCGGGCGCCGGCGGCGGAAGCAGTACCTCGAGTCCCATCGGCGGCACGTAGGAGGCGTTCGTCGAATCGTGCTGGGAGGTCAGCAGGATGGGAGCATTGACCCCGGAAGTCCGTAGCGCGTCCAGCACCTCCACAAGGGTTGAATACGGCGTACGGGCGTCTCCCTTGAGGTAAACCCGTTTGCCGGGGCGCCCGGTGAGCTGCTGCTTCACTTTTCCGGCCAACTGTGCGGGCGTCATCGTGGTGACCTCCAGGAATACGGCGCCGCGGAAGGTCACGGCCACTACCAGGGAGTCCGCCAGGTCCGCATCCGGCATCGCTACCGCATTCGTCGTGATTGGCATCTGTACGCTGACGCCTTTGCGCAAGACCGGAGTCTGGGCGGCGATCGCTGCCGCGAGCAGTGCACCAACACTGAAGTAAACCATTCGGCTCATCGGAAGGCCTCGTTCAGCTAGTTTAGCCCATCGAGCAGTGGGCTGGATTACGATGTACTCGACCCACCCGCTGACCCGCATTGCCCCCGCGGGCGAACGGCAGGTTGATACGAACGGCTAAGATAGCAGAGACGCCCATGACGCACCCGGCCAATTCCCGCCTCGCCTGGTTCAACGGCAAGTTCATGCCCGAGAATGAGGTGCTGATCTCGTTCCGCGACCGGAGCTGGAGGTACGGCGACGGCGCCTTCGACATGACGCGCACCTTTAACGGCCGCGCCTTCCGGCTGAAGGAGCACATTGACCGTTTCTATCGCTCCCTGCGTTATCTGCGTCTGGATCCCGGCATGAGTCCGGGGGAAATGATCGGCGTGTCGGAGCAGATCGTGGCGCGCAACGAACATCTGCGCGCCGCCGCTGGCGATTGGTGGATCGGCCAGCGCGTCAGTCGCGGCGTCGATCCGATCGGTGATGAAGCGCCCGGGCACAGCGGTCCGAACGTAGTTGTGGAATGCACGCCGCTGCCGCTCAAGGCGCGCGCGCGCCAGTTCCGCGACGGTCTCGACGTGTGGACGCCCGCGCAGCGCCGCATCGCACCGGACATGCTCAGCCCGCGCGCGAAGACGCACAACTACCTGAACATGATCGTCGCGGAGCAGTCGGTGAAAGCGCACGATCCCGATGGCTGGGCCGTGCTGCTCGACGTCAACGGGAATCTCGCCGAGGGGATGGGCAGCAACATCTTTGTGGTCCGCGAGGGCAAGCTCTGGACACCGAACGAGCGTTACGTCCTTCCCGGCATCAGCCGCCAAATGACGCTCGATCTCGCGCGCAAGCTCGCCCTTTCGGTAGTTGAAGGCGACGTCGATCTTTTCGACGCGGCCAACGCCGAAGAGATGTTCCTGACCTCCACGAGCCTTTGCCTCGCAGGCGTGCGCAGCTTCAACGGCGCTAAGATCGGCGACGGCCGGCCGCCGGGTCCGATCACGAAACGCCTGACCGACGCCTACATCGCCGAAGTGGGCTGCGATTTCGTCAAGCAGTATCTCGATCGGCTGAGCTGACGCCCGGTCATCACGCGTCCCAGTCGAATTCGATGGTGTGGTCGAAGGGCGTATATCCACACAAGTACACGCTGGGACCCGCCAGCTTCGACAGGGCGCCGCGCACCTGGGTGTAGCTGTGGGCGCGCAGTCCCGGGCCGAAGCGGATAGTATCGGCCCCGGCGCGATACACGGCTTCCCCCTCGGCCAGGATCCAGGCGTCCTTCACCTGCGGCGCGGCCACGCAGCCTTCCAGCGCGCCGCCCTCGGCGAGGTTGATTTCGACGGCCACCGGGACATCCCGGGCGCCGTGCGTGCGCAGACGCAGGCGAAGCCCGCTGCGTGTCTCGCTAATCACGGCGGATTGTTCCAGCGTGCTGACTTCCGTGCGCCGCCGTCCGGGACGCATCTGGTACCACTGATGCTCCCCGGCCGGCACACGGCGCGGCGGATCGAAGGGCTGGTAGTATCCGGCGTCCAGACTCTGCCCCAGATGGTAGCCGTCTTCGCGCCGCTCACCCCGCGACGGCACGAATTGGCCCTTTCCGAAAAACGCGCTGGCCATGCGGACGGCATGGATGATCGCGTCGCCCCGCCGCACGGTCAAGAAGCGGCTGTTGCCTTGCAGCAGGACCGTCGCGCTGGTTTTGGCCCGGCGGATGCGCCCAATCCCCACCGCGGGAAACACCTTCTCGTAGTCGTCCGGCAGCGGCGCGCGCCGGGGTCCGGGATCGTTCAATTGCGGGTACTCCATCAGGGCGCCGAGACTGGGAGTGAGCTGATCGGCCAGCGCGGCAAACTGCCCGTTGCCGTCGCGCACCGCCAGATAGCGAAGCGGGAACCAGGATCCGAAGGGCTTGGCGCGTAGATACTGGTCCTGGCGGTGCGAGATGTCGGTGACCGCCTCATGGCCGGGATGCAGCAGGTAGAGCAGCGACTCCAGGTTCCGCCGCGCCGGGTCGAGCAGCTCGGGCCGCTTCAGCTTGTCCGCCAGCACCACCAGCGCCGAGTCGATGACCGCGTTATAGGTCAAGGTGCTGCGCTCGCTGTACTGGCCGTCTTCGTCGATGTCGATGCCTTCGGCCAGCCACTGATCGATGCGGCGGCGATAGGAGGGGTGGGGCGCTACTTCGTCCAACTGCGCCAGGGCGGCGCACACCACCCAGCGATGATTCGGTGTGTGGACTCCGCCGGCGGCCAGCGCGGCCCCCGCCGTTCGCAGGACCGGCTCCAGCGCGGCCGTGATTTCGCGCAGCCCGTGCCGCTGGGCCAGCAGGGCGGAGGTCGCCGTTGACCGAGTGATAAAGGCCGTGTCCGGCGGCGAGTCGAAGTTCGTGATGTACAGGTTGTAGTTTCCGCTGGCCGTCCGCTCCCGTTCCAGATGACCGATCGCCAGCCGCATCCGCGCCATCAATTCGGGACTCCGGTGGAATTTCGACGAGGGCTGCAGGAAGGCCGTGAGAAACGCTTCCAGGCACCCGGCGGCCGTGCCGGGATTGTGCAACCCGAAGGCGTCTGGGATGGCGCCGCGACATCGGCTGTTGGGATCGACGACTTGATTCTTGAGGTAGTACTCGACTCCCTTGTCGTGGTTCTCGATAACGGCGCGATCGATCAAAGGGGCCGCGGCGGCGGCGGCAGCAGAGGCGCTGCTCGCCAGAAGTTGTCTCCGGGAGATCAAGTATCAGCTTACCAAGCGCGCTACAACGCCAGCAGATTAGGCTGCACGCAGAGGTAGCCCCGTTCGCGCGCCCACAGATCCAGCGGCGTTGTGGCCAGCTCGTCGACCACGGGAACCGCCAGCCCGTTCTTGGTGAGGTCCACGGTCTTGATGTAGCGCTTGCAGGTGTCGCAGGCTTCCACCCGCACATGCGCGAACTGCTCGGCGGTGTAAACGGCGAGTTTGTCGAAGACCGTTTCGCCGCAGGCCACGCAGCAGGCGCGGGGGAACTCCCACTCGGCGGCGCACAGGTGACAGACGAGCGAACGCCTGGCGCCGTGGCCTTCCGGCCGCAGCACCCCCACCTGCGGCTTGTGGCCGCAAGCCGGACAGGCATTGTTCCCCGTCCTGAGCCGGCCAGGGACCGGTCCTACTTCCAGAAATACCCGCGCATAGAACGCCTCGGCGGGACTCAGGCTCTCTCCCTTCGCATACGCCTCCGGCCACCGCCGCGCCTCACCCACATCCACCCCGGCCAGACCCGCCGGTCCCGCTCGCCGGACCAGATCGGCCAGACCCTCCGCGTCGATCTCCCCGCCCCGCGCCTGTAGGTCGCGCTGAAAGAGCAGAATTTCGCGATAGAAGCGCAGGATCTCCGCCGCGAAGGCGTACTCCAACTCCAACTGCGCGGCGCGCGCGATGCGTGCGTCCCAGCCGGTCATTCTTTTTCGTTAAGCCAGAGCGGATGATGAGCGCGCGCCCACTCGCGCGTCACTTCGCCGCGGACAATGCTGGTGAACCCGCCGCGCACGACCGCGGTCCCCATGTAGACGTGGATGATGAATCCCCCGATCGTGGCCAGCGCCGCCGACACGTGGATCAGCACCGCCGCATAGCGCAGCGACCGCAGACTCCAGGGGATCCGCTCCGGGAACCACAGCACGGCGCCGGAAGCCAGCAGCAGGAATCCGCCCCAGAACATCAGCCAGAAAAAGTACTTCTGCCCGGCATTGAAGCGCCCGGCGGGCGGCAGATCCTTGTCCTGGTTGCGAACGTACCGGCCGATGGCCTTGCGCCACGCGCGGTCCTGCTCACTGATGGCCATGTCGCCCCGCCAGATCCGGTACATCCACACGCACACTGCGGTGAAAAGCACTCCCGCCCAGGGATGCCAGGCTCGCGCCGTCTGTCCGCCGCCCAGCGGATTGACCAGCCAGTACAGACGCGGCGAATAGAACGCCAGCCCGCTCACCAGCAGATAGACGAACGCGAATCCCGCCACCCAGTGGATCAGGCGCTCGTGCAGCGTGTAACGCAGGATGCGCCCGCTCATTCCTCCGCCTTCTTGGCGCCGTAGCGCAGATAATGCAGCACGGTGCCCACCACCCCGAAGGTCATGGCCAGGCTGCCCAGCCACTTGAGCGGCGTCTTCCAGATCCGCACCGCCAGCGGGATGGTCGGATCCTTCGGCAGCGCGTAGAGCTCCGGCTGGTCGCCGTACGCCAGCACCGTGACGACCCCGGTTCCGCCCACTCCCGGCGGATCGTAGACGGCGGCGTGCTCAAAGCCCTGGCCCTTCAACTGCGCCACGCGCTTGCCCGCCAGGTCCAGCATCTGCGTCTTGGTTCCGAACTGCAGGCAGCCGGTGGGGCAGGCCTTGATGCAGGCCGGTTCCAGCCCCACCGACACGCGATCCGAGCACAAAGTGCACTTGTACACGCGCTGAGTCTTCTGGTTGAGCTTGGGAATGTTGAACGGGCAGCCGGTCATGCAGTAGCCGCAGCCGATGCAGGCCTCCTGGTTGAAATCCACGATGCCGTTCATGTACTGGACAATCGCGCCGGGCGCCGGGCAGGCCTTCAGGCACCCTGGGTCGCCGCAATGCATGCATTGGTCCTTGCGCATCAGCCAGCGCAGCGCGCCGTCGTGATCGAGTTCGTTGAAGCGGATCAGGTTCCACAGATTGGGCGTCAATTCCGGCAGAGTCTGGTAGGTGCCCAACTGAACGGTCGTCTCCGCGGGCAGATCGTTCCATTCCTGGCAGGCGACTTCGCACGCCTTGCAGCCGATGCACGAAGTGGTATCGATGTACTTGGATACCGTCGCCTGTTCCCTCACTCCCGGCGCGGGAGCGGCGGTGGCCGAGACGCGCTTCAACTCGAGCGTCTTCATGACACCTTCTCCAGCTTCACCAGGAAGCCCTTGTACTCGGGCGCGAACGAATTGGGATCCACCACCGTCGGCGTCACCAGGTTGGCGAGTGAGCCCAGTTGCTTTCCCCGGCCGAGAAATCCCCAGTGGATCGGGAACCCGATCTGGTGCACCGTGCGCCCGCCCACCTGCATGGGCCGGATGCGCTTGGTCACCATCGCCTTGCCCTCGATCGACCCGCGCGCCGAGGTGATGCGCACGCGGTCGCCGCCGGCGATCCCCTTTTCCTTGGCCAGCTCCTCGGAGATCTCGACGAAGAACTCCGGCTGGAGCTGCATGTTGTAGGGGTTGTTCTTGGTCCAGTAGTGGAAGTGCTCGGTGAGCCGGTAGGTGGTGCAGACGATCGGGAATTCCCCCGCGCCGCCCAGCTTGTCCCACTCGGTGCCGAACCGGTGCACCGCGGGGTTCGCGCTCTGCCTGGGATGCAGCGCATTCTCGACCGGCGATTCGGCCGGCTCGTAGTGCTCGGTGAACGGCCCCTCGGCGAATTGGCCCGGCACGAAGAAGCGCGCCACTCCCTCCGGCAGCATGATAAACGGACCCAGTGCGGCCTCGGGCGGGCTATCCGCCTTGTAATCGGGCACGTCCCCGGTCCACTTCTCGCCGTTCCAGCGGATCACCGGCCGCGCGGCGTCCCAGGGCTTCCCCTGGCCGTCCGCCGAGCAGCGGTTGTACATGATGCGCCGGTTGGCCGGCCAGTTGTAGGCCCACTGCGGAAACGCGCCCAGCCCGCCCGGATCGGCCGTGGAGCGCCGCTGCGTGAGATTGCCGGCTTCGGTGTACATCCCGGTGTAGAGCCAGTTGCCGGAGAGCGTCGAGCCGTCGGCCTCCAGGTCGGCGAACTTGGCCAGTTGTTGGCCGCTCTTGAGCGACCAGCCGTTGATCTCCCGCGCCACTTCCTCCAGGGAAGGCCGCGCCGGATTGCTGTACCACCAGTTGAGATGCTTCACCGGCTCGGGCGCCTTGCCGCCTTCTTTTTCGTACAGCTCGCGAACCTTGAGAAACACCCGCGCGATAATCTCCTCGTCGGGCTTGGCCTCGCCCGGCGGATCGACCGCCTTCCACTTCCACTGGATCCACCGGGCCGAGTTGGTGAACGTTCCGTCCTTCTCGGCGAAGTTCGCGGCGGGCAGCAGGAACACCTCGGTCGCGATATCGGCGGGCTTCTTGCCGATCAGCTCGATGATGTCCGCGCGCCAGAAGGCCGCCGTCTCCTGCTCGAAGTTCTCCGCCACCACCAGCCACTTCAGCCGCGCCAGCGCTCCCAGCACCTTGCGCGAATTTGGGCCGTTCGATACCGGGTTCATCCCGAAACTGAAAAAGCCCTCCATCCGGCCCTCGTGCATGTGGTCGAAGATGTAGGCCCAGCTCCAGTTCTCGCCCGCCGGCAGCCGCGGATGATCGCGGTACGCGAATTCGTTCCCCGAGACCGCCGCCGCGCCGTAGTAGGCCTTCAACTGGCTGACCACGAACTTCGGCGTATTCGACCAGAAGTTCATCGAGTTGGGACGCAGCGCTTTCGGCGTCACCGCGTCCAGGAATTGCCGCAGCGTCTGATGATCTGCCTTGGGGATGGGGATGTAGCCAGGCAGGTTGTGGTATCCCACCCCGCAGTCGGTGCCGCCCTGGATGTTGGCGTGGCCCCGCAGCGCATTCAGCCCGCCGCCGGCGATCCCGATGTTCCCCAGCAGCAGTTGCAGCATCGCCGCCGCGTGGATCAGTTGCACCGAAAAGCTGTGGTGGGTCCAGCCCAGCGCGTAGAGAATCGTGCCGGCGCGATCGGGCGTGTAGCTGGAGGTAATGATCCCGGCGGCTTTGACGAAATCCTCCGCCTTGCAGCCGCAAATCCGCGCGACCATCTCCGGCGTGTAGCGCGAGTAGAACTTCTTCATCAACTGGAACACCGAGCGCGGATGCTCCATCGCCGGGTCCACCTTGGCGAATCCCTGGGCGTCCAGCTCGTAGTTCCAGGTCGATTTGTCGTACGCCTTCTTCCGCGCATCCCAGCCGGTAAAGAGTCCTTCTCCCTCGTTGAACCCGTACCCCTCCTTCACCAGGAAGGTCGCGTTGGTGAACAGCCGCACGTACTCGGCCTGGTAGCGGTCATGCGACAGCGCGTAGTGGATCAGGCCGGCCAGAAAGGCGGTGTCCGACCCGGCGCGGATCTGCGTGAAGTGATCGGCGACGGCGGAGGTCCGGTTAAAGCGCGGGTCGACCGACACCAGTTGGGCGCCGTGCTCGCGCCTGGCCTCCATCACGAAGCGGAATCCGACCGGATGATTCTCCGCCGGATTGCCGCCCATGGCCAGGATCACGTCGGCGTTGCGGATGTCGGTCCATCCGTTGGTCATCGCTCCCCGTCCGAAGGTGGCGGCCAGACTGGCCACCGTTGGGCCATGTCATATTCGGGCCTGCTGTTCGAGCGGAATCACGCCCAGGCCGGCGCGGAAGGCCTTCCCCAGCAGGTAATTGTTCTCGTTGCTGTCGGTGCAGCCGCCGATCACGCCGACCGCGGTCAGGGCGTTGCAATCCTCGCGCAGCCGCGCGTCGCGCGTCTGCTTGAACAGCCGCGCGATCCGGTCGATCGCGAACTCCCACGACCTCGGCTCCCAGCGGTCGCTTCCCGGGGCGCGGTACAGCACCTGGGTCAGCCTCCGGTCGTTGACGATGTCCTGCTTGAGCGTCACGCCCTTGGGGCACAGGCTGCCGCGATTGATCGGATGGTCGGGATCGCCCTCCACATGCACCACCGAGGGCCGGACGTTCTTGCTCTTGTCGCCCAGGGTGTGGATGATCACTCCACAGCTCACCGAGCAGTAAGGACAGGTCGAGCGCGTCTCCGTCGTGCGGGCGATCTTCAGCTCCCGCGCCTGCGCGTAGGCCGGCTGGAGATCGAATCCCAGCGCCGAGAGCGTTGCCGCGCCAGCTTTCAGGAAGTCCCGCCGGGTCGCGTCCATGTACAGTGCATTACACTGCCTGCCGCCGGGCGGTGTCAAGGGCCTTACCGCGGGACCGCAGGTTGACAAGTGGGGCAGTGCTGTGCGAGGCTACCTCCAGCGCGCTCTGGGGCGCCTCCTGTCCGCGGCAAGGGAGCAAGCTCCCGCCCAGTTTCGTTCGCAAGAATGTACGGACCTTCATTCCAGCCCTGAACTAAGCGGACTCTGGGCAGCCACGGAAGGAAGGTTTCGATGTCACGAACGCTCACCCCTACCACCACTCTCGAGAATCTCAGGAAAGAAGCCAAGCGATGGCTTAGGGCCCTGCGCGAAGACGACGCGGCGGCGCGCGAGCGCTTGCAGCACGCGCATCCGAACGCCCCCCGCGAACCGGTGTTGCGGGACGTGCAACACGCGCTCGCGCGCGAGTACGGACAGAACAGTTGGACCGAGCTGAAACAGGCCCTGGAAAGCCGTCCCGCGAAAGGTCCGCAACCGCCGGCCACGCATGCGCAGCTCGTCGCCCGTTTCTTGGAATACGCCTGCCCGGACCATCACGTACGGGGCCGCCCGGCACACGGGATTGCGCGGCATGCCGCGATCCGGCTTCTGCAACAGGATCCGGAGATCGCGCGCGACAGCATTTATACGGCGGTCGTGTGCGGCGAAATTGAGGAAGTAGGGCGACTTCTGAAAGAGCGGCCGGAGCTCGCGACCGCGAAACACCCGGCGGCCGGTCCCGACCGCTCCGGCGTGGGCGGCCAGTTCGATTTCCTGGGAGACCTTGGCGGTAAGGAATGGGAGCCGCTGCTCTACCTGTCCTTCACGCGGCTGCCGCTGGCGAAGGCGAACGATCAGGCGGTTGCCATCGCGCGCCTGCTGCTCGATCACGGCGCCGATCCAAACGCCTATTTCATGGCGGGCGACAGCCGGTATACTCCGCTGACCGGAGTGATCGGGGAAGGAGAGGAGGACCGTCCGCCGCATCCGCGGCGCGACGAGCTGGCGCGTCTGCTGTTGGAGGGCGGCGCCGAGCC
>JACOSH010000450.1 GCA_016178945.1 Acidobacteriota bacterium
GGGCGGCTTGGCGGCCACGGTCATCCCCAGCAACACGACACTGGAGGCGAGCACGTCGCCCGCAAACTCCAGTCCCGCCGCCACCGCGGAAGTCGAGCCGCCCCGCAGCCCGAACCCGATATTCGCCAGCGCCAGCAGCCCGCTTGCGGCGATGCCGGCCACCGCCAGCCGCCGGCCGGTGTGGAGCGCTGCCTGCATGAGTGAATTGTAGCCCGGTGAGCGCTCTCTCAGAGCCGCGCACGTCAGTAAGCGGTGTCTTTTCCGTTAGCAGCTAGCGCTCGCCCGTTGTCTCCGGCAGCAGCAGATAGGAAGGATGCTCCGCCGACAGATGCAACGTATTGGTCGCCATCGCCAGCGGCAGGAAGCCCCACTGTCCCAGGGGCTCGGGCGACGTACCCGGAGCCATGATGGTCAGTTCGAGCGCGCTCCCGGGCCGCAGGATGCTCCCGGTCCAGTTGAGGTCGATGGTCAGCTCCTTGACGCGGTTGGGCTCCAGAGAGGCCAGCAGATAGCCCCGCTGTAGATACTTCCGCTCCCCTCGAGCCGTGATTTCGTGCAGGGCCAGAAAGAAGGCGGTGGCGGATTGGGTCGAAGAAACGAACAGGCGCGCGGTCATCGGCCCCAGCAGGATAGTTTCCCGCGGGAGTGGATCGCCGCGAAAGGTGAGCGAGCCCAGGCCGAACGGCCTATGCGGGAAGCCGTCGCCGCCATAGACAAACGCCGTGCCGAGCGGATACAGGTAGCGAAGACTGGCGGACTGGCCGGGCGGCTCGGCGAGCATCCGGCGGTCCGGCGAAAGGTACAGCTTGGTCCACTGGGCGCCAGACGGCGGCAGGCGATCATAGCGGCCGATGCGATCCGGAATTCGCTCGACGTTGCCCTTCTGGCTCAGCCAGACGGTGATGGGCTTGCCGTCCATCGCGCCGTTGGCGGCGCCCTTCAGCCAGTGGTCGAAGAAGCGCAGCTTCTCCCGCCGCACTTCGAGCGACCGGATATAAAAACCGTGCCCCTCCTCGGCCAGCAGCATCCTCCGGGGGCCGGCCAGCAAGTCGAACACCATGATCGCGCGGGAGGCCACGTTCTGGTCCTGCCAGCCGAATACGACAAAGGTGGGCGTCCGGATCCGCGAGGCGATCGGCGAAACGGACCTCTCCGTCCACCAGGCGCCGTCGAGCGGCTGGTTCCTCAGTTGCTCAAAGAAGACGGAGGCGGGCTTGGCCCAGCGAAACTCCTGGCACTCCCGGTCGCCTGAGGCGATGTGAATCCGTGCGGCCCGCTCCTCCTGCGAGGGCTGCGCGTCCATCGCCCAGTGATACATGAAGGCGTAATTGAACAGGCCGCCGGGATAAGCGACGTCGTGGTAGAAATCCACAGGCGCGGCGCCGGGAACGATGGCCTTGAGGTGCGCGGGCTGGCGCGCCGCCACGTAGAACTGCGTGACCCCGGAGCCGGAATGCCCGAACATCCCCACCGCGCCGTCGCTCCAGGGCTGGCGGGCAATCCACTCCACCACGTCGGCGCCGTCCTGTCCCACCTGCCCGGCGTGCAGGACGTCGGCCGAGCCGGTGGAGCAGGCTGACCCGCGAACGTTGGCGCCCATCACCGCATAGCCCCGTTCGAGGTAGTCGGTGATCTCGGAGGTCTCGGTCTGGTTCCACTCCGGGGTGACCACCGAAGCGTCGTACATGTTGTAGATGAGCAGCGTGGGATACCGGCCCGGCAGGCGCGGCCGGTAAAGGGTGTAGGAAAGCCGGGCGCCGTCGCTCAGCGCCACGTATCCGTATTCGTGCGGGAACTGCTGTTGCGCCGCCAGCGCGGCGGCCAGGAGAAATCCACTCAGTCGCATTTTTCTAAGCACGGCCCAGAGGCCGGATGTTCTTCTTCAATTGGCCGTTGAACTCACGAGCCATCCGCTCCAGACGATTTACTACGTCCGGATGACGCGGCAGCACATCCTTGGATTCGCCGACATCCTCTCCCAGGTCATACAACGCCGTGCCGCGCAGGCCGGACTCGGACAGATGCAGCTTCCAGTCGCCGCTGCGAATCGCCTGCAGTTTGGGGACGTCGTAGCCGGGGCTCGGCCCGGTCGAGCCTGGCTCGCCGAACAGGTCCGCTCCGTAATAGTAGAACGCCGGATGCGGCGTCCTGGCGCCCGGCTGCGCGGACATCAGCGGCCAGATATCTTTCCCGTCGATGACGCGGCCAGCGGGCGCCTGGGCCCCGGCGAGCCGGGCGAAGGTCGGCAGGAAGTCCATGGTCGTCGCCATCTCCTGCATGACAGACCATGCCGGGATGCGGCCCGGCCAGCGCATGATGGCCGGCACTCGCGTCGCGCCTTCCCAGTGGGTCCCTTTCCCGTTGCGCAGCGGACCGGCCGAGCCGCCGTCGGTTCCGTATTCGAGCCAGGGTCCATTGTCCGAGGTGAAGATCACCAGCGTCTCGCGATCCAGATTCAGCTCATTCAACCTGCCCAGGATCCGGCCCGCGCTCCAGTCCAGCTCTTCTACCGTGTCCCCGTACAATCCCCTGCGCGACTGGCCCGCGAACTTCGGCCCGGCAAACAGCGGCACATGCGGCATGACGTGCGCCAGGTAGAGAACGAACGGCCGCTGCCGGTTTTGCGAGATAAACTCCAGCGCCTTCTCGGTGAACGTCCCGGTGAATCTGGTTTGATCGGGATTGAGCTCCACGATTTCCTCGTTTCGCATCAACGGGAGCGGATGCGGGAACCCGCCTCCGGGAGGAAACTCGCTTCCCTGGCCTGCGTACCCGGTCGATTCGGCCCGCCGGCGAGCCGCCAGCAGGCGCGGATGCGGATTCGCTCCCAACGGCATGCGCGGATGGTACGGCCACATGTCGTTCGAGTAGGGAATCCCGAAGAACTGGTCGAAACCGTGGCGGGTGGGAAGGAACTGGGGATGGTCGCCGAGGTGCCACTTCCCGATGATCATGGTGGCGTAGCCCTGAGCCTTCAGGACCTCAGGCAGCGTGACTTCATCGGGATGGAGTCCCGTGGTGAACTTGGGCAGGTGGTTGAAGGCCATGCTGTTGCGCGGCGGGTAGCACCCTGTCATCAGGGCCGAGCGCGACGGGCCGCACACCGGCTGCGCGTAAAGGCTGGTGAACTTGACGCCCTCGCCGGCCATTCGATCCAGGTGCGGCGTCCGGATGTTGGGCGATCCGTAGCAACCCAGGTCGCCGTAGCCGAGGTCGTCGGCCAGGATGAGGATGAAATTGGGCCGTCGGCGCGCGTCCTGGCCGGAGAGCGCCGCCGCGCCGGACAGGCCTTGCAGGAAGGCCCGCCGCGTGGTCATAGATAGCGCCTCAGAAACTCCAGGGCTTTCTCCTGGAAGGTGCGCCCGGCGTCGGGCGCGATGTGGACCTGGTGCTCGACCCCGGCCTGCTTGAGGCGCTCGGCCAAGGCCAGCCCGAAAGCCGCCGAGTGCACGCCCATGTTGGCCCCGGAGATCCGTGGGTCCGCAGGGCTTTTCGCGTCCGCCGGACCATCGTGGACGATGAAGACCGGCGGCACGCGAGGCGACACCAGGTGGAGCGGAGACGCTTCCCGGATCGCGCGCTTCAGGGCATCGCCCGGCCGTTCATAATCGTCCGCGGTCGAGTCGAACAGCGCGGTCAGCGCTTCACCTCGGGGAACGCGCGGGCTAATCATCGAGAGGTCCGAGGGCCCCCACAAGTCGACAATAGCGCGCACGTCCTTCCGGAATCCGGCCCAGAGAGCCAGGTGCGCCCCGGCCGAGCCTCCCAGCAAGGCGATCCGCGCCGGATCGATGTTCCACTCCCTGGCCTTCCCGCGCACGAAATCGAGCACGCGCAGCGCGTCTTCGCCCTGAGCGGGCCAAATCGCCTTGGGCGTCAGGCGATAGTCTGCCGAGATCAGCGAATAACCCTGGCCGAGCAGGGCGCGCGGGAAGCCGCCGTACTGATCCAGGTCGCTCTTCTCGCCGGTCCGCCATCCACCCCCGTGAAACTCGATCACGGCTGGAGCGGGCTTCTCGCCGGGGACCAGGTAGGCGTCCAGGCGCTGCATCTCCGGGTCGTCGTCGCCATACACGACATTGGTGAGCGTGCGTAGGGTCCGATTGGTAGACTTCACGGCTCGATCCCGGCGATCGTGCTCGGTGAGTCGGCGGGTTTCCAGCGCCTCCCGTTCCGGCTCCGTCAATGCCAGCCGCTGGACCGCGCGGTTGTTGCTCTTAGTGATCTCGCGGAGCTTATTTTCGGGATCGACGACCACCACCACCGAGTCTCCCTCGCCCATCACGCCGCGATGGTTCCACGTCCCCACGGTGACGTTGCCGGCAGCCAGGTCGTTGGGGGCCCCGATGCGAGTGATCACCGCGCGCTCCAAGGGCTCCAAGCCTTTCCCGGTCTGCCGATAAAAGACCACGTCCACGTCGTGCGCGTCCGCGGATCCGATGTTGTGAATGGTCGCCTCAATCTGATCGGTGTGGATGTTCCACCGGATGTCCCGGCTGGTGAGGGCCAGGTCCGCGCGGGGAGCCGGTCCCTCGGAGGCCTCCCGGACCCGGGAAACATCCACGCGGATCGCGCGTTTCGGCGGCATCACCACGTACAGCGGCTCGCCGCGCTCGCCAAGCTCCTGCTCCCGGGTCTCGATAGGCGGGCCGACGGCCTGGTCGCGTTCGTCAACAGCGCTCGCCACGATCCGATACCGCGCCCCGGTCTCCAGCTTCCACGTACGAAGACCGATGCGCCGGGGCCGGTCGGCAAAGGAATAGTAGAGCACGCGGAGCTGCTTGGGGCCATCCGCTTCCACGACGGCGGCGAAGTCACGGCCCGTGCCTGTGTAGGTGACGGCGTGGTGCGGGAAGCCCTGATAGCCGATCTCCGGAAGGGCGCCGGTCATGTACGACACCGTGCGCGGGTTGTATCCGATGCGGTCCGTCAGCACGCCCTCGCTGGTCATGAAGGGCCAGCGCTGCCGGATCTGCTGGTTCATCGTCTTTTCGATGTCCTCGACCAGGAGGTTCTTGTCGAGGGTCAGCCGGTAGCGGACATACGGCCTTCCGGCCTGCTGAAGGAACTCATCGTAGCGGCGGTCGCCGGTCAGCTCACGAGCCATCCAGAAGGCGTCGGCGAACTGGTGATCGAACAGGATCTTGTTGTAGACCCAGGCCTCCGAGCCCGCCGACGCGTCCGGCAGCTTGTCATAGCGCGGGCCGGGGCGATGCCGATCGAGGAAAGCGAAGGTCTCCTCCAGCGGCTCCAGATACTTCCGGTCGCCCGACGCGGCGTAGGAGCTTAGCAGAAGGCTGTGCAGGTAATACACATAGTCCGGCCAGTTCCCGCCCGCGCCCAGACCGGGCTTGCCCATCCAGCTCTTCTCAGGCCCTCCCACGACGTCGTCGAAGCCGAGCTGCGAGGGCATGATCCCCCTGGGCTTGCCCTTCTGGGTGCTCATCGCCGCCGCGCGCCAGGTTTCGGCGTGCTCCAGAAGAAGTTTCCGGGCGGCCGGATTGCCGTTGTACCACAGCATCCAGGGCGCGGTGGCAAAGGCCCGATAGCAGATTGCCGCTTCAACTTCCCGATCTGCCCGCTCCAGGTTCTGCCCGTAGCGCGTGGAATCGAAGTCGGTGCTCCGGAAGTGACGGTGACCGGCCGCGTTGACTCCGGTCAGGAAATCGCGAAAGTGGCCGAGCGTTCTGAGGTTCCAGTTCAGGTAGCGGGGATTGCCGTAGAGGACGCCGATCAGGTAGGGCAGCGAATCGCCTTGATCTTCCGCGGCGTGTTCGGCGTCGGAGAAGTGCGCCGAGAAGGCGCGCCGGCGGTCCAAGTTGCCGCTTTGCCACTCCCCCTCGGTGAATTTTTCCAGCATCCGCGCGACCTTCGGAGAGGCCTCGGGACTGATGAACCAGTTCATCACCCAGACGGGCATCACTTCGACGTCGTCGTTCCATCCGCCCCCGAACGAGCCGTCGGGCCGCTGCCGGAAATCGGCCCACCATTCGGCGAAATCCAGGTTCTGGCAGAATGCGCGCCGCAGGACTTCCGCCCACTTCGGCGTACCCGCCGGCGCCGGGTATTCGTTGAGATTCCACTCCTTCGGCGACCACTCCTGGCGCAGAAACAGCCGCGCATACTTGTTGCCGGGAAACTTCGCCTCCACTTGCCGCAGCATTTCCCGGCCCCGCTCGGAAATGGGAATCGGAGCAAACGGGAAAACACCGGCGTACATCCGTCCGGAGTAGATGAGGCCCTTCCAGTGAAAGGGGTGATCCGGCCCGAACTGCCGCCAGATGGAGTGCGCCTTGTGAAAGCCGCCGATAGTGGCGAGCTCCGTATTCCCGGCGTCCCGTTCGTGAAAGTATTGGACCGCGGCGATGAACTGCTCGGTCTGCTCGATCAGGTCCGCGGCCGTCACCTCGCCGGGATTCTGCTTCACCGCCGCGCGCAGGATCGTCCGCGCGCGCCGGATCAGGCGGGCTTCGTCGTGCCGGTCGATCTCCGGATGCCCGGCTAGGGTCATGTAGGCCCACGCCCGGCTCAGCGGATCGGCGATACGCCCCGCCTGCTCCTCGCCGGCAAACAGCCGCCCGGGCTGCAACGCGACCGCCGGCCAGTCGCGATGGGGCGCAATGGTCAGGCCCATGAGCGAGTTTACGGAATAGGGAGCGCCGGAGGTGTACCGGATCTCCTGGCCGCGCCCTTGGATGACGTGTTCCACCGCGCCCTTGGTCTTGTCGCCGGAGAAGTCGAGGACCAGGGACCCGTCCGTCACCTCGGCCACGAAGCGCAGCCGGTAATTGGCCCCGATCGCGACGTCCTCGAGCCCTCCCCGCTGGGCGTAGTGATAGGTGAAGACGGAAAGGTCGCGGGCGACCGCCGCGCCGTTTGCCGAAACTTCCAGGTGGTGAATGCCATGCTTGTAGCCGAGGATCGCGACCACGTCGTACTTACCCTTGGGCAGGTCCGCGCGGAACCGGAAGGCGGGCCCGGCGACGTAGTCGCGGGTGATCGCATTCAGACCGGCGATGCCGTTCTCGACGCGCCAGGTCTCCTTGAATCGCCCGTCCACGGCGGTCACGTTCTTGTCGATGACGCCGGCTTCTAGCGGAGCGATCAGGAAACCATGCCCGCGAGCCTTGCTGTAGGCCGTGCCTGGCGAGACCGGCGTGTAGCCATCGGCCAGTTGAGACTCGGGAGGCCCGAAGTCGAAGCGGTGCGAGCCGGCAAACGAGGACGCCGCCAGCGCAAGAAGGAGAAGTCCCGCGGACTTCATGGATGACCTCCGTGACTCAGAGCATACAAATACCCGTCGCGCGAACCGAACACGACCTCCGGCCTGCCGTCCCCGTCGAGGTCCGCCACGGCGGGCACGCCGCTGACCTCGTCATCAGTCGCGAACTTCCAGAGAAGCTTTCCGCGGTGGTCGATCGCCACCAGGTGCGTGCCCCGCGTTCCGGCCAGAAAGTCGGGCAGGCCGTCGCCGTTCACGTCCACGTTGATTGGCGGCTGCGAGAAGAAGTCGCGGCGATCGCCCAGCGAGAATCTCCAAACGTCGCGCCCCTTGCCGTCGACCACAAACAACTGCTCCCGCGCGACCAGCGCAATCTGGTGGTTGGCGATGCGAACGGGCCCCTTCAGGTCCTTCCGCTCCCAGAGGAGATGGCCCTCCAGGTCCCAGGCTTTGAGATGCCCGGCGCCGCTGAGGATCGCCAGCGGTCCGCTGGGTTCGAGCCTGCCCGCCGCCGGCAGCAGCGCGTTGGGAACCGGACCTGGGAACTCGCCGTCCAGGTGGTTGTCCTTCTTCCACAATAGCCGCCCACTTGCGCCGACCAGATAGGTGACGCCGTCGTCGGCCGAAAACACCACCGCCGCTCCCGCCACGATCGGCTGCGTGAGGCAGAGGCCGGCCCGATACTTCCACTTCAGCTTCCCCGCCGCGTCGAACACCATCAGCTCACCCGTGTCGGACGCCACCAGGATCTCCACCGCCCCGTCGCCGTCGAGGTCGGCCACCACGGGCGAGCGCTGGCTGCGGTCGAAGGTCCGGATACCTTCTCGCTTCCAGCGCAGCTTGCCGTCATGCGTCAGGACATACAAAGCCTGGCTCGACGTGAAGACGACCGACGGCCGCTCACCCCGAACGAGCGGAACCAGCACGGGAGTCGAGAAGACCTCCGCTCCGGTCGCGAATCGCCACAACAGCTTGCCCTGATTGTTGAGGGCGTACACGTCGCCGTTGTAGGATCCCACCACCACTTCCGGCACGCCATCCCCATCCAGGTCCGCGATGGCCGGCGCGGCCATCAGCCAGCCGGAGTTGGAGAAGCGCCACGCGATGCCGCTTCTGGCTTCGACCGTTGGAGCCGCGGAGTGAAACTCGATGTCCGCCCGGTCCTCCGCCCGATCGGCCAGCGCCCGCAAGCTATTGGATCCTTCACGGAAGATCAGGTCCCATACGAATCCCTGAGCCCTGGTTTGCCGGCCCAGTGAGACACCATTGTGGATCAAATCGGCCCAGGGGCGGTTGCTAAAGACCTGCACCTTGCCGGCGGCCCGGCCTTCGCGCCGGGTCCACGACTTCTGCGCAATGTGCACCATGGGGGTCTCGGTCCACAGGCTCTGGTAGAAGTAGTAGGCGTCGCGCTTCTGGTCGTGGAGGTCGACCACGCCCTTCCAGGTGTGACGCGGGATTGCCTGGCCGCCGTCGATATCGCGGAAGCAGAATAACAGCCCTCCCGATACCCACTTGCGGCGCGCGATCTCCTCCGCGAATCGCTGGTGGAAAGCGGTGTGATACTCGTGAGAGAAGTCGTTGCGCCGGGGATCGTCCGAGTGCAGGTTCGAATCGGCGGCCGCGCCATAGTTGGAGATGAGCACCGGCAGCGGACGGCCATACCGCTCGCGCAGGAAGTCGCGGTAGCGGTCCATGTACGGACCGATGTGGTCGAGCGTGCCCTCATACCAGCCGGTGTAGTTGCCTTGACCGGCGATATCGGTGTCGACCAGGCCCACCGTTCCCGGAGACCGCCAGCCCAGCTCGTTGCATAGCACGGGCCGGGCCGGGTCGTTCTCGCGCAGCGCGCGGGCCGCCTCCGATTGCAGCGCCGCCTTGCGCGCCGTCACACCTTCGGAAACAAAGTTCCAGGCGATCACCGAGGGATGGTTGTACTTCTGCCGCACATCCTGCCGCATGTTCTCCCGCAGGGTGACGGCATCGCCCTCCGAGGCCGCGTCGCCGAAGTCGTGCACCCGGACCGTGGCGAGCAGCCCCGCGCGGTCGCACTCGTCGAGAAACGTGTCGTCCATTCCGGGCGTCGGACGCACGAAGTTCACGCCCATGCCCTTGAGCAGGCCGATTTCGTACTCCCACAAGCTGTGCCGGTCGGGAAACGTCTTCGGACCCACCGTGGTGTAAACCACGCCCCGCAGCTTCAGCGGTGCGCCGTTCAGCCAGAAGCCGCTCTCCGGGTCGAAACGAAACCAGCGGAAACCGAAGCCGGCCTCCGCGGTGTCGACCACCTTTCCACCGGCATGCAGCTCCGCAATAACCCGGCAGATCCGAGGTTGGTCCGGCGACCACAGGGGCGGATCGGCTACCGGCGAAGTCCTCAGCTCCACCTCGCCCGGCGCCTGCCGGACGCCAGACTCCGCCCGGGCCAGCTCGCGCCCCTGGGGATCGAGGACCCGAACCCGCAGGCTGAATCCGCGGCCATCGACGCGCGCACGGACGCGCACCGGTGTGGGTCCTCCCTGCCAGCCCGGCGTATCCACCATCAGCCCGCCGGGGTGAAACGAAACGGGGCCTGACAGGTGCAGCCGGACTCCCCCCTGGATTCCAGGAAACGCCGCCCGCAGCACCAGTTCATTCTCTCCCACTCGGACGAAACTGCTAATCTCCCGGTCCAGCGCGAACTGGAGCGCGGGAGCCTGGCCCGCGGGATGCTCATTCACCCAGGCCTCCAGGCCCGGCGCATTCAGCACCCTGAGGACCACGCGCTGGCCCGCGGGAATCGACGGAAGCGTGAACTTCCGCCGGTAGGTCAGCCCCGTGTTGCGCGCCCCGTCGGAGACCTCGCGATGATTGTGCGGGACATGCACTGGGCTCCACGGCCCGCCTTTCCCCGCCAGGCTGAACTCCCATTCCCCGTCCAGCCGGATCACGCCGTTGGCCAGGCAGGAGGAAGCCAATAGGAGCGCCCAGGTGATTCCGATGAACATGTTCCGAAGGATTTGGATTATATCACGCTGCGAAAAAGCAGCCGGTTGGCGGTCAGGATCAGAACGCCAGTTTCAGCGCGAACTGGATCTGCCGGGCAGGCGACGACAGGCCGGTGATGGTCCCGAAATTGTTCGCCAGTACGTTGCCCTGCGGTGAACCGAGGTTCGTCTTGTTGAACAGGTTAAAGAACTCCGATCGGAACTCGATCCGCTTGCCCTCCCAGGGAAGGTTGAAGTCTTTGTGCGCGCCGATATCGAAATTGAAGATCGCTTTGGTCGCCGCAACATTCCGGCCCAGGTTCCCGAACGGTCGCGACGGATCGTTGGGCGTGGCCGTGCTCGGCGCGGCCAGCGCAGCTTTGTTGAAATAATTGCCTGGGCCGCGGTCCGCCGAGTAGATATCGCCGCCCAGGTAGACGGGCCGGTACGTAGGCGCGCCCGAAACCTGGAATGCCGCCGGCGGCGCGTAGCTGATGTTCACCGGCTGGCCGCTGGTCATCGTGTTGATCCCGGTCAACCGCCATCCGCCCAGAACTGCGTTCACCGCCGGATGGATCGACGAGCCCCATTTGCGGCCCTTTCCGTAAGGCACTTCCCACACTGCCGTGGTCGTGTTATTGACCGGCTGGTTGTAGCTCCCGAGCCCCTTCTCATTGCGCAGGTCGCGGAAATTCACGCGCGAGTTGTCGCCGTTGAACGCCTCCAGGTGCCCCGCCGCGTTGTCGATCGCCTTGGACCAGGTGAAGCTGTTCAGCAGGTACATCCCGCCCGCGTACTTCTTCTCGATCTTCCACTGCAAAGCGTGGTAGGTCGAGAATCCGCCGCCCCAGGAGATCTGGATGAAGTCGAAGCCCTGAATCGGACGCCGCGCCGCCAGCGTGGTGTTCTCGCCCGGATTATTCGGCCGCGCCTGGTTGTAGTCTCCCAGAATCATCAGCCCGTTGCCGCGATTCCCGACGTACGCAACGTCCAGCACCAGGTCCTGCGTCAGCTCGCGTTGCACCGTGAAGTGCCAGCTTTGCACGTAGCTGGTCCGGTAATCGGCCGGCGTGTAATTCGTGCGCGTGGTGGCGGTCGAAAAATTCGCCGGGTCCACGAGCCCCGCCGGGTAACCCTGCTGCGTCAGGCGGAAGCAGTTGCGATAGTTGTCGCCGGCGCACAACGGCTGCGCCGGAAGCTGATTGATCGTCAGGTTCATGATCGCTGGACCGTTGTAACCCAGCAGGTTCTCGCCTCCCAGCCGGTTGAAATGCACGTAGCTGATCCCGTACCCGGAGCGGAGCACGTTCTTCGGCGTTATCTGATACGCGAACCAGATCCTCGGCGCCCAGTTGTTGCGGTCCGGGCGCACCAGCGAGCGCTCGTACAGCCCGCCGCTCTTGGCGCGAATCAGCGCGTTCGCGGCCGGGTCGAAGTTCCCTAGCCGGTTCTGATCCTCCCACTGCGGTGTCGCGAACTCATATCGCACCCCGGCGTTCACCGTCAGCCTGGGCGAGACCTTCCAGTCGTTCTGCAGGTAGAAGAAGTGCATCCGCTGCCGGTAGTCCAGCACCACCTGGTTGTTCAGGCTATAGCTGGACCGCGCGCCGAGCAGGAAGTCCGCCAAGTTGTATAGATTGCTCGAGGCCGCGCCCGCCGGACGCGAGAATTGTCCGCTGTAGCTGTCCTGACCGTATTGGGGATTGAAATCGAATATGTCCGTGCTGATCGACTGGTATTCGTACCCAGCTTTGATCGTGTGCCGCCCCGCGATCCTCGAGTAGTTCCCCTTGGGATTGATCACGAAGGGATTCTGGAACTGCGGGTTGGACGACTGCCGGCCCATGGTGGTGAAGCCGCCCACCGATTGAGTCGTCAGGCCGCCGCCGATCACCGGAGAATCCGGCAGACCTGGAATCCCGTACTCCTTGAGCATGCTGGGCCGCTCGGCGCCCAGCGCGGTCTTGCCGCCTTCGGTCCAGCCGGCCGCGAAGCGAAAGTCCACCAGCGAGGCCGCCGAGATGTTGAAATTGAAGCCGCCCGCCGCCTGCTTGTTGTACGCCCGGACCGTTCCATTCGCGTCCCCGCCCGAGGGACCGGGGATCACGTGGTTCTCGATCCGGTTCAGCTCGCGATGGCTGTAGCGCCCGAAAAAGTTCAACCGCGAAGTGGCGTAGTAGTCCAGGCGCCCGTCGCCCTTCTTGTCGTCCCAGGGGGTGGGCGTCAGGTATTCCCAGTTGTTGGACGGCGCCGCGCCCGCCGCGGTCGGACGCACCGGCGACGGCAGATCGCCCAGGACTCTCTTTGCGAACGCCGGGATCGCGCTTTGCGGGATGGCGCCGTCGGCGTACACGTCGCCCGTGACCGGATTGCGGATAGCGGCGCCCAGGCGTCCGGCGCGCTGGTCGAGCGAGGGGATGCTCGCGAATTGCAGCGTCCGCTCCACGCGGCGGAAGCCCTCATAGTCGGCGAAGAAGAACAGCTTGTCCCGCTTGATCGGGCCGCCGAACGCGGCCCCGAACTGATTCTGAATCAGCACCGGCTTCACCCCGCTCGACGGCCGGAAGAACCCAACCGCGTTCAGCTTGGTGTTGCGCAGGAACTCCCACGCCGACCCGTGATACTGATTCGCGCCGCCGCGGATCGAGGCGTTGATCACGGCGCCGCCAGCGCGCCCGTACTCGGCCGAAAAACTGTTGGTCTGGACCTTGAACTCCTCCACCGCGTCCGGATTGAGCTGCACTACCTGGTTGGAGAATCCCTGGTTCGATGTCCCATAGGCGTTGTTGTCGACGCCGTCCACCAGAAAGTTATTGTGCGAGCTGCGCAGGCCGTTCACGTTGAAGGAGGCGTCGCGATTGGTGATGTTCGACTTGCGCACCCCCGGCAAGAGCAGCGCCAGGTCCGCGTACGCGCGCCCGTTGAGCGGCAGGTTCACGATCGCCGCCCGGTTGATCACCTGCCCGCGATCGCTCGAATCCGTTTCCAGCGCCGCCACCGCTTCCCTCACGACCACGCTCTGCGTCACCTCGCCCACTTCCAGCGCCAGGTTCACGCGCTGGCGGGCGTTTACGGTCAGGCCAAACGTGTCCGACAGGGCGGTCTTGAACCCCTTCAGCTCGGCCGAGACCCGGTAGGTCCCGATACGCAGATTGAGAAACAGGTAGCCGCCGGTCTCATCGGTCACGGCGGACTGCTTGACCCCGGTTTGCGTGTTCTCGATGGTTATCCTGGCGCCGCTGACCGCCGAACCCGATGGATCGAGCACTGTGCCCAGAACCGCGGCCGTATCGTACTGCGCAAGCCCGATGAACGGCAAAACGAGAGCGAAGGCGAGACGTTTCATCATAACTCTAGAAGACGAGCTTCACGGCGAACTGAATGAAGCGCGGGAAGTTCGCGCTGCCCTGCCCCACGGTTCCCTTGATGATCGAGCCGAAATTCGAATCGTTGGGATTGGTGACGAACTGCTGCAAGGGGAAGTAAAAGGTGTTCATGATGTTGAACGCCTCGGCGCGAAACTGGAGGCTGGCGCGTTCGGTGATCGAAGTGGTCTTGTTCACCGACATATCCCACTGCGGCGTGGCATGGAGGCGGACCCGGCCGTCGCGATAGGGGGTCTCGCGCGGGGCGTAGTTCGGCAGGACCAGGTAGTTGTAGTCGGTCTCCGAGCAGCCGAACCTCTGGCGGAATTGCGGCGTCGCGCTATAGGCTTGCAGCGAGATGGTGCCATCGTTGTTCATGCGGGCGACGCACGGCCGCACGCCGTAGATCTGCGCGGCCGACCAGTCCACGTTGTCGATCTTGGCCTCCTTGATCACGCGGAAGTTCTGTCCTCCGCTGTTGGGCTGATCCCAGGGCCGCCCGGAGCTGTAGGTGAAGATCATGGTGTGCTGCCAGCCGCTGGCCAGCCTGCTCTTGAAACCGCTCGAATAGTTCAGGAACTTCTTGCCCTTTCCGAACGGCATCTCGTAGACCGTCCCCACCTTGAATACGTGGGGCCGGTCGAAACTGTAAAGACCGCGCTGGATCACGTACCCCTGGGTGTCGTTGAAGCCCCACTGCTCAATCATCTTGGAGTAGGTGTAAGCTGCCGAGAAGTTCATGCCGCCGGTTCCGCGAATCTGGTAGGTGACCTGTGCGCTGTTGTACCAGATCTTGCCGTCGTTGCGGCCGCGCTGGTTGAAGCCGGTGTACTCGGGGAACGGGCGCGCCAACTGGAAGCGGGACACGTTGGGGTTGGTGTACAGTCCGGTCTCGCCGGTGGCGGCGAACGGGGCCAGACCGAAGAAAGGATTGGGAACCAGCGCGTCGCAGAACGCCGGGCTCCCGCCTTCCAGCGGATTGCACCGCTTGCGGAAACTCAGATCCGGTTCGTTGTAGTCGCGATTGGTTTCCAGCTTGTGGGTCCGGTTGCCCACGTAGGACACCTCCAGCGACGAGCGCAGCGGCAGCTCACGCTGGAACCCGAGCGAGAATTGGTGGACGTAGGGAACCTTGAACGTGGGATCAAAGAAATTGAATCCCCGGCCCACGAAGGTCGCCGCGCCCAGCCTCGAGCCCGGGGGGATCGCGACGCCCTGCGGAAACGGATTGTTGAGCAGATTCGGAACCGAAGTGCGCGACCCGTCGATGGAGGCGATCAGCGGGGTCGAGACATCGAACCCGTTGAACTGGAGATAGTCGTTGTTCGGATTGAAGTAGTAGCGTCCGAAGCCGCCGCGGAGGACCGTCTTCTGGTTCACCTGGTAGGCGAAGCCCGCGCGCGGCTGGACCGTGGTCGTATCCAGGTTGGAGGCGTTGCGGGGCGTGCCGTTCACGCCGGCAAACAGCAGGCTGCCCTTCAAGGTGGGGAAACCCGGGAATTTCGTCCGGTCGATGAGCTTGTCGACGGGGTTGACCGCGTTGGGGTCGAAGGAGCGGTTCAAACGGTCGTAGCGCTCGAAGGCCGAGCCGTTGTAGTCCAGGCGCAGTCCCAGGTTCAGCGTCAGTTTCCGGCTGACTTTCCAGTCGTCCTGAATGTAGGGGGCATAGTAGTTCTGCACGGTGGAGGGGAAGACGTTGTAGTCGGCGCCGCCCCCGCTGGGAGTGCCCAGCAGGAAACCGGCGATCGAATTACCGCTCAGAGCGTCGTCGCGATTGTACTCCTGGCGCGTGAACTGCCGGTTGTTGGTGAAGCGGAACGGATTGCCGGGGCGAATCTGGTTGTAGACAATCTTACGGTAGTCGACGCCGGTCTTGATGGTGTGGCCACGCTGGATCTTGGTGATGGTCGGGTGCAGGGCGAAGTTGTTGGTGTAGTTGAATCCGGGATACCGTCCCAGCGAGGTGTAGTTGTCCCACTCATAGCGGCCAAACAGATTGGGCATGGTAAGCTGCCGGACCAGATCCGGAGAGAAACCGAATTGGGTAGGACTGTAACCGATGTTCCCGTCGCCGCGGGCACCTTCCACATAGCGGTTCCATGACCCGCGAAGATTGGCGATAAAGGTCGGCGTGACGGTGGCGACCCAGTCCAACACGTAGGCGTCGTTGACGCGCTTCAGCGGCAATGGTCCGTCTTCGCCGGCTCCGTAAACGCCGTTAGTGTTGCGCATCTCGGTGCGGTCGTTGCTGGCGTGGCGGAAGAACACGTGATGGCGCTGGCCGAAGTTCTGGTCCAGCTTGATGACCAGGTTGTAGAAGTCGTCCTTGTCCAGGTTTTCGCCGCCGGCGATAAACAGGTTCTGCTGGGAGTAGAACGCCGCGCCCGGCGTGGTCGTGTTGGGCTTGGGGTGGAAAGCGAGAATCTTCCTGGCGATCGGATTGATGCGCGCCGCCGGGATGCGATTCCCCGGGAAAACGTCGCGAGTCCAGGTCCCGTTCACGTCGCGTCCGGTGGCCGGATCGAAGATGCGGATGAGCTGATTGCTGCTGTTGACCAGCTTGCTGAAATCCCCGTCGAGGAACTCGGGTGGGGCCACGCTCAGGTTGAGCGGGGTCGGCGTTCCCTCGCGGTAGCCCTCGTAGTTGACGAAAAAGAAGCTCTTGTCCCTGCCGTTGTACAGCTTGGGAATGATAATCGGGCCGCCGATGGCGCCGCCGTACTGATCGAGAAAGTGATCCGACTTCGGGGTGCCGCGCGCGTTGTTCTGGAAGGAATTGGCGTCCCAGGCATTGCGGCGCGCAAACTCGTAGAGCGTGCCGTGCGCGGTGTTGGCGCCTCCCTTGAGCGACACGTTGACGATCCCGCCCGAGGTCCGGCCGTATTGCGCGTCATAGGAGTTGGTCTGAATCTTGAACTCTTCCACCGAATCGACGGGCGGCACCAGCGCGATGTTGTTGCCGCCGGCCTGCGCGTTGTTGGGCGCGCCGTCGAGGAGGAACTCGTTGTTGCGGTTCCAGCCGCCGTTGATGTTCCAATCGGCGATGGCCCCGTTGTCAAAGGGGCGCTGATAGATGATGTTGCCGTTGAAATTGACGCCCGCCGAAAGGATCGCCAGCATGAAGGGATTGCGCGCGTTGAGCGGGAATTCGCGGACCCGCTGCGCGTCGATCACCTGGCCGCGGTCGGACTTGGCGGTTTCCAGCAGCGGCGTCTCGGCCACCACGGTGACCTGCTCGGTCACCTGGCCCAGCTCCAGCGTGATGTTGATGCCCGCCGTCTGGCCGACGTTCAGCGTGAGGCCTTCGCGCGAGTACTTCTTGAAACCGGCGGCCTCGACGGTGATCGAGTAGCTGCCGGGGCGCAGGAACGGGACCGTGTAGTTGCCTTGCGGATCCGACACGCTGATGGCGATCTGGTTCGTGTCCACGTTCTTGACTTGCACGGTGACGTTGGGCACGGATGCGCCGGATTGATCGGTGACGTGGCCCGTGATCACGGCCCGGAACTCCTGCCCAAACAGGAAGCAGGCAGCCAATAGACAGGCAAGATGACGAGTTTTCATGCAACACCCCTTTTGCCGGTGAGTTGTACCGGCGGAATGGCCGCAGTATACAACAATCGGACCAGGGGTCGTCAAATGCCGCCCCAAGAGCTGTAACCAAAGATCTGTAATCCCAGAGCCGCTGCGTTGCGCAAGGGCCCCAGGCGCGGCTGGGGCGGTTCGCAGAACATCAGGCCGCTGCCCGTGGGGCTCTCCACCGTCACGGGCAACTCCGGCTCCGGAAGGCGATCGCCGCCCAGCCAGGCCAGCAGGCGCTGCTGAGCCTGTGTCGCCGCATAGCTCAATGCCGAGGCCCGCCACCCCATCCGAGGAGCCAGGGCGAACCCCGATCTCCATCCCTCGCCAGGAGAGAATGGCCGCGCGACGGCCAGCGCAGGCCAGGAGAGCAGAATGGGGTCGGCGAAAGCCAGGAGGCCGATCGAAGCCTGCAGCGGTCCCGCGGGACTCAGCGGCCCTGCGGGCCCCGAAATCCCCCACCTTCCGCGTTTGCGTTCGGTTAGCGGAACCCTCAGATCGGCCAGTCCGGTGTCTGGATGTGTGTGGATGGCGACATCCCGCTCCTGGACCGGCGCGAACAGCCGCGTCCGGTTCAGCCGGGCCAGGCTCTTGCGCAGTGTCCGGCGATCGAGCGCCTGGCCTTCGTCCAGAAGAAAATTGCGCCGGATCGTCGTGTCCTTGTAATGACGATGGCCGGTGAAGTCGATTCGACCGACACGGTACGCCGGGCCATGCTCGATCTTCGCACCCAGGTCCGTGTGCGCGAGGCTCGCGGAGAAGTCGAGCATGCCCTGGCGCTCGGCCTCGCGTCGCGCGGCCAGCAGGCTGGCGCAGAGGTCGCCTGGGGGGACCGGGTAGCGACGCCCGGATTGCACAGCAAACCGGATCCGTGCGTCCGTGCCGCGTACATCGGCAGCCTCCAGCCAAACGCGGGCGTCAAGATAACCCTTCGAAACAAGGAGCGAGCGCAGGCGCGCGAGATCTGAATACACGGCTTCGGGGCTATAGGGCGGGAGCAGCCGCAGCCGCGGAAGAACGCGTCGGACCCGCACTGACCGGAGGGCTCGGCGAAGCTGGTCCGGACTCAGCCCCGGTTCCCCGGTGAACTCGACTTGCTTCACCCGCACCGGCTTGCCCGCCGCGACCGTGAGCCGGAGATCGGCCCGGTCCCCCGAAGCAGGCTCAAGCGCGTAATCGACCCGGGCGTCCATGAAGCCGCGCGCACGAAGCTGATTGCGCGCTTCGAGAGCGATTTCGTGGGCGCGCCGCCGGCTGAGCGGCGTGCCCTCCGGCAGCACCAGCCGCAAGCCCGGCGTGGAGGGCTCGAGGTGGATCCGGCGCAGTCTCAGTCGGGGCGCTTCCACGGCATGAAACACCACCGTATTTCCGTCCGTCTCGACGCGAATGTCCTCGAAACGCCCCGTCCGCCACATGCGCCGCAGATCCTGTTCAGCCAGGCGGGCGTCGTATGGCTGGCCCGCCTGTGTCGCCAGATTCACGGGTAGGCGGATAGGAGACGCCAGCAGGAGAGCGGAAAACGCCAGGCTACACAGGCTGTCCATACCCGGCCGCTAACGCAGCCAGGTACGTACGAGCACGCCTCGGTCCACTCCTTACTTCTCCAGGTCGAACGCGAACAACCTGCTGGGACCGTCCTCCGGCAGCAGGTAGAGCTTGCCGCCGCGAAATGTCATCCCCTCGTTGGTCAACAAGACGCCCCGGTCGGTCTTGCCGAACGGCATCCGGCGCAGCACCTGCAACGACGCGGGGTCGAGCCAGTCCACTGCGCCTTCTTCCTTGTTGAGCAGCCCGGAAGCGATCAGCTTGCCGTCCACCACTTTCATGTCCTGATAATGATTGGCCGCCGGGTTCGGAGATTTCTTCAGCAATCGCCCGGTGCGATCCCAGGTATAGATCTCCAGGCTGTCCCAATTGCCGCCGTATAAGGCGTCCGGTCCGGCCGCCACGCTTCCGATGTGGTCGTCGACCTCAAACCGGCTGATCAATTCCAGGGTCTGCTTGTTGCGGCGCTGCACGGCGCTCTTGCCTCCGCGCCGGTATTCGGCGACCGGCACCCACACCGCGTCCCCATCCAGCGCGATTCCGCCTGGGTGGAAGCGCTCGCCCTCCTGCACTTCGACTTCCCGGATCAGTTTCCCCGTGGCGAGGTCGATCTGATGCAGATAGCCCTTGCGCTCGCTGGAATCGACCGAGGTCACCCACAACACATCGCCTTCCAGGTCGATCCCCTGCACGTGGTGCAGCTTGGCCGACAGCGGCGCGACGGCGGGCGGGCGCAGCTTCCAATCGAGGAACGCCAGGTAGCCGGCAATCAGCCGGTAGGAGTCGTAGTAGTCGTCCCAGCGGACCACCTTCAGGTTGTCGCGATACGAGTGCAGGACTCCCAGGGTCTCCTGCGTCACCGAATGCAAGGCGATGCTGGGGATCTTGCGCGCGTCAAAGGACTGGGAGTCGGTGGTCCCGACCTTCTCGATATTGACGCCCGCGACGGGCAGCCTCGCCAGGGCGGCCCACTGCAAGAGCGCCTCGCGCAGCGCCTTGTTCGCGTAACTGCTCCAGATCTTGGTGGGCGACAGTCCCAGCGTGTCGATGTTGATCATGGCGCGCATCTGCGCGACCTGATCGCGGTTCATCTGTTTGACGTAGTGCTCGGAGCCCACCATCCCCTTCTCTTCGTCGGTGAATCCTACAAAAACGAAGGTGTAGTAGCGCGGCCGCAGGCGAAGGCTCTGGTAGAGGCTGGGCAGCAGGGCCGCCCCGCTCCAGTTGTCCACCACTCCGTCGCTGGAGTCGACGCGGTCGAAGTGCGCGCCCACCAGGATGGTGTCATCACTGGCGCCTGGCAGCGTGCAGATCAGGTTGGGATTCTGGGCGTGCCGCACCGGCTGCTCCACCAGCGCCTCGCCGCGGCAGCCGGCGTCCTCGAAGATCCGCTTCAGGTTGGTTTGACGCTCCTTGTTATTCCCGCGCGCCATCTTCAGGCGGCCCTCGATCAGCTCGCGGTCCAGCCGGGCGAATTCCACTCTTTGGGACAAGGCTAGCGCCGGAACGAAGACAAGAAGGAGTATCGGGCGCATTGCATGTTGATTCTATCATCAGAGGAGCCTCTTCACCGTGTCAGGCCTTCTGAAAGAATAGAGTCTTGCAAGTCTTGCACACCACTGTGGTTGCACTATCATGTCATTATGAGTCGGAAGGTGCCCACGAATGGATCAGTGAAGAAACGGCTGGTCTTGGCACGGGTTCCGTTGACTGTTCGTTTGCCTGAAGACGTCATCAAGAGGATCGACGCAGAGCTGGATCAGCGGGATGTGCCGTTGTCCCGGAACAATTGGCTGCTAGAGGCTGCTTTCGAGAAACTGCGGAAGGGAGGTTCGCATGGCGCGAAGTGACCTGCTCGTTTCCTTGGTCAAAGCCGGCACAGCCGGCGATAAACGAGGCTTCCAGACGGCTGCCGAAGCGATCATCGCCGAGGAGCGTGCGAAACGGCATGAGGTCTTGGCACAACGGCTCACTAAGGCGATTCAGCCCAATGGCAACGGTGCGTTCGGCGCGCCAGTGACGGCTGAGGCCGTCCACCGGGGAAGGGATTTTATAGGCGAAGTGATTCCGCGGCGTCGGCTCGAAGACCTGATCCTGCCGGCCGCGGCGCGCCAGGCCGTGGAGGAGCTGATCGAGGAGCAGCAGCGGGCGGACGTGTTGCGCGCCCACGGTCTGGAGCCGCGAAGCCGCATTCTGCTGGTGGGACCGCCCGGAACCGGCAAGACGACCCTTGTCGAGGGGCTTGCGGAGGCGGTCGCGGTATCAATGTTTGTCGTCCGCTACGAGGCGATGATCGGCAGTTACCTGGGAGAGACTGCGGCGCGTCTGAAGCGGGTGTTTGATTACGCCCGCACAACGCCGTGTGTGCTGTTCTTCGACGAGTTCGACGCGATCGGGAAAGAGAGAGGCGACGTTCATGAGACCGGAGAGATCAAGCGCGTGGTCACGTCCCTTCTCATGCAGATCGACGAATTGCCCAGCTATACGATCGTCGCCGCCGCAACCAATCATCCGGAGCTGCTCGACCGCGCCGCGTGGCGGCGCTTTCAGGTGCGGCTCAATCTCCCCTTGCCCACACAGAAGGAGCTGGGCTCGTACGTAGAGCGTTTCATGGAGCATTTAGGCGAGTCCCTTGGCGCGTCACCGATCTCCATCGCCAAGAGCCTTGGCGCAATCAGTTATGCCGAAGTGGAACAGTTCTGCCTCGACGTGAGACGCCGTCAGGTGCTGGCCATGGGAAGCAAGAACCTGAAGGCGATCTTGAGCGAACAACTGAAGGTGTGGACGTCCGAGGTGCGCGCCAAACAGCCGAAGGAGGAGAGAGTAAGCGATGCCGACGCGTCCGCTGCTCAGGCTCCCAGCTCCTAATCCTGTCGCCGCTCTAGCCGGCCCGCGCGGCGGGGAGGACATTCGCTTTCCGTCTCGCCGTCGGCAGCGGGCTAAGTTCGGGCCGCTGTTTACTCGCCTGCGGGCCGTGCTTAACCGGCAGGGCGACGCACTGGAACTACGAGAGGATCCAACCAGCCTCGCGCCGGAGCGCGTTATTGTCTTTGAGATCGCGGGCACAGTCGCGAATTTCCTGAAGGCGGTGGGGCGCCTCAGAGGGCTGGAATTCATGGCGGAGTACGAAGGAGACTTTGCCGCGGATCAGGATTTCGCCGTGCGGGATGGGCGGAGAGGCAGGGAAGGGCAGGATCGGACCGCCAAGGCCGTACCAGGCCGTTTTTATCTGGCCATGCCGGACGTGCAGGCCTTGAGGGAACTGCTCCGCCTTTGGGAACGGTGGGGACGCGGCGAAGCATTGGGCTCGGGTTTTACCCCGTTTGCGCATCTTTTTGCGCAGCTTCGGGCCCTGCGTCCGTGGGGACCGCAGGACCGGATTCCCGATGAAGCTCTGGCTTTCTGGCGGGAGCAAAGCGAGCGCAATCCGGATCAACCGGTGCGTACCGAGGTTGAACTCTGGTACCGCAACGACGAAGACCGCCGCGCTGCCACGTCGCGGAATCTCTCCGCCCGCGTCGGCGCCGCAGGTGGGCAGATGGTGCACGAGACTGTGATTTCCGACATTGCGTATCACGGCGCCCTGATTGATATTCCGGGGGCCGAAGTCCGGAACCTGATCGAGCACCGCTCCGTCAACCTGGCGCTCGCGGACGACATCATGTTTCTACGACCACAGAGCGTGCTGGTCGGTCCGCTTGAGGTGGAACCTGGGGCTGATGCGACGGTCGGAGTGGGTGGCCCGCCGGCGGCGGGCGCGCCCATCGCGGCGCTGCTCGACGGCGTGCCGGTGCAGGCGCATTCATTGCTAGCAAACCGGCTGGTGCTGGACGATCCGGACAATTTACAGGCACGGGCGCTGGTTTTGCGGCGCGTCCATGGCACGGCGATGGCGTCGTTGATCCTCCACGGCGACCGGAACCAAGGCCAGCCGGTGCTTTCCCGGCCGATTTACGTGCGGCCCGTGATGATTGCGAACGAGAATGGGCTAGAGCATACCGAGGTGAACCGGCTGCTCATTGATACGCTTTACAGCGCCGTGTTGCGCATCAAGGGCAGCGAAGGACAAGAGGCGGTTGCCCCGACGGTTTTCCTGATCAATATTTCCATGGGAGATCCCCGCCGGCCGTTCACGCGGATGATGAGTCCCCTGGCGCGTCTACTCGATTTCCTATCAGTCCGGTACAACGTCCTGTTCCTGGTGAGCAGCGGCAATGTTACCGCTCCCCTGGAGATCCCGGATTATGCCAACTGGATAGCGTTCGAGGCCGCCGCACCCAACGACCGCGAGCGAGCGGTCGTGAAGGCGCTCAATGCCGCGAAACATGAGCGCACCATCCTCTCGCCGGCGGAGTCCCTGAATGCCCTGAGCATCGGAGCGCAGCATCACGATCACGTGGCGGCGCGGGTGGGCGGGCAGAACGCGGTCGATCCTTTCGCGGATAATTCACTCCCGAACGTCAGTTCCGGGCTGGGCCTCGGATACCGGCGGATGATCAAGCCCGAAGTGTTTTTTCCTGGCGGCCGCGAATATGTGCAGATGAAAGGTTCGGGCAATGGCCTGAGAGTCACCGTCGGCTCGCCGCAGCGGCTTTACGGATTGAGAGCGGCGGCGCCAGATCCGTCCGGGCTGGGACGGCTTGACTATACCGCCTTGAGCGACGGCACGAGTTCGGCGACGGCGCTTGCAACGCGCTCGGCCCATTATATCTTTGACGCGCTGATGGACCGGGACGGCGGCTCGATGCTGGCGGACATGGACCCGGAGTTCTACGCGGTCGTCGTGAAGTGCCTGCTCGTGCATAGCGCGAAGTGGAATCGCAATCATGAGCTACTGAAGGAGATTTGCGGTCCCGAGGACAGGCACCGCCACGTCGAACGCGCGGAAAACTCTTGCCGGTTTATCGGCTTCGGTGTTCCTGAAGTTGCGAAAGCGCTGGAATGTGCGCCGAATCGCGCCACGCTCGTGGGCTATGGAGCCATTGAACCGGAGAGGGCGCAGGGTTACCGCATACCGCTGCCCGGCTGTCTTGAGCGCGTGACAGACCCGCGATCGCTCACGGTCACGCTGGCGTGGTTTTCGCCGATCAAGACGGGTCATCAGAGCTACCGGAGTGTCCGGCTGGAGGCCGCTCCGCTGCATCCGCCCCTGCAGGTGCTCGGCGTCGAACGGCTGAAAGGCCAGCCGGCCGACGTGTCGGTCAAGCGCGGGAGTGTTTTTCACGAACACTATCATGGGGCGGCGGCCGTCCCTTTCATAGAGGATGGGCATCTCTCATTGCAGGTATGGTGCAAGAAAGACGCCGGCGGCGAGAACGGTCCCGTGCGATACGGCATAGCAGTGACGATCGAGGCGGAAACCGACCTCCCGGTTTATGACGAGATTCAGGCCCGGCTCCGGGTGCGTCCGCGACCTCGACCGTAAAGCAAAGTGCGCATGAGGGCTGGCGGGTGCCGGTGCGGCGCGCGGCCATCGGTCGGCCTGAAATCGCCGGTTTGGGCGGATACCCAGGTATGGGGGAGACCTCTGCGATCGCGCAGCGGGCACCTAAGAGGCCGACTTCACGGCGGCGCAGTATACTGAAACTGATGGCGGACGCTGAAATCCAGTACGTTTCCAACGACAGCGGCGAGCAGACTGCGGTTATAGTACCGATCGCTCTTTGGCGCGAGATAGAA
>JACOSH010000451.1 GCA_016178945.1 Acidobacteriota bacterium
AGAGCCGGGTTCAGGTCCAGGCAATCAAAATTCCCGCGCTCTGGTTGAGGGCCCTGGTGGTCCCACCGCATTCCCGTCGAAGAGGCAGGGGCCACGCTGCCATGTGTGGATCTGCGGCGCTGGTAGGCTAGAGGCGAACAGAGGTTGAGCACCGCTGCTTGCGGGACGCGATAGCATGCGTGCTATCGTCTCAACGGTGACCGCTCCGAGGGTCGTGATCGACACGAATGTGCTCATCGGAGCGCTGTTACGAGGGGCAGAACCGAGGCGTGGTTCGAGCTTGTTTCGAGGACCGCCTCAAGCCGCTCGTAGGTCAGGCGCTGTTTCTCGAGTTGAAGACGTGCTGGGGCGCAAGGCACTGTTCAAGAAGGCGCCGCTGACTGCTCGCGAGCGGCCGCGGTTCCTCGAGGCGTTCCTGAGCGTCTGTGAGTGGGTGCAGATCTACTACTTGTGGCGGCCAAATCTTCGGGATGAGGGCGGCAACCACATCCTCGAACTGGCCGTCGCGGGTGGCGCCGGAATGATCGTCACCGACAATCTCGCGGATTTCGCCGGCTCAGACCTCCGCTTCCCTGAGATTCGAGTCCTGAGCCCCAGGGACCTGCTCAAGGAGTTGGCATGAGTACACTAACGATTCGAATCCCCGAAAGCAAGCACGCCAGGTTACGCAGCCTTGCCAAGTCAAAGGGCGTAAGCATCAACCGTTTGATCGACGGACTGGCAACCGTGGCACTTGTGGAATACGACAGCGAGTGCCGTTTCAGGGCGATCGCCGCCCGCGGATCGAGGCAAGCCGGGCTGGCGCTTCTGAACAAGCTGGATCGCGCGAACAGGTCTACCAGCGGGAGGGCAGGAAGGGCGTGAACCTTGCGCGACGATCCTCCACGCGCTCCGCGCTTTATCCTACAATGGTTTGGTGAGTTCAGAAGCCGCTCTCCAGTTGGCCGTATCCCGGCTCAACCAGGTCCGCCAGGAAATCGCCAAGGTGATTGTCGGGCAGCAGGACGTGGTGGATGGGGTCTTGATCTGCCTGCTGTCGGCGGGCCACGTGCTGCTGGAGGGCGTGCCCGGGCTGGGCAAGACCACGCTGCTGCGCACGCTGGCGCGCGCCCTGAACCTGAAGTACTCGCGCATCCAGTTCACGCCGGATCTGATGCCCGCCGACATCGTCGGCAGCATGATCATCGAGCATGACGAGCGCGGCCAAAAAGCGCTGCGCTTCCAGCCCGGCCCGATCTTCGCCAACCTGGTGCTGGCCGACGAGATCAACCGCGCCACCCCCAAGACGCAATCCGCGCTGCTGGAAGCCATGCAGGAGCGGACCGTGACCAGCGGCACCACCACTCACGAGCTGGATCCGCCCTTTTTGGTGATGGCCACGCAGAATCCCATCGAGATGGAAGGCACCTACCCGCTGCCGGAAGCCCAGCTCGACCGCTTCCTGATGAAGATCCTGGTGACCTACCCCTCGCGCGACGAACTCAGCAAGATCGTCGACCGCACCATCCAGACGGGAGAACCGCGCGTGGACCCCGTGCTGGACCGCGACGTCATCCTCGAGGTGCGGTCCGTCTGCCGGCAGGTGCTGGTCGCGCCGCACGTGCAGGATTTCGCCATCCGGCTGGTGATGGCGACCCAGCCGGAGCAGGCCGAAGCGCACGAGATGGCCTCCAAGTATATTCGCTACGGCAGCTCGCCGCGCGGGGCGCAGGCCCTGGTGGAGTGCGGGCGCGTGCTGGCCCTGATGCGCGGCCGCTTCCACCTCAGCATCGACGACATGCGGCACGTGGCGGCTTCGGTGTTGCGCCACCGCATTATCCTCAACTTCGACGCCCACGCCGACGGCCAGACGCCCGACTCCATCCTGGCCGCCATCATCCAAGGCGTGCTGCGGCAGGCCTCGGCCGCCTAAGGTCTCATGCCCCGGGCAGCGTCAGCGTCGGCCCCCTTGCTGGATCGGAAGTTTCTGGAGAAACTGGAGCGTCTGACCCTGCACTGGGAGAGGTCCTTCGCCGGGCTGATCGGGGGGCACAACGCGTCGCGCTTCGCCGGCGGCGGGCAGGAGTTCCTGGATCACCGCCACTTCCACCACGGCGACGATCTGCGGGCGGTGAACTGGCGCGCGTACATGCGCCTGGAAAAGCTGTTCCTGAAAATGTTCCAGATCGAGCCGCGCGTGCCGGTCCGGCTGATGCTGGACCAGAGCCTGTCGATGGCCGCGCCCTCGGATGACAAGTTCGATTACGCGCGCAAACTGGCGGCTTCGCTATGCTACGTGGGGCTGGTGCGGCTGGACACGATCGCCATCCAGCCCTTCAGCGACGTGCTCGGGGAGCGGCTGTTGTGCGGCGGCGGGCGGCACCGGCTCTCGCCGGTGATGCAGTATCTGTCGGCGCTCAATCCGGCGGGGCGCTCCGATTTCATGGAGTCGGTGCTGCAGTTCCTGTCCTCCTATCCGCAGCGCGGGCTGCTGATCGTGATTTCCGACTTTCTCGACGACGGCGACAGCGAGCGGGCCGTTCAATATCTGGCCGACTTTGGGCACGAGCTGATGTTGATCCAGGTCTGGTCGGAGGAGGACCGGGTTCCGCCCTGGCGGGGCGAGCTGGAGCTGGTGGACGCCGAAACCCAGGTCCAGATGCGGCTGCAGGTGGACGACAAGGCGCGTGAGAAGTACACCGCGGCCTTCGATCACCACTGCGACAAGCTGCGGCACCTGGCCTTGCGCAATAGCGGGCGCTATCTGGGCGTGTCCACCGCCACGTCGCTCGAAGATGTGATCTTCGGCGAGCTGGTACGGGCCCGGGGAGTGGCGTAATGTTCCTGTTCAACCTCTCCCTGGGCCAGTTCCTGGCGCTGTTCGGCAGCGCCTCGGCCGTGGTGGTGGCGCTCTACCTGTTCGACCGCTCGCGGCGCCGCCAGGTGGTGGCGACGCTGCGCTTCTGGGTGGCCGCTGAAGAGCCGGTGACGGCGGTGCGGCGGCGGTCGATCCAGCAGCGCATGTCGCTGCTGCTGCAACTGGTCAGCATCGCCCTGCTGCTGCTGGCCATCGCGCAGTTGCGCTGGGGGGCCCGCGGGGCGGTTCCATTCGACCACATCCTGATCCTGGATACTTCGGCCTGGATGGGCGCCAGGGCGCCGGCGGTGAGAGGCCGGCCGGCTGGCAGAACCTTGATGGACGAGGCCCGCGCCCGGGCCCGCGCCTACGTGCGCGCGCTGCCGGCCGGCGATCGCATCATGCTGGTGCGCGCCGACGCGCTGCCCACCGCCGCGACAGGCTTCGAGACCGACCGGCTGAAGCTGGAGGGCGCCATCGCGGCCTCCCGCCCGGGGTCGACCGCGCTCAACCTGGAACAGGCCTTCGACTTCGCCCGCCAGGTCGGCCGCCTCAGCGCGCGGCGCTCGGGCGAGATCGCGTTCGCCGGCGCGGGACGGATCTCCGAGCGCGAGGGCGCGTCCACGGCGGGTGTCCCGGCCGCGCGGCTGCGCGTGCTCCCGGTGGCCGATGCCGTGGAAAACTGCGGTCTGCGCAAGATCGGGCTCCGGCGCCAGGCCCACAATCCGGCGGTGTGGGAGATCTTCGTTTCGGCGCGGAATTACGGATCGAAGCCCCAGACCGTGAACCTGGCGCTGCAGTTCGGAGGAGCGCCCGCCGGCTCGCGCCAGCTCAGCTTGCCGCCCGGCAGCGAACAGGAGGCCACTTTCGTCTATCGCACGCGAGCCGCGGGCCTGCTGGAGGCCCGGCTTCTGACCCGCGACGCCTTTCCGGACGACGACCGGGTGGTGATCGAGCTGCCGCAACAGAAGACGCTTCCCGTGGCGGTCTACTCGGACGATCCGGAGACGCTGCGGCCGATCCTGGAGGCCGATTCCCGCGTGGAGGCGGTGTTTCGCCCGACTGCCCAATACCAGCCCAAGAGCGACGCGGCGCTGGTGATCCTGGACCGGTTCGCGCCCGCATCGCCGCCCGTGGTGGACTCCATCTGGATCGATCCGCCGGCCCAGGGCTCGCCGCTCCCGCTGCACCGCAGGATGGAGGGCGTGCGCTTTACGCGCTGGCACACCGGCCACCCGGTGGGCGCCGGGCTGCGGACGCGCGACCTGGTGCTCGATTCGGGCGCGGTGCTGGAGCCGGGCAAGAACGACATTCCCATCGCCGAGTGCGAGCAGGGCCCGCTGGTGGTCGCGCGCCCGGGCAAACCGAAGATGCTGGTGCTGGGATTCCATCCCACGCGCTCCGCGCTGCGCTATGAGCTGGCGGCGCCGCTGCTGTTCGCCAACACGCTCCGCTGGATGGCGCCGGACGTGTTCCGGCGCTGGGAGCTGACCGGAGGCAGCGCCGGCACGGTCAACACGGCGCTGGATCCCGAGATCCAGCCGGGCGACATCCAGGTCCGTCACGAAGACGGGCGACCGCTGCCATTCACGCTGCGCGAGCGTTCCCTGCACTTTTTCTCGGGCGATCCCGGCACGGTGCGGGTGACGGCCGCGGATCGCGAGATGGTGTACTCGCTGACGCTGCCAGATCTGGGGGAAACCAAGTGGGAGCCGCCGGCCGGCGTCCTGACGGGCCTGCCCAGCCGGGGCGGCGGCGCGGCGGCGGCGGCCGACTTGTGGCAAGTGCTGGCGTGCCTGGGCGCTTTGGGCCTGCTGGTGGAATGGGCGATCTGGGGACGCTACGCGCGGGGCGCCCGGCCGCCGCGGATGCGGATTCCCAGGAGGCAGGCCGCATGAGCTTCGCGCATGCCTGGCTGCTCCCGCTCGCCTGGCTGCCGATCGGCTGGGCGGCATGGGAGTGGCGCGGATCGGGACGCCGCAGCGGTCTACTGTTGAAGGCCGGGACGATGCTGGCCGTACTATTGGCGCTGGCCGAGCCGGTGCTCACGGTATTCGAGAGCAAAGTCGCGCTGGCGATTCTGGCCGACACCTCGGCCAGCGTGGGGGCGGGCGATCTGGCGCGGGAATCGGAGCTGGCCACCGCCATCGAAGGGGCGAGCGGGCGGCATTGGACGCGTGTGATCCCCTTCGCGCGGGTGGCTCGCAACGTGGCGCCCGAAGAGCGGGGCAAAACCTGGAAGCTGCGCCAGACGGCCGGCGAGAGCGGCCGCGGCACGAATCTGGAGTCGGCGGTGCGCGAGGCGGCCGGATCGCTTCCGGCGGGGCTGGTGCCGCGCATCGCCCTGATCACCGACGGCCACGAGAACATGGGCAGCGTCGTGCGCGCGGCCTGGCAGGCGCGGCAGGCCGGCATCCCCATCGACACGTTCCCGCTGGGCGGACGGCCCAAACCGAAACTGCGAGTGGAATCCGTGGCGCTGCCGTCGCGCGTGTTCGCCGGCGAGCGGTTTCCCATCGATGTCGCCTTGACCTCTCCGTCGCGCGCCACGGCTGCCGTGGAGATCACCGCAGAAGGCCGCCCGTTGGGCTCGAGCCGGCTGGAGATCGAACCCGGCCTGAATAATTTTCGCGTCTACGCCAGCGTCACGGCGGCCGGCGCCGTCGACCTGGCCGGCAGGATCGCGGCCGGAGGGCTGGGGGAAGCGCGCTTCGAGCAGGCCGTGACGCTGCGCCGCCCGCGCGTCCTGTTCATCTCCCAGGAAACGCCGGAGTCCGAGAAGCACATGGTCCAGACCTTCCAGGCCAACCAGTTTGAGGTGGAGCGCGCGCCGGTGGGGGTGACCGAAGATCTCAGCGGCTATCAACTGGTGGTCTACAACAACTGGGACCTGGAATCCATTCCGGCCGGGCGTAAGCTGGAAATGGAAGAGTGGGTCAAGCAGGGCGGCGGATTGCTGTGGATCGGCGGCGAGCGCAACGTCTACCTGGAGAAGAAGGGGCCGGAAGATCCGCTGGAGCGGCTGCTGCCCGCCAAGCTGGCGCCGCCCCGCACGCCCGAGGGCACCTGCGTCATCCTGATCGTCGACAAGTCGTCGTCGATGGAAGGCAAGAAGATGGAGCTGGCGCGGCTGGCCTCGATCGGCGTGATCGAGAATCTGCGTCCCATCGACCTGGTCGGCGTGCTCATCTTCGACAACTCCTTTCAGTGGACCGTGCCGATCCGCCGCGCGCAGGACCGCTCGCTGATCAAGCGGCTCGTGGCCGGCATCACGCCCGACGGCGGCACCCAGATCGCCCCGGCGCTGGCCGAGGCCTATCGCCGCATCCTGCCCATCAACGCGGTCTACAAGCACATCGTGTTGCTCACCGACGGCATCTCGGAAGAAGGCGACAGCATTTCGCTCTCGCGGGAGGCTTCGCAGAACAAGGTCACGATCTCCACGGTCGGGCTGGGGCAGGACGTCAACCGCGCCTACCTGGAAAAGGTGGCGTCCTTTTCCAAAGGCAAGGCCTATTTCCTGAACGAACCCGCCGGCCTGGAGCAGATCCTGCTGCGCGACGTGATGGAGCACACCGGATCGACCGCGGTCGAGAAAAACGTGAAGGCGGCGGTGGCCAAGCAGGCCGAGATCCTGGCTGGCGTGGGCGTTGAGACGGCGCCGCCCCTGCGCGGTTACGTGAAGTTCATCTCCAAGCCGACGGCGGACACCATTCTGGCGATCGAGGGTTCGTCTCCCTCATCTATTGCTCCGCGCGATCCGCTGCTGGCCCGCTGGCAGTACGGGCTGGGGCGCGTCGCCGTGTTCACATCGGATGCCAAGAGCCGCTGGGCCGCCGAATGGATGCAGTGGAGCGGGTTCGACAAACTGTGGACCAACCTGGTCCGCGACCTGCTGCCGCACGCCGAAGCGGCGGATGCCTCGGCGGAGTACGATAGCGCCAACGACGAGCTGGTGGTCGAGTACCGGCTCGCGCGCGGCGTCGGCGAGCCGGCAGCCGTCCCGGACGTCTACGTGTTCGGTCCCAACGAATTCCAGAAGCCGGTCAAAGTGACCAAGCTGGGGGTGGGAAGCTATCGGGCGCGGGTCGCCATCGGCGGACGCCAGGGCCTGTTCCGCGTGCGCCCGCTGGCCGAATCGCGCGCCTTTCCGGAGATCGGTTTCTATCGCCAGGAAGCGGAAATGTCCGATTACGGCTCCAACGAATTCCTGCTCCGGCAGATTTCCACGGCCACCGGGGGGCGTTTCAATCCCAAACCCGGCGATGCCTTCGACGCGGCGGGCCGCTCGGTCCCCGCCACCATGGAGCTCTGGCCCGGCCTGCTGGCGCTGGCGGTGGTTCTCAACATTGCCGAGCTGATCCTGCGCAAGGGCCGGGGACTGCTGGAGGCCGTGCGCGGGACAGCAGTAGGATAAGCGCGGCTCCTCAGGGGAAGCCCCTAGTTGGCTCCGGAAATCCGGCGTCGATACTAGAGGGTATCCATGAGATCCACACGTATCTTGAACCTTCTCAGCGTGGCGATGATCGCGGCGGTCCTGGCCGGGGGCCTGTTCTTTCTCTGCAAGCCGTGCCGGGCGATGATGCTGATCGCGGCCGGGCGGGCGCGGGGTTGCCCGGTCGGCGAGGCCCTGCAGGCGCCCTCCAATCAGGACGCCGCTCAGGAGCGGATCGCCCAGGCCAGCCGTGTGGTGCGGGAAGACCCCGCCGGGTACGAGATGTGGGAGACGCCTAAGGGCTCTTATTGGATGCCCAAGAACGACGACCGGGCCCAGTTGCCGAACATCCTGGCCGAGCACGAGCGTCACATCTACGGCTCCGGCGAGCAGGGCGTGAAAGCGGGCGACGTGGTTCTGGACTGCGGCGCGCATGTCGGCACTTTCACGCGGG
>JACOSH010000476.1 GCA_016178945.1 Acidobacteriota bacterium
AGGTGTCAGGTGTTAGGTGTGAGGGGAGGAACCGCGGGCACGGGGCCGGGATATTGCTTCCGGAATCAGGCGCACAAGCGCCCGCTAGAGCCGGCACGGAACTCGCTGCCGACCGGACCGAGAGAGTCGCAAGGGGCGCGGAACAGGTGGACTTGTTTACGGCCACCGGATTGGTCGACGCTGCCGTTCCGGAGATCGCGCCCAAGCGCGCGCAAGGCTACAACTCCCGACCGGGTTGACGCCCCGATGCTGTTGCAGGCCGGGGTCTGGGCGAACGTTTTGCGGTCCTTGTTCAAGTCGGAGACCGAGAGTAGCCCCGACTCTTTGCGCTTGGCGAATGCGCTCTCCGCGCTGTATCCTAAAGAGCGAGGAGAAGCGGCTTCTGGACGCGATGCTACTGGCGGCCCCACGATGAGCGAAACCAATGGGCTCGCATTCCGATTTGCGCTAGTCTGAGTGTGGTGGTAGACCGAGGTATCTAGGCGAACACATGGCGAACATGCTGCGGTTCCGATTCAACGCAGAGAAGTTTGTAAACGCTGTCGCGTACCTGGCCCATGCCTGCCCGAAGAGCACCAAGCTGACGATCTGCAAACATCTCTATCTAGCTGATAAAGAACACCTTGTGAGATATGGAAGGCCCGTGATTGGGGATCATTATTACAAACTCCCGCACGGCCCAATTCCGACCCGTGGTTTAGACGTGCTGCGAGGAAAGGCCGGCGCCGCCGAGAACGCGTTGTTTGAGAAATACGTCTCGGTCATTGGCGACTCCGTCCACCCGAAGCAACCAGCGAACCGCAAAGTCTTTTCAAAATCGGACATCGAGGTGCTGGATTGGGTGGTGAAAAAGTATGGCCGATGGTCGCCGTCGGCTCTGCGAAACGAGACCCACTCACAGACTCCGTGGCGTGATTCTGCGAACTCGTGCGCAATTGATTACGCCCTGTTCTTTGAAGGCCGTCCTGAAGCCGAGGAGGTAAAGGAGCTGGCAGAGAGGGAACAGGAGTCCAGGGATCTGCTGCGCCCCTATGTCTCGAGGTAGCGCGGATCTCACACCAGGCGCTGTCCTACATATCCGGGATTTTGCCAGCCGCGGGCATCCCGCGAAGAACAAGTACCTCCTGATCCTTGGCTGCATCACCGATTCGGAGGTCTTGGGGTTTCTGATCTCATCCCAACTTGGCTACTTGAAGCAGGAGAGCCACAAACGGGAAGTCGTGCGTATCCCAGACCGGGCTACTGCCTTTCTCCGATCCGAAAGTATTATTCAGTGTTTTGAACTGGAATGTATCTTAATCAGCAACCTCTGTGACGGGTACGAGCAAGGCCGGGTGACGAACGAGGGGAGGCTGCCGCTTCGGTATTTACACAGAATCAGGGAGGTCGTCACCGATTCACGCCTGCTGCCACAGATCGACATTGAACGGGCTTTGAAGGTCTTGCCGCGCGCTTCACCAGGACAACATTAGGATGGGACCTTCTGGTCTTGTGTGACAGCCCATAGCGAATCGTTTCTTGGGAATTAGCTCATGGCAAAGTTGGCTGCTGGACGCCATGTTGCTGGCGGCCCCTCGATGAGCGAACAGCCCAAGGAGATCGTGTTCACCCGTCGTGCGCAGGAGCGCCCGCGCGCGGTGCGGGCGACGCAGGGCTTTTCGAGGACTGGGTGTGCGCTTGCGGATTCTGAGGCTGCCCGGCGAGGACTGTGCCACCTGCGAATGGCCCGAAGAGTATTTTGCGCGGCTCGGGTTCGCGACGCAGGTCTGGAACGCACGCGGCAAGGCCTGCGCCTCGAGTGACGAATCGAAGACTGGGAACTGCCGTGAGACGCCGGCGCCACTGGCGCTTCAGTACGGCCGCTAAACCAGGCCGGGGCGCCGGCGGCCGCATCTTACCTTGCCGGGTGAGGGTGCCGTATCCTAACGAGAGCGAGTTGTGTTCTCACTCGTAACTCACAAGCGCGACCGGGATCTCAAACCGGTTGAGCAACAGGTCAGGTTGCGCGGCGGATAGGATCAGCACGATCGCAGAAGAGTGGTCCTTCCGGAGATATAGTCCTGCGCTCGCTGAAAGAGCACGGGCTCTCCGGCCACAGTCCGGTTCTCAGTCATCGCCTTCTTGAATTCCCTGCTTCAATCGTACCGTTGGGCCACCAGCGCTACCGCGCCGTGGCGCCTCTTAAACCGGGAACCCCCACGTTCACAGACATTGATAGCCAATCTTCGGTGTATTTTCAACACATTGCGCATATTTCCCCCCAAACTCTCTTGACAGGCCTGATAATCTGGAATTGGGAAGAGGCAGCCTCGTTCCTTGAGGCCGCCGCGATGAGTTCTTGCCGGCCGGCAATCGTCGTCAGGCCGGACTTCAGTCCGGTCAGGTGTTGCTTCCGCTTACGAGCATGCTCCAGGAAGAGGTCACAGGAAGGTCTCGGCCTTCCGCAGATCGAGAGCATCTCGCGCGGCGCCCATAAGGCGCCGCGCGTTGACGACGTCCAGCCGTAGTGTCTCTACCGCGCGAACTCGGCGTTGGCGCGCTCCAGCAGCGCCTTCATGTAGCCGACCGTGTAGGCCACCGCCACCCGCCCGCCGCCCACCATCTGCGGGAAATGATCGCCGATCACCGCCCCGTCGAACTCCACTTCGCGCAGCGCGCGCATGATCTTCCACATCTCCATGTAGCCGTTGTCGACGAAGGTCTCGACAAAATGCGGGATCGCAGCGCTCACGTTCCGGAAGTGGATCTTCCACAACTTGCCCAGCTTGCCGAAATAGCGGATCGCGCCGACTACGTCCATGCCGGTCAACTCTCCGCCCTCCAGCCAGGTCCCGCAGCACAGGCAGACTCCCACGTTCGGGCTGTTGGCGATCTCCAGCGCCCGCTTGTACCCTTCGAAGCTGCCGAAGATGCAGCGCGGAACGCCGCCCAGCATGGGTACCGGCGGATCGTCGGGATGGATGCCGATGAACACTCCCTGCTCCTCGGCCACCGGGACCACCTGCTTGATGAAGTATTCGTAGTTGTCCCAGACCTCCTTCTCCGTGTAGACGCGGCCGTGGGTGAGCGGGCCGGTGAATTCCTTGCCCGCCCAGTTTCCCTTGGCCGTGGCCAGGTCGAAGGCGCGGGCCGGCGCGCCGCCGCGGGTCGCTTCGCGCGGCGAGCTCCAGATGCCGTTGCCCATGTGGGCGTAGGTGGTGTAGCGCAGTCCCGCCTTGCCGAGGTTGCGGAGGAAGCTCTTGTACTGCTCGATCTTCTTGTCGCGCCCGGGCAGGTTGAGGGTGACCTCTTCCATGTTGTGGACATCGCTGTTGCCGATGTTCCAGACCCGCAGGCCGGCCGACTCCACCTTGGTCTTCAGCCGGGCGAAGTTCTCATAGGTGGCCGTCTCGCCCCGGGTCGGGATGTTGACGTAGCGCGCGCCGAGCTGGTTGACGAACTGCAGGTCCTCGTCGCTCGGGTCCATGGGCATCTGCACCGAGATCTTGATGCCGGGAGGCCAGGGGCGCTTCAGGGTGCGCTGGCGGTCCTGCGCCGGAGAGGCGCCGGCCAGGGCGGATCCAAGGAGGGCTTTGCCGAATTGCCGTCGTTCCATGGGATGGTCCATGGAACGGAGTATATAACGGGACTAGGCGGAAGCGCCGGATCAGCTCCGCCACCGCAGCGATACGGTCTGGCCGTCCTGTTCGCGATGGCCGCCGAAGGCGCGCAGCGTGAACTGGCCGCCCTTCTCCGTCAGCAGGCTGTCCACCCATCCCACCGGCTCGCGGTCGTTGAAGTTGTAGCCCACGGCGGGCAGGTTGATGAGGTGAATCCCGTCCAGCGTGTCGTAGTGATAGCGGTGCGAGTGGCCGTAGAGGATCGCCTTCACCTTGCGGTGCGGGCGCACGATGTCGAACAGGCGCGGCACGTCCAGCAGGGCGCCGTCGCTGTCGTCCAGGGTGTGGTGGACGAACAGCAGCGTGGGCAGATCGCTCGACGATTGCAGATAGCCGGCCAGCCAGGCGCGCTGCGCCTTCCCCAGCAGACCCGGCGTCGAGTTGGGCTGGATCAGCGAATCGAGCAGCACCATCCGCAGCGCCGCCGCTTCCACAATCGCCACGTGCTTGCCGGAGACCGGCTGCACGCCCTGCTGTTGGGCGCCGAACGCGCCCAGGAAGTTCTTGCGGTCGTCGTGGTTGCCCAGCGCCATGGCGACCGGCATCTTCTCCAAGACCGGCTGGAGCAGCGATTTCAGCGCTTCGTAGTCCGGCGCGAGTCCCTCCAGGCGCGCCAGGTCGCCGCAGATGAGCGCGCCTTCCGGCTTCGAGGCCAGGACCTCCGGCACGATCTTCTTCAGGTTGCCGGCGGGGCGAAACCCGCGATACTCGTTGGCGGGATCGGCCGGGATGTGCGTGTCGGAAAGCAGCGCCCAGCGCATGGGCTTGGCGGCGGCGCGCAGCAGGGTGACTCCCAGCGGAGCCAGCGCGAAGGCCCTGCGCGTGAGGGTGGGGACGGTCAGGAGCGGCATACTCATTGTCTAGTGTAACGGTTTGCGGCTAGAATAGGCCCCATGTCTTCCGCCGCTGGTGGAGCTTCCACGGGCCGGGTGCGGTACGCCGCCGCCGCCGTCTTTATGCAGGTGCTGCTGGGCGTGCTCTACTCGTGGTCGATCTTCCGCGGGCCGCTGGCCCAGTTGCACGGCTGGTCGAAGGCCCAGACCATCGCGCCCTACCGCTACTCGCTGCTGTCCTTCGCCGCGGGCATGATCCTGGCCGGCTTCTGGCAGGACCGCAAGGGTCCGCGCGTGGTGGCCAGCGCGGGCGGATTCCTGCTGGGGACCGGATGTCTGCTGGCGGCCTGGATCGGCGGCACGGTGGAAGGACTGGTGCTCGCCTATGGCCTGGTGGCCGGGTTCGGCGTCGGGTTCGCCTACGTCACCCCCATCGCCACCTGCATCAAGTGGTTTCCCGACAAGCGCGGCATGATCGTGGGCCTGGCCGTGATGGGGTTCGGCGCCGGCCCGCTGCTGTTTGGCCCGCTGCTCGAGCAGCTCATCGGGAAGGATCCCGCCAGGCTGTCGGAGACCATCCCGCGCACTTTTCTGATTCTGGCGGCGATCTTCTACATAGGGGTGATCGGCGCCGCGCAGTTCTACAAGGTTCCGCCGCCGGGGTGGAAGCCGGAAGGCTGGACACCTCCCTCGGGCCGCGCCGCGGCCGTCGAGATCGCCCCCCGCGCCATGCTCGCCGGCTGGCAGTTCTACGGGCTGTGGGTCCTCTACTTCCTGGGGACCTCCGTGGGACTGACCGCGATCGGCGAGGCCACGCCCCTGCTGCAAGAGATGGCGCGCAGCAGCGCGGCGATGTCGGCCGGCGCGGCCCTGGGCGTGATGAGCATCTTCAACGGGCTGGGCCGGCTGGGCTGGGGCAGCGTGTCCGACCGCCTGGGGCGAAAGGGCGCGGTTCTGGGGATGTGCGCCGTGTCGATCGTGGCCTGTATGGGAGTGCTGCGCGAAGCCGGCGGCTTCCTGCCGCTGCTGGCCGGGCTGTGCCTGGTGGCCTTCGCCTACGGGGGCTACCTGGCGTTGATGCCTTCCCTCACCGCCGACTACTACGGTCCCAAGAACGTGGGCGCCAACTACGGCATCCTCTTTTCGGCCTGGGGGATCTGCGGATTCGTGGTGCCGGGCTACTTCGCTTCCATCATGGATCGGGCCCGGGTGTCGAACGACCTGGCCGGCGGATACCGCGAGGTGTACTGGAAGCTGGCCGTCCTGGCCTCGATTGGGGCGGGTGTCGCGGCGCTGCTGCGACCGCCGCGGAAAGGAGAATCGGCATGAATCGATCGAGCGCGCTGTGGGCGATGGGCGGAACGCTGCTGGGCATGGCCTCGGCGGCCGCCCGCCGCGGAAAGAAGAGCGGCAAGGAATTTCTCAACCTGGACGGCAAGAAGCCGCCCGGCTATACGCATGTGGTCGCCTCGCCCCCGGGCAGAATGATCTTCATTTCCGGCCAGGGCGGGGCCGCGGCGGACGGGTCGATGCCCAAGGACTTCGCCGCGCAGGCCAAGAACACCTTCGACACTATCGGCCGCTGCCTGGCGGCCGCCGGCGCCGCCTACAAGGATCTGGTCAAGATCAACTACTTCGTCACCGACCTGGCCAATACCGCCGAGCTGCGCCGCATCCGCGCCCAGTATCTCAACATGGATGCTCCGCCGGCGGCCACGCTGGTCCAGGCCGGCCTGGGCGCCGGCCTCCTGCTCGAGGTCGAAGCGGTGGCCATCGTTCCTGAGTGATACAATCGCTCCAGCGAGGTTAGGAGTTCCTATGTATGAAAGCAACGATCCCATCGATAACCTTGTCCATTTGTACGTGGATGGCGCTTTCAATCGCCGCGACCTGATCCGGCGGGTGGCGCGACATACCGGCAGCCTGGCCGCGGCGATGGCGGCGCTCAGCGGCTACGAGGTGCTGAAGGCGCAGCCGCCTTCGGCTTGCCCGGCGGGCGTGCGCGTTCCGCCCGACGCGCCGGATCTGGAGGTCTACGACGTCGAATTCCCCGGCGAGGCCGGAACGATGTTCGGGCACCTGGC
>JACOSH010000477.1 GCA_016178945.1 Acidobacteriota bacterium
GGACTGCTGGGATCCGCGAAGGAGTTCGCGAGCTTCGCCAAGCGCCTGGGCGACCGGCCTCACGGCTCCTACGGGCCGTTGCGCGAGCTGGTGCGGCCGTACATCCTGCGGCGCCTGAAGACGGACAAGACGGTGATCGCCGACTTGCCGGATAAGACCGAAATCAAGGCGTTCTGCCCGCTCAGCCGCCGCCAGGCCGCGCTCTACGAGCAGGCGGTGAAGGAGTTGGCCGAACAACTCGCGGACGCCACCGGGATCCGGCGCAAGGGGCTGGTGCTGTCGTTCCTGATGCGCTTCAAGCAGATCTGCAACCACCCCTCGCAATGGCTGGGCGACGGCGCCTGGGGCGAAGGCGACAGCGGCAAATGGACGCGCTTGCGCGAGATTGCCGAGGTGGTGGCCGCCAGGCAGGAGAAGATGCTGGTCTTCACCCAGTTCCGCGAGGTGACCGCGCCGCTGGCCGCTTTCCTCGGCTCGGTTTTCGAACGGCCCGGCCTGGTGCTGCACGGGGAAACCGAAGTGAAGAAGCGCCAGGACCTGGTGCGGCGCTTTCAGGAAGACGAAGCCGTGGGCTTCTTCGTGCTCTCGCTCAAGGCCGGAGGCTCGGGTCTGAACCTGACCGCCGCATCGCACGTGGTGCATTTCGACCGCTGGTGGAACCCGGCGGTGGAGAACCAGGCCACGGATCGCGCCTTCCGCATCGGCCAAACCCGAAACGTGCTCGTGCACAAGTTCGTCTGCCGCGGTACCGTGGAAGAGAAAATCGACCAGCTCATTGAGTCCAAGCGGCAACTGTCGCAGGAGCTGCTGGAGGGCGGCGCCGGCTTACTGCTGACGGAGTTGAAAGACGACGAACTGCTCAAGCTGGTCGCGCTTGATCTCAACAAGGCGCTACAGGAGGCGTGATCGATGGGGTTCGCTGGTTGGGGATGGAGGCCTTATGTTTCGGTTGGGGAGCGGCGGCGCAAAGCGATGCGCGAGATGGAGAAGCGCAGGAAGCAAGGGCATGCCGTCTCACCCGTCAGCATCGAAGGCCGCGCCATCGCCCGGACCTTCTGGGGCAAGGCCTGGTGCGAGAACCTGGAGCGGTACAGCGATTTTGCCAACCGGCTGCCGCGCGGGCGGACCTACGTGCGCAACGGGTCGGTGGTGGACCTGCAGATTACGCCCGGCGCGATCCATGCCTATGTCAGCGGCTCGGATTTGTACAAGGTGGAGGTGAAAGTTGCGCCAGTCGCGAAAGCGCGGTGGAAATCGATCTGCGGCGACTGCGCGGGCGCGATCGATTCGCTGGTCGAGTTGCTGCAAGGACGGTTGTCCAAGGGCGTCATGGAGCGGATCTGCCGGCCGAACCAGGGCCTGTTTCCCTCCCCGGCCGAGATCCAGCTTTCGTGCAGTTGCCCCGACTGGGCCGGCATGTGCAAGCATATCGCGGCGGTCCTGTATGGCATCGGCGCGCGGTTCGATAATCAACCCGAACTTCTCTTCCGCTTGCGCGCGGTGGACGAGATGGAATTGATCGCCAGCGCGGGCCAGGCGGCGCCACTGGCGAAGCAGGGACCGGCCGCCGGCAAACTCCTGGAAAGCGAAGACCTCTCCGCGATCTTCGGCCTCGACATGGCGCAGAGCGCCAGTCCCGACGCGGGGTTGGGCAAACCGGCCAAGCCAAGGCGCGCGGCGAAGGGGCGCAAACCGCGAAAGCGATCCGCTTCGGCACAGCGCCGGAAGCGGCCGGCGGGCGCGCGGAAGCCGCGGCGACCGGCGGAGGAATAGCAGGCCGCCTCCACTTCAATCGAATCGGTCCGGGGCGCCGCTCCCTTACGTCACGCGAAGATCAAGCGACGACCTTTCGGCTCTGGAACTGGATCCCCGAACTCTTTCGCCGTCTCGATCCAGAGGCCGATGGCCTGCTGTGCGCTGGCCAGCGCCGCCTCCTGCGTGGCGCCGTGTGCGGCGCACCCCGGGAGCTCGGGCACTTCGGCCACGAAAGCTTCGTCCTCTTCACTCCAGTAAATGATGACCTCGTACCTGTTCATTCAGCTCCACCAGCTTGTATTTCAAGATGACCGCCCGTACCTGCTTTACCTGGTACGGCTTTGCATTGTTGCCTTCCCGCTGCAAATTGATTCTCTCCTCTACGCCCGACTTGCGAAACAGATGATGGCTGCCTCTCATGCGCCGGTCGAATCCCAGGCTTTGGAGCAAGGAGCATAACTCGTCAAAACGGATCGCCGCATCGGAGGTTCCGCTGAGCAGCCGGCGGAGGGTCTTGGCGACGCTCACGGCAACATTGTACCTCGATCACGGGAGTGCGCCAGGTCGGTCGAGCGATTCGGGTGCTCAGACGGGGCCCCCCTACTGAGCACGGCTCGTCGGCGGCGCCGCGCGAAACGGTGGGTCGCTTACCGCCGTATCGCCGAGGCCGAGGGCGGACGCAGCACGCCATGCACCACAAGCGGGCGAACAGTGAGCGGAGATGGACCCTTTCGGATGCCGCACGGCGGCGGACGGCTTGCACCCGGCGGAAAAAGTGCATCCGGAAACTGAAGGCGGCGGGCTACATCAGCCGGCACATTGCGGAAAAGCTGAACCAGCACGGCTTCACTAGCCGGCGCGGGACGGCATGGCGGTTTCATTATGTGGCAGAATCACTTCGGGTGGCGTAATAATGATCCTGAAAGGTGGATTCCATGAGAACAGGTGCTTTTGTTGCTGTATTGGGCGGGCTTCTCATGCTGTACGGGACGCCTGTGCGCGCAGAATTGAAGGCGGCTGCCGGTTGCCAAGCGGGACGGGTAGTCATCATCAACAAAGACTCAGTCTGACTGGTTCGAAGTAAAGATCGAAGTCAATCGCGAGTTCGTTCACGAAACAGCGGTGATCGGAAGCGGAGACACGATGCGCTTTTTCCCGAGCATCTTCACCAAGCGCGACGGCACACGGCTGAACCTTTCCGCGACCGCCTGCAGGAGTATTGATGTCCACGCGACGGTGAACGGAAAACGCGACCACTGGAACGGGGCATACAAGTGACCCTCCGTCACTGAGGCGGTTCTGTGTCATGCAATGGAACGCGTGTATGACAAAGCAACTGGAAGGGCGAAGAAGGTGGAGAACCCGAAGCTCGATTACGATTACATTGGTCCATGATGAACGGACTGGAATCGGATGGCGGGCACCACGGCGGATGGAAGCATGGTGGGACTGGATGAATCGGCTTTTCGAAGAAGAGGAACCGGGAAAAGGGGAAGCGTAGCGATGGCAGTTTACAAGCGTGGTGGCCGGATCTGGTGGTGCAAGTTTGTCCGGAAAACGGGGACCCGATGCGGGAGAGCACCAAGCAATCGAATCAAGCATCGGACTGTACGCTGGAGCCACCCGCCGGGATCGAACCGGCGACCTGCTGATTACGAATCAGCCGCTCTACCAACTGAGCTAGGGTGGCTCGTTTTCCTCATTATAGCCCACGCTGGCGTCCGGGTCGCGCGCTTTGGACAGGGCCTCCAGCAGCACCGTCCGATCGCCGATGTGATTGGCCAGAAGCAGGATCAGCCGCGCGTTGACGATCTGGCTTTGCTCCTCGCTCAGGCCGCTGTGCAGGTCGACCAGCGCCTGGTAGAACTCGTCCGGCTGGGCGATGTTAGGTTCCGTGTTCAGGCGCGAATTCATGGCGTCGCTCCTCGTTCAAGGTTGCAGGTGGCGCGTCGAAGAGCCGTCCGCACGCGGTCCGGATCCAACTGCCGCCAGCGAGCGCAAACGTGCTGATCGGGACGGACAAGGTAGAACGTACCCGGCAGCGCGTCATAGCGGCGCGCCAGAAGCCCTTCGGCATCCTCGATCGCCGAATCTTGAAGAGCCGTCCCCGGCAGCGCGACCAGCAGCGGACGGATGGGAATCGCCTCACGGGCCAACTCGCGCAGCGCCGCGCAGATTTCCGCGGAAGGCGCGCCGTCGACGAACAACAGGCCGCTGAACCGGTCGCCGATCCTGGCCAGCAGCCAATCCGGACGTCCCCCGGCGCGGATGGGCGCGTCGGCGGCGGGCGCTCCCGGGATCATCGAACCGGCGAACGGGTCGCGATCCGGAGTGTTCAGCCGGGAGTCCGCCAGCGTGCTGGGGGCCGAGAGCCTGCCGCTGTTCACCAGGCGGCGGGCGAACGGATAGTCGCCGGCCAGGCTCAGCACGGCATCGCGAAAGACGCGGCTGACCTTGCTCTTCGGCGTGATGAACTCCGTGCTGCGAGTGGAATTCAGGATGTTCTCATCGGCGGCGAACACGCGCTCCGCATCATAGCTATCGAGCAGCGACTCCGGGGCGCAGCCGCGCAAAACCAGCGCCAGTTTCCAGGCCAGGTTGTCGGCGTCCTGCACGCCGCTGTTGGCGCCGCGCGCGCCAAACGGCGAGACCACGTGCGCCGCGTCGCCGGCAAACAGTACGCGGCCATGGCGAAACCGCTCCATGCGCCGGCACCCGAAGGTGTAGATGCTGACCCACTCGATCTGGAAATCGGCGTCCGGGCCGAGCATCGCCCGGACCCTGGGGATGACGCGCTCGGGCTGCTTCTCCGCCACCGGGTCCGCCTCCCAGCCAAGCTGGAAATCCAGGCGCCAGATATCGTCCGGCTGGCGGTGCAGCAAGGCCGACTGGTTGCGGTGAAAGGGCGGATCGAACCAGAACCAGCGCTCGATGGGACGGTCCGCCGTCATCTTGATGTCGGCAATGAGGAAGCGGTCGCGAAACACCTGCCCTTTGATCTCCAGGCCCATCCACGCCCGCACGGAGCTGCCGGCGCCATCGGTGGCCACCAGGTAATCGCAGCTCATCCGGTAGGCGCCGGCGGGTGTCGCGACCTCGACCTCGACGCCGTCCGCGGTCTGAGCCACGCCGGTCACCTGGTTCTTCCAGCGAATGTCCAGGTTGGCGAGCTTGGCGGCGTGTTCCACCAGGAAGCCTTCGGCATAGTATTGCTGGAGGTTGATGAAAGCGGGGCGCCGGTGTCCCCCCTCTGGAAGCAAATCAAACTGGTAAACCAGCCGGTCCTGGAAGAAGACCTTGCCGACCTGCCAGCTCACGCCTTTTTCGATCATCGGATCGCCGCAGCCCAGGCGGTCGAAGATCTCCAGGGTGCGTTTCGCGAAGCAGATGGCGCGCGAGCCGGTGGAGAGCGAGTCGTCTTCGTCCAGCAGGACGGTCCGGATGCCGTGCCGCGCCAGATCGATCGCCGCCGCCAGGCCGACCGGACCGGCTCCCACGACAATCACGGGATGCCGGACGGCGACGCCGGCGCCCAGCTCGGCGGGCGGGCGGAAGGGGAATACCAGCTTCTGGTAGTCTTTCAAGACTCAGCTCCGCAGCGCCTCCCACATCTGGCGGTCGCGCTCGGCGGTCCAGATTCTGGGATGCTTGATTCCGCTCGCCTCGTCATGGGCTCGCGACACATCGAAGGGCAGGCAATGCTCGTAGATAAAGACGTGTCCAAACTTGGGATCCATTTTTTCGCGCACATCGGCAAAGGTCTCCCGGAGCGATTTACCCTCGGCGACCGCCTGCCTGGCGCTGGAGAACAGCGTGGTGACGAAATCCCGGGTATAGTCCAGCCCGGCGTTCACCTGCTGGGGGCTTAGCAGGGCGGGGCCGCGCCCCGGCACCAGCTTCTCGGGCTGGAGCGCCCGCAGCGTCTCCAGGGTATCGGGCCATTCCTCGAGCTGAGCGTCGCCGGTGTAGGCGGCCGCGCCGTATTCGACCAGGTCGCCCGAGAACAGGATCTTTTGCCCGGGCAGCCAGACCACGGTGTCTCCGCGAGTATGTCCGGGTCCCGGGTGCAGGATCTCGACCCGAAGCTCGCCCAGGAAAAGCGTGATGGCCCGGTCGAACACCAGGGTCGGCCAGGTCAAGCCGGGAATCGACTCGACCGCCTGGAACAGACGCGGGAAGCGCCCGATCTCGGACTGCATGTCCTGGACGCCGCGCTCGGCGATCATCTCATAGGTGCCGCGGCTGGCGATGATCCGCTCGCAGCCTTCCGCCCGGAAGGCCGAGGCGCCCAGAACACGGACAGCATGATAGTGCGAAAGCACCACGTGCCGGATCGGCTTGGCGGTGACCTGGCGAATCCGCGCGATCAGGTCGCGCGCCATCACCGGCGTGGCGGTTGTGTCGACCACCAGGACGCCATCATCGCCGATCACGACGCCGGAGTTGGGGTCGCCCTCGGCGGTATAGGCGTAGGCATTCGCGGAGAGCTGCGTGAAGCTGATCTTCTTGGGGGCCCAATCGCCCTGGGAGGCAAACATGGCGTTCAATCCATCGGCAGGCCGGCATAGTTTTCGGCCAGGGCCGCCGCGGCCGCCCGCGAGCTGGTCACGTAATCCAGCTCGGCAAGCTGCCGGCGCCGGTCGAACCCATTATCGCCGTCGAAGCGGTGCAGCAGGGACGTCATCCACCAGGAAAAGCGCTGCACTTTCCAGACGCGCCGCAAACAGGTTTCCGAGTACCGGTCGAGCAGGCCGCGCCGCCCCGATGCATAGTATTCGGCCAGCGCGCGGGCCAGCACACGCACATCGGCGACGGCGAGGTTGAGTCCCTTGGCGCCCGTGGGCGGGACGATATGGGCCGCGTCGCCGGCCAGAAAGAGGCTGCCAAACTGCATCGGCTCGGCGACCATGCTGTGCATACCGGTGATGCCCTTCTGGAAGATCGGCCCCTGGGTGGGCGTCCATCCGTCGCGGGTGGACAGCCGCGCATGGAGCTCCTCCCAGATTCTGGCGTCGGGCCAGTTCCCGATGTCCTCGTCCGGAGCGCATTGCAGGTAGAGGCGGGTGACCTTCGGAGAGCGCATGCTGAACAGGGCAAAGCCGCGTTCGTGGTGCGTGTAGATCAGCTCTTCGGAGGAAGGTGGCGCATCGGCCAGGATCCCCAGCCAGGCGAAGGGATAGATGCGTTCGTAGACGGTCAGGACTCCGTCCGGGATGGAGGGCCGGCAGATCCCGTGGGAGCCATCGCATCCGGCGATGAAATCGCAGTCGAGCGTGCGCGGCTCACCGTCCTGGCGGAAGCGGATCTCCGGCGAAGGGCCGTCCAGGCCGTGCACGGCGGCGCCGGCGGCGTCGAACAGGATCCGGCCTCCGGATTCCAGGCGGGCCTGGATCAGGTCCTTGATGATCTCGTGCTGAGCGTAAACAGTGATGGATCTGCCGCCGGTGAGCCCGGTCAGATCGATGCGATGGCGGCGCCCATCGAAGCTCAGCTCAATGCCGTGATGGAGAAGGCTCTCCCGCTTCAACCGTTCGCCAACGCCGGTCTCGATCAACAGGTCGACGGTGCCCTGCTCGAGCACGCCGGCGCGCACGCGCTCCTCCACATATTGCCGGCTGCGCGCCTCCACAACGACGGACTCGATGCCCTCCAGGTGCAGCAGGTGCGCGAGCACCAGCCCCGCCGGTCCAGCCCCGACAATCCCGACTTGCGTGCGCATGGGGGCGCAAGTCCGTCAGTGGCTGACGCCGGGATCGTGGCCCATCGTGGCGAGGGTTACCACTCCGGTGGCCTTCATTTTCGCGGCATCCGCCTCGGGCAGACGCCAGGCGCCATCGAAGCGGCCGCCGGCGACCACGTTCTCCAGAGATCCCTTGAAGAGAACATAATCCTCCAGGCCCATCAGGGGACCCGCCGGTCCGGGGGCGAAGGTGAAGGGACGCCGCCCCGGAGCGGGACCGGCGGGTCCGGGAAGCGGGGCCGGCTCGGCGGGCCACCACGGCAGCCCGGAGCTGACCAGCACATAGCGACCGCCGGCCGGATAGACGTAGAGCAACCCATAACCGGCGGCCGAGGCGTTGAGTTGGATCGGCAGGCGATCCGCGAGTTTTGCAATGAGGGTGTTGGTCTCTCGGGTTCCGAACAGGATCAGGTTGGAGCTGTCCAGGTCGCTAGGCCGGACGTCCTTGTCGGCCACCACGCGGGGGTAAACCATGGCGCGACCGAAGCGCGAGGACCAGTCCGCCGCGCGCGCGGCCTGTGCCCGCCGGGCCTGCACTTCCTCAGGCGGCGCGTCACCGCCCGCGCCATACACGTAGATATGACGGGCGGCAATGGCATCCGCAATAGGGCCCTCCGCGCCGGGCCGCTTGGAATGCGCGGGCGCCTGGTATTTCGCCGCCACCCAGGCGCCATCGCGCCGGACAAGCGAGAGGGAATCGGCGGGCCGGGCGCTGAGCGTCTGGCCGTCGAGCGACAGCTCCACGGGACGGCCGGCTGTGAACCGGGGGTGACCGGCAAGGCGCAGCGTGAACGCTCCCAGCGCTGATGTGGCGATCTCCAGCCGATTGGGCGAGGTCAACCTGACGTCGATGCTGGCCGGCGTGCCCGGCGTCAGCTCGTCGATGTGAACCCAGTAGGCTTGGTCATACTTGTACCGGCTGGTCGAAAAACGGACCCGCTCCGGATAGCGGTTGCGGTGAAACTTCGCGAACCAGTCGAAGATCGCTTCGTCCTTGTAGGCGTTCTCCCAACTGTTGTGGCCGACGCCTGGATACTCGATGTACTCGACCTTGGTTCCCAGGTCCTGGAGGCGCTTCACCCATTCCCGCGTTCCTTCGGGACGAACAAGCGGGTCCGCGCCGCCCTGAAAGAAATGAACCGGAAAGTTCAGAGCGTTCGACGCCAGGCCGGAAGTGCCTGGAGGCGGGGCCGGACACACCGGCGCGATCGCGGCCCAAGTATCGGGACGGCTCAGCCCGATCCACAACGTGCCGCCGCCCCCCATGGACAAGCCGGTGAGGTACACACGGTCCTCGTCGATGGGAAAGCGGCTCTTGACGTCGGCGAGCACGTCGTATACGTCCTTCTCGGGAACGCCCTGATATCCCATGGTGCCGCGGGCCAGGGGAGAGGCGACAATGTAGTCCACATCGCGCCATTCGGGAAAGTAGCGGGTCGCCTCGACGTCGTTTTCCCCCGGCAGATTGCTCTTGCCGAACACGCGCCGCAGGGCCAGGCGATGATTCGAGCCCGCGCCGTGCAGCATGACCACCAGCGGATACTTCCGCGCCGGGTTGAAGTTCTTGGGCAGATAGAGCCCATAGGGCTGCTCGGTGTCGTCAACGCCGGAAAAGAAGGTCAGCACCTGCGGTCCGGACTTGACCGTTTGGCCAAACGACGCGCGCCCCGCCATCAGCAGCAGAGCGACGGTCGCGAAGGAAAGGGCCTGGCGGCGGACGAGAAGGTTCATTGGCTGGCTCCTACTTTGCCGGCGCGGCGGCGTTGGATTTGAAGAACTCCGGGTTCTCGATCTTCACCTGGACGCGTTGCTGCACGTCTTGCATCCATTGGTTGAAACGGGCCTGGCGGGCCTGGGTGACGATGTCCTCGGTGACCTGGTCCAGGGGCTGCGCGGTCACGTCCTCGGCGCGGAACAGGTAGAAGCCGTTGGGCTGGCGGACAGGCTCGCTCACCTGGCCGGCCTTGAGAGAGAAGATCGCGGCCTTGATGGCGTCGGGGATGTTGTCGGACTTGCGGATGGTGGCGAACTCGGCGTCGCGAGCCACCGAGTCGGCGTCCTCGGAGTGCTGCTTGGCCAGCTTGACAAAGTCGCCCCCGGCGCGGATTTCGCCGAGCAGGCTCTCCGCCTTGGCCTTGGCTTCCGATTCCGTCAGGATCTTCTTCCCCTTGGGGTCGGGCGAGGCCGGCGGATTCGAGCTGAAGGAGACATAGATGACCTTGACGCGCACCTGCGAGTAGCGGTCCTTGTTGGCCTCGTAAAACTTCTTGACCTCCTCCGCCGAGATGTGGATGCTGCTGTAGACGGCGTTGCTCTGCGCGTTGTAGAGGATCTGCATGCGCTGAAAGGCGAGCTGTTCCTTGAAGGGGCTGGCCTGGTCGAGCTTGGCCTTCTCGGCCATCTCGGTGACGCGATAGAGCATGCCGATCTGGTCCAGGAAGGCTTTGGGACTCTTGAGGAAATTCTGCTGCGCCTGGGGCGCCAGAACGGAAAGGAGGGCCTGCAACTCTCCGGCCGTCACCTTCCTGCCGTCAATGGTGGCGACGTGAGCGTCGGGCGCGCTGGCCTGGGCCTGGGCCCCTACGGACAAAGTGGTCATGAGCACGAGAATGCTGGCCAATTTCATGGGGAAACGCTATTTTAACACGGGACGGAACTCCAGCGCCTCGACGACGTGGGTGGGCCGGCGCGCCCAACCCAGCGCTTCCATGATGGCCCGGTCGAGCCGGGAATAGGGGACCCACGTGTAGCGCCGCAGCGCGTAGCGCTCCCCCAGTTGGGCGGCCAGTGGGACCTCGGGATCCTGCCGCCGCAAGTGCCAAAGGGTGGCCGCCGGGCGCTTCGCCAACAGCGCGGGCAGGGCCGCGGCGTCCCGGACCAGGCGGATGCCGGCCGGCCAGGCTCGCGCGGCGAAGGGGCCGGTGTCGATCTGGTCCAGGTCCAGAAGGACGATGGCGCCATTTGGATCGGCCGACTTCTCGAAGAGCGAAGCAATCTCCTGGTAGGGAATCAGATACCCCTTGTTGAGAAAATCCTGCTTGCCGAAATAGCTGTGGATGGAGCCCGCCGACAGGCACAGCAGGGCGGCCGCGACGGCGGTGCGAAGCCGCCGATGCCCCTGCTCCAGATCGGCAATCGCCAGCCAGGCGAAGGGCAACAGCCAGAGCAGCCGGGCCGGTACAAAGGCGAAAGAGGCCCACTGTCCGATGCCGAGGTAGCCCAGCAAGGCGGCCGGCGCGATCAGGAGCCGCCATTCCGCGCGGGAGCGGAAGGAGTCCACCAGCAGGAACAGCAGCGCGGGCGCGAGCAGGAGACCGCCGGCGATCGCCCAGACGGGCGGGGTCTCGCCGTAGAAGAACGAGACGAACCAGTAGGCGAGCCTGACGCCTTGATCGAGCAGCAGGCTCGGAACCAGCCGGTAGACCTCTTTTCGGGCGACGATGGAGGCGGCCTGCGACAGGCAGATCAGCCAGGGAGCATAGAGCAGGAGGACCAACAGACCCGAGAGCAGGGCTACCTGGATCCGGCGGCGCCACAGGAGGACGCCGCCCACGGCCCCCACCGCGGCCAGGCCAGGGATGTAGTGCAGATAGAGCAGCGCGGCGGCGGACAGGCAGTAGACGAGCCCGATCCGCGGGGAGTCCGGCCGGTCCAGAAGGCGGCGCGCGGCGGCGACAACCAGCAGGAAGAGCAGTACCTGCAGCGTGTAGGAACGGGCCATCCGGCCATAGAGGAGGAGGCAGGGAGACAGGGTCCAGAGGCTGAGAAAGAGAACGCGCGAAAACTGTCGGAGGCGGGCCAGCCAGATGCGGTCGATCACCACGGTGGAAATCAGGAGGAAGAGCACGGACAGGGCGCGCAGCGACAGCAACGGATCGGGCCAGCCCAGCCGGACCCAGCCGCGCGCCAGAAGAAAGTAGAGCGGAGGATGGACGTCGCGATCGCACAGGCTGCCGTCCCAGGGCGGCAGCACTTTCTCCAGCGTGTGATTCTCGTCGCCCCACGTGGGCAGCAAGTCGAGCCGGTAAAGACCCAGGGCAGCCTGGAGAAGCAGGAACGGGAGGAGGACCCAAACGGTCTTCATGGCCAAACAGGTAGTGTATACGCAAGGCCCGTTCCCCCGGCGAAGGCGGACGCCGCAAGTTTGCTACAGTAGTGAATTCCTTCTATGCGTAATGTCATTATCGTCGGCTCGGGCTGCGCCGGGAACACCGCCGCCATCTACACCGCGCGAGCGAATCTGAAGCCCTTGGTGGTCAAGGGACACGAGGCCGGGGGACAGTTGTCGCTCACCACTTTGGTCGAGAATTTTCCAGGTTTTCCCGAGGGCGTCGACGGGCCGCTCCTGGTCGAGAACATGAAAGCGCAGGCCGAGCACTTCGGCGCCGAATACGCGGACGGCGCGGTGCTGGAGGCCGACCTGTCGCGCCGTCCATTTCGGCTCAATCTGGAGGGCGAGTGGATGGAAACCCGCACCCTGATCGTCGCCTCGGGCGCCTCGGCCCGCTGGCTGGGCCTGGAATCGGAGCAGAAGCTGATCGGCCACGGGGTCAGCTCCTGCGCCACCTGCGACGGGTTCTTCTATCGCGGCAAGAAGATCATGGTCGTCGGCGGCGGCGACTCGGCCATGGAAGAGGCCACCTTCCTCACGCGCTTCGGCGAGGAAGTGACCCTGATTCACCGCCGCGAGCAGTTCCGCGCCTCCAAGATCATGCTCGATCGCGCGCACGCCAATCCCAAGATCAAATTTCTCACCAACACGCTGGTCGAGGACGTTTACGACGTCGGCAAGAACCTGGTGACGGGCGCCCGGCTGCGCAATGTGCTCAGCGGCCAGGTGTGGGACCAGGCGGTGGATGGGTTCTTCCTGGCGATTGGGCACATCCCGAACACGCGGGTGTTTCGCGGCCAAATCGAAACCGACGCCGACGGCTACATCGTCTCCAAGGGAGGCGCCCGCACCAGTGTGGAAGGGGTGTTTCACGCCGGGGACGTACAGGATCGCGTCTACCGGCAGGCCATCACGGCCGCCGGCGCGGGCTGCATGGCGGCCATTGAAGCCGAACGATTTCTGGAAAAGGAAGGACACTAGCTTAAATGATTGAAAGAATCTCGCCCCCGGGCTCGCCCGCGCCGCGCGGACCGTACTCGCCGGCGGTCCGTGCCGGAGACTTTATTTTTGTATCCGGACAGGGCCCCACGGACCCGGCCACCAATCAATTCGTATTTGGCGACATCCGCGAGGAGACGCGGCGCGTGCTGACCAACATCCGCATTATCCTGGAAGGCTGCGGAGCCGCTCTCACCGACGTGGTCAAGTGCTCGGTGTTCTTGCGGGAGGGCAAGGATTTCGCGGCCATGAATGAGGTATACCGGGAATTCTTTGGCGAGCAAAAGCCGGCGCGGACTACAGTAGAGGCCAAGTTCGCGATTCCGGAGATGAAAGTGGAGATCGATTGTATCGCGTATCGCCCCCGGGATTAGGGACTCACCCTAGTACCGCTAAGGCTAATTCGCCATTGAATGCGTCATCCCCAGAACGTATGATGGGTCTAAGAAGGAGACGCTGTGCCACTTTTCCGGCTGTTGTGCCAATGGAAATTCTGGAGGGATAACCGCGGCCAGGACCTGATCGAGTACGCGCTGATGTGCGCGGGATTCTCGATGGCCATCGTCGCTGTCATCCCGAACTTGCAACCGCTGTTCAGCACGGCGTTTTCCAACATCGAGAGCGTGCTGGTCGCCGCGAGTGCGTCCTAGCGAGCCCGGCCCTCGACCAGCAGATAGGGCGAATACTGGACGGTCTCCCGCGAATCGAAGCGGCGCGGCCGGTTGTCCAGGCCTAGCAGAACCAAGCCGAACCCTTTTCCGGCCAGCAGCCACTCGATTAACGCCGGGTCGACGTCGGCGCGCAGCCATCCGCCGCCATAGTCCTGCGATTGGAAAAAGCTGTAGCGCGAGTTGCCCCGGCTGAAGATCACGTCGCGGAGGTCGCTCGCCGGACCGGCCCAGGCCATCCCCGTCCGGGGACTCGGGAAGGCCGCCTCGGATTCGCTCCAACGGGTTGAAATCGTTGAGACTCCCATCCGTCCGGGGGCGCCGTCGCCGGAACGGTGAAGCAGCAGGGTGGCCCGGGTCACCCGCCAGCCCTCGATTGCGGACAGCCGGAAGTTGAGTAGAATCAACCGGTCCGCGCCTTCCAGCTCCAGCACTCGCCCGGATCCGGCGCCCGCGGCGACCGACTTGGGACTCACCCAGGTATCGGCGATACACTCCAGCACGGCACTCTGGGGAAGGGCCCAGGGGGCCATCCCCAGGACTAGAGTGAACACCTTAGACACCGACATGCATGGTGGACCTTTAACTTACGTGACAAAAATCCTTCCAACGGGAGAACTTCCATGGTACAGTATTTAGTCCGGTACTACCATGGCTAAAGTCCGAGGTCAGGCGTACTACGAAAGTTTGGCGTTGCGCCGTCAGAAAAAAGGCATCTCGCTGGAGGAGATCGCCGACGCCACCAAGATCGGCATCCGGGCCCTCAAGGCCATTGAAAGCGGAGAGTTTGACAAGCTGCCTGGGGGAATCTACAGCACCAACTACATCCGCCAGTATGCGCGCCTGGTGGAGGCCGACGAAGCCGAGTTGTTGGACGAGTACTACTCGAAGATGGGGATCACCCCGGCCCTGCTGGGTCCCGCCGGCAAGCCCATGGACAGTGAGCGGAAACCGATCTCGCGGCTGTTCCGCCAGTCCTCGGCGATCGCCGGATCCTAGCGTCTCGGTACCCCCCTCCGGTGTCCGGGGAGTAACTAATGCTTCCCTTCCCTTTTACCGATAAGACCAGTCAGTGAAGATCTACGATCAGAACCCGCTGGGATCGACTGGTTCTGCGCACGGCGCCAGTGGCGCCGAGGCGGTGGAGGCGCGCTCGGGAGCGCGCGGCGCGGCCGGCAGCCGCGTGGAAGAGGACCGGGCGGTGCTGTCGGGGCTGGCCGGGAGGCTGAGCCAGGCGCTGGAGGCGGAATCGCCCGAGCGCGCGGCGCGGGTCGAGCAGCTTCGGGCCGAGGTCGCCTCGGGGAGATACCGGGCCGACGCGCTCGGAATCAGCCGGGGGATCGTACGCGAGGCCCTCTCAAACAGCGGGGCCAAGGGCAACAGCAAGACGTGAAATCAGGCGTGGCGATCACGCTGGCCGAGGACGTTCGGGCGCGAGTGCGCAAGGGACTGGCGTTGATGACGCAGCCCTCGGTCGACTCACTCGCAAATCTGGCGGAACAATTGGAACCGGCCGTCGACGGTGCGCGACGGCTGAGCGAGGCGGGCAGCCTGGCCGTCGACGCCGTCCCGGTGCTGCGGGAAGTCCGCCGGGACCTGGCGCGTCTGGGCCGCCTGCTCCACCAGGCGCTGCTCTACCGCACGGCCTGCGCGGCGCTGGCCGCCGGGGTCGAGCCCGCCTATACCGCTCAGGGCCTGCCTTCGACCCCCGCCTTTCCGGGCAGGCTGCGGATGGAGGGCTGATGAGTCTGTTTACGGCAGTGGGGGCCTCGGCCGACGCGCTGGAAAACTTTCAACGGGCTCTCGAAACCATTCAGAACAATGTCTCCAACGCGTCCACGCCAGGCTTCGCCCGCCAGACCCAATTGTGCACCGCGGATCCGTTTGATCCGGAACACGGGCTGGCGGGCGGCTCCTCGCTGGGGGCGCGCCAGAGCGCCCGCGACGAGTTGGCCGAAGCCGGCGTGCGGCGTCAGGCCTCTCTGGAGGGGCGCTTCGGCCAGTTGAGCGCCCGGCAGCAAGTGCTGGACCGGGCGGTGCAACTGGCGCGGTCGTTCCAGGGGCAGTCCCAGGCCCTGCGCAGCGCCGAAGCCGGGGAGCGCCGGCAGATCCCAGGGCAGGTCGAGCGGATCAACCAGCTCACCGGGCTGATCCGGGACCATAACCTTCACGTCCGGGACAACGCCGGGGCCGGGAGCGATCCCGGCGTCGACGCCCAGGTTCACTCCCAGTTGGAGGAGCTCTCCCAATGGGCCGATATTCAGGCTCTTCGCCAGAACGATGGCAGCTTCACGGTGCTGCTGGGGGGGCAGACGCCGCTGGTGATCGGCAATCGCCAATACGCGCTTCAGGCCGACCTGTCGGCGATTCCAGCCCGAGTGCTGGATGCGCAGGGCGCCGGCGTCACGGCTCACATTGGCGGCGGGCGGCTGGCCGGGACCTTGCAGGCCGCCAATGTGACCCTGCCCCGGTTCATCGCCGATTTGGACACGCTGGCGCAGGGGGTGGCCGACGCCGTCAACCAGACGCTGGCCGCCGGCATCGACTCAACGGGCCAGCCGGGGACTGCCCTGTTCACCTACAATCAGCCCTCGGACGCTGCCGCTACCATAGCGGTCGCGGCCATCACACCCGGGCAACTGGCGGCGGCGCATCCGGCCTCGCCCGGGGGCAATGGCAACGCGCTGGATCTGGCGGCCCTGGCCCGTTCGGTCCAGATCAACGGCTACACTTTCACGGGATTCTACGGCCAACTCTCGGCCGCGGTGGGCAGCGAGCTGGCCTCCGCGCGCGACAGCCGGGACTCCCACCTGGAGCTGCTGGCCCAAGCCCGCGAGCTGCGCGCCCAAACCCAAGGTGTCTCCCTGAACGAAGAGGCCGCGCGCCTGATCGAGTTCCAGCGCGCCTATCAGGCCGCGGCCAAGATGGTGACCACCCTCGATGAGCTGACCCGGGCGACCATCGAGATGATTCGCTAGCGGAGGGCTTATGATCGATCCGACTTCCGACCGCTTCCTCAACGACCTGCGCCGGATTCAGACCCGGGCCGAGCGGGCGCAGGCGCAGCTCTCGTCCGGAGTGCGCGTGTCGCGGCCCTCGGACTCCCCCGATCAAGTCGGGACCATCCTCGACCTCAGCGCCGGCCTCGACCGGGTCGCGCAAATCCGCCAGAATCTGACGCGCGTCAAACTGGAGGTGGACTCGGGCGAACAGGCCTTGGGCGCGGCCGTCGCGGCCCTGGATCGGGCCGAGGTCCTGGGCACGCAAGGCGCCAGCTTCACTACCACCGCCACGGGCCGGGCCGCGCTGGCCGGTCAGGCGCTCAACGTGCTCGATCAGTTGGTGGGTCTGGCCAATACCAAAGTGGAGGGGCGGTATATCTTCAGCGGCGATGCCGATCGGAACGCGCCGTATCGGCTCAACCTGAGCTCCGCCAACGGCGTGACGGCATACGCCGGCTCGGCTTCGACCCGGCAGGTGGAAGACCCGGCCGGCGCGCTCATTCCGGTGGCGCGGGACGCCTCCTCCATCTTCGACAACGCGGCAACGGCCAGCGCCTTTGCCGCGGTGAACGCGCTGCGCCTGGCCCTGGCCGCCAACGATCCGGTGGCCACGGCCGCCGCCTTGAGCCCGCTGCGGGCGGCGCGCGATCAGATCGCCGGGGACCTGAGCTTCTATGGCGCGGTCCAGAACGAAGTCGCCCGGGCCACCGAGGCTTCCCACCAGGTGGAGTCCCAGCTCAAGACCGGCCTCGGCGATACCCGCGACGCCGATCTGGCCGAGGCGGCCGTCGAGCTGTCGCGCGCACAGGTCCAGCATGAGGCCGCCCTGGCCTCCCGCGCTAAGCTGCCCCGGACTAGCCTGTTCGATTATCTGGGGTAACGGCATCAAACTTTGCGTTCTTCTTGGCGATCTTCGCGTGCTTTGCGAGATAGATCCTGAGCCCGCCAAGGACTTCACGCCTCTTCTCACGGTCGCGGCTCGGTGGCCGATAAGCAGGAATGCAGGCAGTCAACAGCCCGCAGGAGAAGCGTATGAAAATCGATTCTTCGCTCCCGGTGTTCGACGCGGTGTCGGTATTACCGCGCCGTGTCGCGGAGAATCAGGCTCAACACCGCGAACTGATTCAGGCGGCGAATTCCATCAACCACAGCGACCTGCTGGGATACAGCAACGAGCTGACCTTCGCCCTCGATCCGGACACCCACCGGCCGGTGATGCGGATTGTGGACCGCAAGACTCAGGAGCTGGTGCAGCAGATTCCCGCCGAGCAGGTGCTGCGCATGGCCGAGGACCTGCGGCGGATGACGCGGGAACGGGGCGCCTGAAAGCCATGTCTCCGCAAGCGCACACCCGCTATCTGGAGAACCAGGTGGCCGGCGCCACGCCCCTCGAGCTGGTGGAGATCCTCTACCACGGGGCGCTGGACGCGGTCCGAAACGCCCGCCGGCATCTCCAACAGGGCGACGCGCAAGGCCGTTCCCGCGAGATCACCCGCGCGCAGCTCATCCTGGGCGAGCTGGCCGCCTCGGTCGATCGCGCCAAGGGCGGATCGCTGGCCACGGACCTGCTGCGGTTGTACGCCTACATGCAGGCCCGTCTGGCCGAAGCCCACGTCGAGCGGCGCGACCCGCCGCTGGCGGAAGTCGCCGGCCTACTGGCCACGCTGGCCGACGGCTGGAGACAATGCGCGGCGTCGCTGCCGGCGCCGGCGGTTCTCCCGGATCGGCCCGATCGGATTGCCGCGGGCTGACACTATACTGGTAGTCGTGCCCCAGCCGCTTCTCGGCATGGAAGTCGCCGAGCTTCAGGAAGCGCTTGGCCCGGAGCAGCCCGGGTTCCGCGCCCAACAGCTCTATCGCGCGCTCTACCATGAGCAGGCCGTCGATCTGATCCAGATCTCGACGCTGCCGTCCAAGCTGCGCCAGGAGCTGGCCGCGCGGCACACGCTGGGCCTGCCCGCCTGCGAGCGACGCTACCAGTCGGCGGACGGGACCCGCCGCTACCTGCTGAAGCTGGCGGACGGACGCACGGTCGAAACCGTGCTCATGCCCGAGACCGGACGGGACACCATCTGCATCTCGACGCAGGTGGGCTGTGCGGTCGGCTGCACGTTCTGCATGACGGCCCTGATGGGCCTGGAGCGCAATCTGACGGCGGGCGAGATAGCCGGGCAGGTCCTGTACGTGGCGCGCGACAACGGCCTGCTGCCGGAGCGGGCGCGCCTGAACATCGTGATGATGGGCCAGGGCGAGCCGCTGCTGAACCTCCCCAACGTCCTCAAGGCGACGCGCCTGCTCGCCGACCCCGAGGGAGTCGGGATCCCGCCGCGCCGCATCACGCTCTCGACCTCCGGCGTCATTCCCGCGATCGACGAGCTGGGCCGCGAGCCGGTGCGGCCCAAGCTGGCCATCTCGCTCAACGCCTCCACCGAAGAACAGCGGCTGGAGCTGATGCCCATCACCCGCAAATACCATCTCAGCGACCTGCTGGAGGCCTGCCGCCGTTATCCGCTCCGCCCCTGGGAGAAGCTGACGTTTGAATACGCCCTGCTCAAGGGGGTCAACGATTCGGACGCCGACGCGCGCCGGGTGGTGAAGCTGCTGGCCAATTTGAATTGCAAGGTGAATCTGATCGCCCTCAATCCCGGTCCGGGAATCCCGTTTGAGACGCCCGATCCGGAGCGCGTGGCGGCCTTCCAGGCGATCGTGCGGCGCTCGATGCCCTGCTTCGTCCGCAAGCCGCGAGGACGCGACATCTACGCCGCCTGCGGCCAGTTGAAGCGCGTGGTCAGCGACCTCGTTCCGTCGCCAGATACACGGCAAAACTCCCCAGCCAATGTCCCCCCGCATAGTGCTCTCCGGTAACCGACTTGAGGCCCGCCTCCCGGTGGGCCTGAGCCAGCCACAGCAGTTGTGGGCGGCGCGCGTGTTGTGAAGGAAACGCGCGGGCGATCGATTCCAGCATCCAGGCCCGGCTCAAATTGAGGCCGTCCAGATGAGCCAGCCGGCCGTCGCTGGGGTCGGTGACGGCTTCCGGACGCAGCGGAACCCGCGGCAGGAAGGGGTCGAACCAGGGCGCAAACTCCGCGGCCGGCAGCACGCGCCGCATCACGTCGGCCTCCGCCAGGCAGGGGGACACGAAATCCTCGCCCGACGGCTCGTAATCGGCGGGACAGCCGCGATCGCCCAGGTAGAAGGCCTTGGCCTTGGATTCGAGCAGCGCGCGGAAAGGCGCGTCCCCGGCGGCGCGCGCATAATCGAGAAGCAGGCCCAGGGCGAAGGCGGTCTGGCTGTGCTCCCCGCTGCGCACCGGGTGCGACAGCTTGGGCAGCCACTGCTTCAACCGATCCACGGCGGCCCGCTCCAGGGGACCGAGCGTCCCGGCCCAGGGACTCTTCCATTCCCGGAGCTCGACGGCCAGCAGAAGCAGCCAGGCCAGCCCGTAGGGGCGCTCGAAGCTCGAGCGGCCTTCGCCTTCCAGGTAGCGAGCCTCGCGCTGGATGTTTTCGGCGGTGAGGCTGCGGCCCAGCGCCTCCCGCGATTTGGCGGCGAAGGGGGCCTCCGGGTAGAGGCGCGCCAGCCGCGCCAGCAGCCAGTGCCCGTGGACCGCGGAATGCCAGTCGTAGCAGCCGAAGAAGGCCGGCGTCAGCTCGCGCGGGGGCCGCGCGTCGCGATCCGAGTTGAGCGTGTGCGCGATCTTGTTGGGATACTCGCGGTGCACGCAATCGAGGGCGAGCTGGGCGAAGCGGGCCGCCACGCCCGGATCGAGCGCGGCGGCCGCCAGCCAGAGAGCGAGCATCCTGACATCCTAGCACCCGCCTGGCGGGCTCGGGTCTGCTATGATGAGGGTGAAAGGGGGCGCAACGGTTTCGACGGGATTGAATCGTCGTGGAAAGGCGTGCCGGGTTCCGAGCTCCCGTTAAACGATCGGAAAAACAAAACTGCCAACACGCAGTTTGCATACGCTGCCTAATCGCTAGGTAGCCGCTCCCGCCGGTGAGCCCGTGCGCCGGCGAGTGAGCGTCATCTTACGGGATAGGCCAAAGGCTTCGGTCCGGAGCCGTAGGCCGAGATCAATCGGGCTAGGATCTCATCGCTTCTGCCGGGTCTGAGGTGAGGTCCGAAACACCAGAGCCGGCTACGCACGTAGTCTTTTCAGGACGGGCTTTCTCGGACGCGGGTTCGACTCCCGCCGCCTCCACCAGAATCTTGTCCATGAGAATTCAGGCGATCGTCCACAAAGCCGAGGAGGGTGGCTACTGGGCCGAAGTTCCCTGCATCCCTGGTTGCGCTACACAGGGCGAGACGATGGAAGAACTTCGCGTCAATCTGCGCGAAGCGATCGAAGGATGTCTGTCGGTTCCGGTTGGCGAACGGTCCGTGCATAGGGATGATCAGGTGATTGAGCTGGCGCTGTGAAGCCGCTTTCGGGCAAAGATTTCGCCCGGCTGCTGGAGTCGCATGGATGGTCACTCCAACGGGTCAACGGCAGCCACCACGTCTACACGAAGCCGGGCAGCCAGGTGCGCATTTCCGTTCCGATCCACGGGAACCGGTCGCTCAAGACCGGACTTCAGCGCCACCTGATGAAGATGGCCGGGCTGCTCCCATAGAGCCACCGTTTCTAGCTAGCCATTTGCCGAGTGCCGCCGATTCGCACGGACCCCTTGCGCGTAACCGAGTCAGAGGCTTGGCCCCGGGGCCCCGCTGGCCCGGCCGATAGCCGCACTCCGTCGCGAGGGTTGATCCAGGGGTTCCCGCGCTGGGACCCCGGACCGGTGTAGCAGGCGACGCCTTATTACGACTCTATCCACACTCCCAAAAATTACCTAAGTTTCTGAAGCGGTCACCACCTGCACAGGTGGGAACGTGAATCAGTGAAACGGGCGCGGCGGACATCCACTCCCGCCGCCTCCACCAGAATTGTTCCTCTCAAAACGGCAACCGGTCGATCGTCCAGTAAATTGCCGTGCACGCGATCAGCGTTGATACGGGGACGACGATGCGACTGCGGTACCAGGCGCGATTGGCGCAATGCCATCCAACCAGCATGAAAGCCGCGCCGATCACCGCCAACTGCCCCGTCTCGACCCCTACGTTGAAGGTCAACAACGCGGTCGCAAATTCCGAGCGCGGCAGTCCGAGGTCCTGAAGCGCTCCCGCGAAACCCATGCCGTGAAGAAGCCCAAAGGCGAAGACGAGGGCTACCCGCCAGGACTTCAGCTCGGAGAAAAAGATGTTCTCAATGGCCACGTACGCAATCGACACCGCGATCAAGGGCTCGACGATCTTCGCCGGTACGGCGATGACGCCGTAGATGCTCAGCCCCAGCGTGATGGAATGAGCGGCTGTGAATGCGCTGACCTGCCAAAGGACGGAGCGAGCGCGACCGCTCAGCAGGTAAATGCCGAGCACGAACAGCATGTGATCCAGTCCATGGGGCACGATGTGAGTAAAGCCGAGCGTGAGATAGCGCCAGGCGGTGGCGAGTCCAGTGACCGGCGGCTCCGGCGAAGTCAATTTGAACGGCGCGCTGCTCTGCCCGCCTTCCAGCCATTCGGTTGCGCGGGCCCCGGATGAGCCGCTTCGGATCGTCAGGGCATAGGAGGCGAATGTCCAGGCGTAGCTCCAGGTAAAGTGGCGGGCGCCCGGCGGGACCTGGCCGGTTAATCGAATGGTGGCGACCGCGGCCGATCCGGCCTCAGTTCCGGGCGCGACCGAATACGTGATCGCGGGAGTCGCTTGCGCTGTGTCGAAAGCGATCTTCACTCGCTGGCGAAACCTCCCATCGGCGCTTGCCAGCGCGGATTGGAGACGAGCCGGATGTAAGCCGGCCGATGACGGCCAGCCCGCTGAGGCTGCAAGTTTCTCGATGAGCGCGGTGGCCTCGGTGACGATTTCGACGTCGTACGTCCGGCCCTGCTGAAAGACGACCGACACGCGCGTCGTGCCGATCTCATGCGCGCCAACCCGTGCGCCGCCGAGGAGGGCGAAGACAGCGGCGCACAGGGCCGGGCCGGTGCGCCCCTGCCGCCGTGAAGCGCAATGCGCGACCCCAGGAATCCTCGCCGGCATCGTCTTGTGACCTCCGCTTCCTTGGCCCCTGCACTAGTTCGGCGCGATCGTGGTTCGCGGTTCGAACGTGAGCGAGGCCCAATAGCTCGCCCACTCGGCGTTGGCGCCGGCGGGCGCCGGAACCATATGTACGGCTTTGACCAACCACATCCCGCCCTGCCGTAACCGGAATCGCACCCGGCCGTCGTTATCGGTGCGAGCCGCCTGCTTTTCGGAGGGATCCAGACGGTTCATGGCAACCACCAGCGCGCCCGCCAGCGGACGTTTCTCGTACATCAAGCGAACGGGAAGATCTTCGCCGGCGCGGAGTGCGTAGGGGTTCCGTTCGGCGACGAGTTCGAGCGTAAAACCGAGCAGCCGGTCTCCGTGCGCCTGGCTCGGTGGTCCCGAAACCACCAGACTCTTTGCGCAGCGGGAAAAGAGTTCACGGGCTCTTGCGCCGGTTTCCTTGCGGCGCGCTCTTACCGCCGCGACCGCATCGAGCCCTTCTTCTTTCAGATACTGATTGAACTTCTCCGCCGCCAGTTCGATTGCGCTCGGGTTGCTGAGATAGCCGATGACCAGCAAGCCGGGCTGGGCCACCCGCAGGAAGCCCGCCGGATCGGCGCCGTTGCGCCCGGCGAGCGGCCTTCGGCCGCCCCCATCCTCGACCACGAATTGATTGACCAGCGCGGGATCGCGTGGCACTGGATCGCCGAGGAGGTCCTGCCCGACGCGCAATCGCACGCCCACCACTTGGCCAGGTTCCGGAGAGAAGGTTGCCGGCTCGATCCACAGGTCGTGGGCGGCCAGCGGAGCACAGCTCAGGGCGAGGGCCGCCGCAACCAGCGCCCCCAGGCGGCGAAGTAGCCAACTCGGCACGTTGGAAGTCAGGGGAATCCTAGCCCCCGGTTGTACGGAATGAACCGGGCAGGAGCTCGGTGTACGCGGACGGGAATGTGGAACGGCCCCCCCGAGCGGGGACCGTTCCAGTGTGATGGTGAGCATGCTAAGGAATCGGGATGTTCGGTACGGTTGGGACGTTCACACCCCCATGCCCCTGGAGCAGACCCTGGTGGGCCGGCGCCAGGAACGGAAACCGGTCGAGATAGTTCTTGTCGTTGACTTCGACGCCTTTGGCGAGGCCGGCAGCCGGGTTGCCCGCCACGATCAGGCTGATCAAAACGCTGTTCACATTCACCTGATTGCGGTTCGGCGCGGACCCTCCTCCCAGGCGGCGGCCGTTCGGGAAGCTCGAATCGATGGCCGCGTCGAGCGTGATCACGTCGCCCGAGGAGCCGTCGGCGATCGGGATGGGCCGATTCAGGTTGATCGCCTTGATGATGTCCGTGCGCGGGCCCTTGAGCGTGGCCACGACGTTGGCGGGAACGCCCAGGGCCTTGTAGATGCCCAGCGCGTCGGCGTCGCGCACCAGCACGGGAAACAAAATGTCGGCGCCGAAGTTGGTCACGTCTTTGAGGGGGCTGCTGCGCAAGTAGAGCGTCTGGCGCTGCGTCCCAACCAGGCCTGCGTTGAAGAGCGGCAGGGCATTCCGGCCCACCTGCACGAACTCTCCGGAGCCCCGAAGGCCCGTGATGATGTTGCTGGGATCGACGGTCTGGGTTCTTCGACGGCTGATGCTTGCCCATATCCTCAGCAGACTGTCGGTCGAGGCGGCGTTGAGCACGCCATTGTGTGGGATGCCGTCCGGAAACACGTCGCTGATCGGGATCTCCAGGGCGATCGAAAAGATGTTAAAGCCCGTGAACACGTCTTTGCCCGGAGGGCGGCGTGCCCCTGGGATTCCGCCGAGATCGTCCCGGTTCAAGTTGACCAGGTCGAAGATGCCCTTCTCATCGAGCTGATAGGGATCGTCGAACTGACCGGCGATGATGCGGCCGCCGTTGGCCAGAGGGTGGATGAACGTGTCCACGAACGGCTGATCGTAGAGACCCAATTCACGGCTGGAGGGATCGCCGGAATCGTAACCCTTGAACGGCCCCAGTCCGTAGACGAGCCGATCGGTTTGCGGGCCGTGGTTGTTCGGTAGAACCGGGAGATCTCTCCCCAGTACGACTCCCTCCTCGTCTTCCTCGCCGCGGCCGTCCGAATCCACGATGCGCTTGACGGTCATGGTCTCCGTTCCGCCCGTGAGCTGCCAGAGGAGCTCGTTGCCGCCGCCCAGGGGGTCCGTGGGACTTGGAGGGGCTTCAGGCTTTAGAATATTCTTGAACTCGATGCGGTACACCACCTTGTCCTTGAGGCTCGCACCCTTCCCGATGTGGAACTCGTAGCGGTAGCCGTTGCACGCTCGCAAGCCCTGGTTGCCCTGACCCGGCTCGTGAAGCGGGTTGAAATCCATGATCAGGTAGAGCTTGTTGTGCGAGCCGTTCGATACCCAGGCAAAGGTGTCGGTGTTGTCGGCGCAGGGCTCGTTCAGGATCGCCAAAGCCTCCCGATGGCTCGAGCCGCGCGCCGTGCTTCCCGCCGCGGCCAGCAATATCATCGCGATCCATCCATTCGATATTCGTTTCATGTTCACGCTCCCTTCGATACTGGTTCTCCCGGCAACGCCTTCCGTAGCCGTGCCGCGATCCGCATTGAATCAGATGAAATCCGGCTCAATGACCCGGCAAATCATATCTACGAGCCGCCGGAGGGTTTGGATTGACGGTTGTCGGGATTTCCTGTTGGCTGAGGTGGATCGTTCGCCTGATACTGTTACAACACCTTCCTCAGGTATCCCAACCCTTGCGCAGAGTCTTCGCGCTCGAGATTGCTCTTGATGCCGTAGCTCGCGAGGATGTCCATCATCTCGCCCACGGGCACTCCCGCCAGCTCGGCCGCGCGGCCCAGCGACACTTTGCCCTGACGGTAGCGCTCTACAGCCATCATGATCCGCCCTCGATAGACCAGATCGCGCATCGCGGTGGAGAGATCCGCCTTCTCATCCTTCGACAAGCGCCGCGGGAATTCGTAGTTCCCGTCGTCCATTCGAACGCTCATTGTCCGCGCCAGGTCTTATCCCTCCATTTTCACTCGCGCCATTCTGATGATGTCTTCCTGGCACCGGCCATGGCGCTCCAGCATCTCCAGTTTCGCCAGGCCGTCTTCCTTGTTCAGTAGTTCCTTCTCCCTCAGCCGGATCGGTGCCGAAAGCGCGGTTGTGAAAGGAAGCCTGAGAACTTTGCAGGCGTTGATCGCGCGCTTGTCATCGGTTCCTCCAAGCCCATTCCTGGCTCGCTGTGCTAACGCGATTGCCCGAGCAGTTCGGCGGCCTGCTGCGTCGTAAGCTGCTTCTCCTCGGGCAACAACACCAGCGAACGGCCGTCGCCAGGTTCTTCACGATGTTCTTGAGCAGCGCATAGAGAGGCTGCGGCAGCACGGCGAGTTCACCTTTGGGACCCACCAACTTGGCAGGACCGCGGCCCGCAGCACTCGGCCTACGTTCCAGAGCGTACCCGCATCCTGTGGCTCAAGGGAGATGGCTTCGGCAACCATCCTTCAAGCTACCCCCGGATCGCACTATTCGAAATAGACGTGATACTGTTAACTTGCGGATCAACCGGCTTCCGGCTTGGGGAAAGTCGGCGGGAACCCACCCCGCCCGCCTGCTGGGCCTGTAGATTGTTGCCGCCAGGTGTCGTCGCGAGACGCCGGATCGCCTGGCAACCTCGGCGGTCCCCAATGAGATAGAATAGAACCGGCTTAGGAATGCGGGCGCTAGCGCCTCTATTGACCTTTGGCGAGCTAACACTGAATCGAAGGCAGTTGTGTTACACCACGATATTGATCGGCAGTCTCCTTCCAGCGAGAGATTGGCGGAAGCCAAGAAGCGGCGATTCACGGCGGAAGAGAAGCGCGAGCGCGTCTCGAGATCATTAGCTGCATTGAATCAGGTGTCGTCCATCCGATTGACGCCTGACGAATGGCGGCGGATTGTCGAAGACCCGGATCTGGAAGATCAGTCTTCGTAACACACTTGTGCAATCCCTCCTGAGTGTCCCTGCCGGAAGTGACATATTCATCGACGCAAACATCTTCGTCTATGGGCTGAGCAACGCATCCGCGCAGTGCCGGCTCCTGCTTGAGAGATGCTCGCGGGAAGAAGTTGCCGGCATCACTCTATTCGAGATTGTAAATGAAGCAACCCATAAACTGATGCTGGCTGAAGCTGTATCGAAGGCTGTGATTCCGCGTCCTGGTTCGGCGGCCGCACTGCGTCTGAAGTATTTGGACATTCCCCTCCTGATCGACTATTGGCACGACACGGAGAGAATCCTGGCGCTTAATTTACTCTTCCTCTCGACGGATGAGCACATTGTGAGGAGCGCCCAGCCCGAACGGCAGAGCGCCGGTGTATTGACAAATGATTATCCTCTCCTCGATGCGCGAATACGGAATCCGGCACATCGCCACCGCCGACCGCGACTTTGAGCGCGTAGGCGGAATCACGGTTTTCGGGCCGGATGATATTTGAGAGCCGAACCCGTTCACAGGTTTCCCAAAAATTTGTGCCCCTGATTCTTCAACGCCTTCCGCACCCTCCCGCGCTTCGGCGGTTGGCCCGATGAGTTCTTGCTGGCCGGCAATCGTCGTCAGACCAGACTTCGGTTTGGTTAGGTGTTCTTCAGCATGGAGCATGCTCCGGGAAGAGGTCAACGAAGGTCCATACCTTCCGCGATTCAAACCATCTCGCGGCGGGAATGGGCAGGTCCCCTGCCCGCCCGCCGCGTTGACGATGTTCAGCCGTAGTGTCTCTCCATAGAGTCCCGCCAGACCGGCCGATATGACCTCATAGGAGGTCACGTGCGCGAATTCATGCTGTACACGCTCGCCGCCGCGGCATTAGCCCAAGAGACTACTCCCAAAGGGGAGGGTGTGCTGTTCGAGGACATGGCCGTGGTCGAGGCGGCCTCGCTGCACCGCCAGGCGCTGGCCGAAGCGCCGGCCAGCGTCACCGTCATCACCGCCGAAGACATCCGCAAGTTCGGCTACCGCACCCTGGGCGATGCGCTCAACGCCGCGCGCGGCTTCTACCTCACCACGGATCGCACTTATCGCTATGCCGGCCTGCGCGGCTTTCTGCTGCCTGGCGACTTCAACAGCCGCTTCCTGGTTCTGCTGAACGGCCGCTACATGACCGACAACATCTACAACGCCGCGGCCAACTTCGGACAGGATTTCGGGCTGGACATGGACCTGGTGAAACGGATCGAGATCATCCGCGGCCCCTCTTCCTCCCTCTACGGAAGCAACGGCCTGATGGCCACGGTCAACATCGTCACCCAGTCGCCGGTCGACCACGAGCGGGCTCGTTTCAGCACCGAGCTGGGCAGCTTCGGGCAGCGGAAGGCGCAGATTTCCTCCTCGCTGGATCTGGGCGGCGGCGCCAACCTGCTCGTATCGGCTTCGCTGTTCAACAACCGCGGCCAGCCGCTCGATTTTCCTGATCGGGGCCGGGCCGTGGGAGTGGACGGCGAGCGTGGCTATCATACCTTCGCCAGCCTGGAATGGAAGCGTTGGAGCTTTACCGGCCTGCTCAGCAGCCGGGAGAAGCATGTCCCAGTAGTGCCCTGGACCGAGACCCTGTTCGCGGACCGGGGGAACAAGATCCAGGATGCCCGCGGCTTTGCCGAGGCCGCCTACTCGCGGGCCGTAGGAACGGATGGCCGGCTGCGCTGGCGTCTCTACTATGACCGCTATCAGTTCCACGGGCGCTATGACGGCGCGCTCGAAGAGCCGCTGGGCATCGAGGACACTCGCGATTACGCCCTCGGGGATTGGGTGGGCTCGCAGCTCACCTACCGTCGGGAAATGCCCCGCCGCTGGGGCGCCCTCACGGTGGGCGCGGAAACCAGTTGGGACCTGCGCGCGCTCCAACGAACGGAAGTCATCTCCCCCCGCGTCCGCGAGCTGCTGAACGCGGAAGTCCTGGAGCGATCCTACGGGCTGTTCGCGCAGGAGGAGGTGGATCTGGCCAAGCACTGGAAGGCCGTTCTCGGCGTCCGCTTTGACGATGCCAACAATCGCCGGTCGTTTGTCTCGCCCCGGGCCGCTTTGCTGTATCAGCGCCAGCGAACGGCGCTGAAGTTCCTATACGGGAGGGCCTTCCGCAACCCCACCGTCTATGAGCTGCTCTATAACCTTTCGGTGGTGGGGAATCCCTCGCTGCGTCCCGAGAAAGTGGATACGGTAGAAGCCGCAGTCGAGCGAAAGGTGGCCAGCCGGTTGAACGGGATTGCCACGGTCTACCACACGCGGCTAGGCGGCCTGATCCGAACCATTCCGGTGGACAACCTGTACCAGTTCCAGAACGCCGCCCGCTACCGCGGAACGGGCGTGGAGCTCGAGCTGAACGGGAATCCCGCGCTCTGGCTCCAGGCGGTGGCCAGCCTGGCGATTCAGCGGTCCGACGATGGACACGGCGGCGGGCAGCTCCCCAACTCGCCCGGCCGGATCGGGAAGCTCCGCTTCGCCGTGCCCATCGCCAACAAACTCGACGCGAGCGCCGGCTTTCAGTACGTCAGCGCGCGCTACGCGCAGTCCGGCTATCGCCTCGCGCCGGTCTGGCTGGGCGAGCTGACCATCACCACGCGCCGCCTGGCGCCCAACTTCGACCTGGCCTGCGGCATCCGGAATCTGTTCGACCGGCGTTATGAAGATCCGGCCGGCGGTTCCGTGACGCTCGACCGGCTGATTCAGGATGGCCGCTCGGCCTATGTGAAGCTGATCTGGCGGGTACGGGAGTGAACGTGCTTGTCGCGCTGGCCATCCTGGCCGCCGCCGCGGCGCCAAGCCCGGTCCTGGTGGTGGCCTCCCCGAAGGTCGAGGCCTACACGCAAGCGCTGGAGGGATTGCGCCGCAGCCTGCCGGAAGCCCCGCTGGTGGTCGATTTCGGTCAGAAAGAGGCCCTGGCGGCGGCCGTCGGCGCCAAGCCGCGCGTGGCGATCGCCGTGGGCGCGGAGGCCGCCGACGTCCTGGCCTCGATATCGGTCGACCTGCCAGTGGTGTGTACCATGATTCTGCGGGGGGACGCCGTCAAGGGCGCGACGCCGGAGGCTCGCTTCCCGCGCCTGGTCGGAGTGGTTTCCCTCGACGTGCCGCTGGCCGCGCTGCTGGCGGAGCTGCGGCGGCTCTTCCCCGGCAAGACCCGCCTGGGCATCATCCGCAATCCCGCCAAGCAGACCCTGGCCGCGGCCGCGCTCCAACAGGAAGCCGGGCGCGAGGGCTTCACCGTCCGCACGGCCGACTGCGACGATCCCCGGGCCTTGCTGGCCGCTTTTCTTTCGCTCAAGAACCAAGTGGATTTCGTCTGGTGCCTGCCGGACAGTCTGCTCTATAACTCGGCGACGGTGAAACCGCTGCTTCTGGCCTCGTTCGAACAGCGCCTGCCGATCATCGGATTCTCGGAGAGCTTCGTGCGCGCCGGCGCGGCGCTGGGAGTTTACCCCGACTATCCCGACATCGGCCGGCGAACGGCGCGGATCGTTCA
>JACOSH010000108.1 GCA_016178945.1 Acidobacteriota bacterium
ATATCGGGCGGCAGTTGATCTTCGACGCCTCCGGCGACATCCTCACCGACGCCCGCTACCGCGAATGGCGGGTCTATGACCGCCTGCTGTTTCCGCAGGAGATCGAAATCATCCGCCCCAAGGACGAGTACTCCGTTCAGATTCGCGTGGTCAAACTGGAGATGAACAAGCTTCTGGACGATGCTCGTTTCTCGCTGCAGCGTCCGGAGGGCGTCGATCTCAAGGTTCTGGGCCCGTCCGCAAGCGAGGCCGGCGTGCCCGCGCACGATAGTCCGGGAACCTCCGCCAAATGATTCAGAAGCTGGTCTGGGAGAACATCAAACACCGTCCGCTGCGGACATTCCTGAGCGCGCTGCTGATCGGCGTGCCGGTGACGCTGGTGCTGACGCTGGTCGGCATGGGGCGGGGCATGATCGACGAGTCGCAGCGGCGCGCCCGCGGCGTGGGGGCCGACATCGTGATCCGGCCCAAGGGCTCCACCATTCTGGCCGGGGTTACCGACGCGCCCATCCCCGAGGGCATGATCGGATTCGTGGAGAAGCAGCCGCACGTCACGCTGGCCACCGGAATCGTGATCAATTCCATCGGCGGCTTCCTGTCCAGCGCGGCCGGGATCGACTTGCCCAAGTTTAACCGCATGAGCGGCGGATTCCGCTACCTGCAAGGCGGCCCGTTCCAGCAACCCGACGACATTCTGGTCGACGAGTTCTACGCCCAGGAAAAGAAGATCCGCGCCGGCGACACGGTCGATCTGATGAATCGCAAGTGGCGGGTGTGCGGCGTGGTCGAAGCCGGCAAGCTGAACCGGGTGTTCGTGGATCTGCGCCGTCTCCAGGATCTGAAGGGCAATCCCGGGCGGCTCAGCCAGATCTACGCCAAGGTGGACGCTCCGGAGAACATCGGCGCGGTCATCGCCGGTCTCAAGCGGCAGCTCCCCGACTACCCGATCTTCTCGATGGAAGAATCCGCCTCGCTGCTGACCGTGAACAGCATTCCGGAGCTGCGCACCTTCATCCGGGTGATGATCGTGATCGGCGTGTTGATCGGGTTCGCCGTGGTTTGCCTGTCGATGTACATGGCCGTGCTGCAGCGCACGCGCGAGATCGGGATTCTGAAGTCTCTGGGCGCGTCGCGCTGGTTTATCCTGAGCATCATTCTGCGCGAGGCCGTTCTGCTGGCCATTGCCGGAACCCTCATCGGGATCGCCTTCAGTTATGGGGCCAAAGCTCTGCTGGAAGCCTTCGTGCCTTCCTCCTTCAAGACGGCCATCGTGCCGGACTGGTGGCCGAATGCTCTGTTGATCTCAGTGGCCGGCGCGGTGCTCGGAGCGTTGTATCCGGGAGTGCGCGCCGCCAACCAGGACCCCATCGAAGCGCTGGCCTATGAGTGAGGCCATCATCCAGATCGAGGGCTTGCGCAAAGTCTATCGCGTGGGCTCGGTGGAGATCGAAGCGCTGCGGGGAGTCGACCTGGAAGTTCCCTCCGGCGAGTTCCTGGCCCTGGTGGGACCTTCCGGATCGGGCAAGTCCACGCTGTTCCACATCGTGGGCGGACTGACCCCGCCCACCTCCGGCAGGGTGCGCGTGGGCGGCCAGGATGTGGCGCGCATGTCCGACGCCCAGCGCACCCGCCTGCGCAAGACCACGGTCGGATTCGTGTTCCAGAAGTTCAACCTCCTGCCGAACCTGACGGCGCGCGACAATATCGCCCTCGCCGCCCACATTTCGGGCAAGACCGGGCTGGGGGACGCGCAGTTCCGGCAGGCGCTGGAGATGCTGGGCATCGACGGGCGGCTCGACCACAAGCCCAGCGCGTTGTCGGGCGGCGAACAGCAGCGCGTCGCCATCGCCCGCGCCATCGTGAATCATCCCGCGATCTTGCTGGCCGACGAGCCCACCGGGAACCTCGATTCGGAGAATTCCGTGATCGTGCTGGGGTTGCTTCGCGACCTGAACGAGCGGTTGGGGCAGACCATCCTCATGATCACGCACAATCCGGAGGCGGCCGCTTACGGGCACCGGACGGTGCGGATGCGGGATGGGCGCATGGTGACGTAATCCGCGGCCTGTTCTGCACGATCCATTACGCACAATACCCTCATTACAAGATCTCGCGGCGAAACGCAAAACAGGCCGATTCTGACGGGGATTTCCAGGTAGTTCTGTGCTAGAATCGGACGCTGCCAACTTTTCAGAGAGGGTTCCTCGTGCGCCTGCATTCACTAGTCTTCCTGTTCTGCGCCGCTTCCGTCGCTGCTTTCGCTCAACCCGTACCTGTCGCCGGTCCCAATGTCAACATGGTCTCGGGAACCACCTGGCCGGACGGGGACCCGTACCTCCAGCGCCAGAACGAAGGCTCGATTGCCGTCTCTTCGCGCAATTCCGCGCATCTGCTGGCGGCCTCCAACGACTATCGCACCGTCGACCTGGTCAATGACGGGACCGGGGACGCCTGGCTCGGCGTCTTCAAATCTTTCGACGGAGGCCAAACCTGGAAAAGCACGCTGCTGCCCGGGTGCCCGTACAACACCCCACAGTGCGTGACCAATCCCCCGTCCCCGATCAGCGGTTTGCAGGCCGCCGCCGACCCCACCGTGCGGGCCGGCACGAATGGGATGTTTTACCTCAGCGGGCTGGCCGCCAACCGCGGAACCAACCCGCTGGGGGCCGTCTTCGTGGCGCGTTTCATCGACAACAACAACGCGGAGAAGACCAGCGCGGATCCGATTCAGTACCTGGACACCATGGTCATCGAAAGCGGCACCTCCGGGCGGTTTGTCGACAAGCCGTGGCTGGCCGCCGATATCCCGCGCGCCGGCGCGGCCATGTGCAACGTGGCCGGCCAGCAATTCCCTGCCGGCAACGTCTACCTGGTCTACTCGGTTTTCACCGGATCGAAAAGCTCGAAGATCATGTTCACGGTGTCCAAAGATTGCGGCGCGCACTGGAATACACCCACCAAGCTGAGTGAAAGCAACTCGGTAAACCAGGGCACCATCCTGGCCATCGATCCGGCGACCGGCAACGTCTACGTCGCCTGGCGCCGCTTCGTGGTCAGCAACCAGCCGGATGCGATCCTGATCGCCAAGTCCACCGATTTCGGCCAGACTTTTAGCAAAGCCGTCGAGCTGCCCGGGATGATCCCGTTCGATCAAGGCACCACCGGCGTCTCCTTCCGCACCAACGCCTACCCGGCGCTGGCCGTCTCCTACGACGAAGCCACCAAGATCAGCCGCGTTCATCTGGCCTGGTCGCAGCGCGGCGTGGGACCCTCCGGCGACGCCCGCATCGTGATGTCCACGTCACGGGACGGCAAGACCTGGCCGGCGCCGGTGGCCGTGGACAGTCCAGCCGCTCCCCGTTTTCCGAACCTGAGTGCCCGGGGCCACCAGATCATGCCGGCCATGACCTTTGCCGCCGGACGCCTCATGATCGTCTACTATGACGCCAGCGAGGACTCCACCGTTGGCGAGCTGGTCTGCCAGGGTTGCGACACCGTCGCCGCGCGGACTGAGGTCCGCAATCTGGCCGGCAATCTGGCCGCGGGTTCGCCGGGAAGTGTGTTCAACAGCGCCATCGCCGACCAGGCGCCGGCGGGACTTCCGCCACTGATACGGCGTCACACCCTGGATGTGCGCGTGGCCGAAGCGCTCCCCGCCGACACTCCGGTATTTGTTTCCACGCGAGTGTCGCAGTATCTGTTTGGCAGCTCCTCGGGCGGGTCGCTGGGCTCGAAGCCGATTCTGCAGATCAAGTCGTTCCCCCCTGACCTGCCCTTGTTTTCCCAGGGTACGCTGCCCTTCATCGGCGACTACCTGGATCTGACAGCCCAGAACTTCGTGCCCGGCCCGGACGGAAAGAGCTGGCAGTTCAACACCAACCCCGCCAACCAGCCGGTCTTCCACGCCGTCTGGACGGACAATCGCGACGTGCAGCCGCCGCCGGACGGGGACTGGACCAAGTACACGCCGCCCGGCCCGAATTGCATTCCCGGCCGCGCGGGCATGCGGAATCAGAATATCTACACGTCGCGCATCACCGAAGGCCTGGCCGTGTCGGTGGTGGGCAACGCCAAGAAGCTGAACGCGTCGACGCCGGCGACCTTCGTGGTCACCGTGCAGAACAATACCAACCGCACCACCACCTATCAACTGACCATTACGCCGCCGGCCGGCGTGACGGCGAGCTTCCAGAAGCCGCCCGCTCCGGTGACGCTCTCGCTCATCGTGATGGTGGCTCCGCGCTCCAGCGCCTCGCGGCCGGTCTTTGCGACTTCCACGGTAGGCACCATCCCGATCGCCGTGAAAGTCGTGGAGACGACGCCGCCCGCCAATCAGGCGCCCCAGCAGAGCTCCGTGTCGCTCAATCCGGATACCTACGCGCCGGCGAACTTCGATCTCACCAACGGCGAGCTGTACAACGTGGGCCTGGTCAATTTTGACCTCACCAACGTGCCGGTCGCCAATTTCGATCTCACTAACATCGATCTGAAGAACTTCGACCTCACCAACTTCGATCTCACCAACTTCGACCTGACCAACATCGGCACACCCAACTTTGACCTGACCAACGCGGATGTAGCCAACTTCGATCTGACCAACTCCGCGATCAAGAACTTCGATCTGACCAACTCGGCACTGACCGATGTCACCTGGAAGATTACCAACACCGGCAACACCACGACTTCCTACAACACCAAGCTGTTGCTGAAGGACCAGATTCCCGCCGGCTTCAAGCTGCAACTGGTGCTCTACAAGGTGTACAAGACTCCCACGGCCGGCGGCGCCGGACGGTGCAGCGTCGGGGAGCAGCCACAGCGCGTGGTCGTGGCCAGCATTCCCAATCCCACCTTTGGATCGCCTTCGGATCCGAATCTGGGCGTGCCGGATCTGACCACCTCCGACGTGACCAACGCCACGCTCCCGCTGGCGCCAGGCGAGGAGGGCCGGATTACACTGCGCATCCTCGGCAACGCCGCCAGCGCGACCAATCTGGCCACGAATTCCGTCAAGACAGTGGTGGTCGCGCATCCCGGGGCGATCGCGCTGGTCATCACCCAAACGCAGACCTTGCCCGACGCCATCAGCGGAAGTCCTTACTCGGCGACTCTGCAGGCGCTGGGAGGCACGGCGCCGCTCACCTGGACTCTTCTTTCGGGCAGCCTCCCGCAGGGACTGCAGCTTTCGAGCGGCGGCGTCATCAGCGGCACTCCCGGCGGTTCCGGGCAATCCACCTTCACGGTGCAGGTCGCGGACGCTAGTTCGCAAAAGGACACCCAGACCCTCAGCCTCACGGTCTTGGACAAGACCGCGCCGGTCATCACCGCCTCCGCCGCTCCCTACGTGTCCGGAACCTGGACCAATCAGAACGTGTTGGTGACGTTCACTTGCACGGACAACCCCGGCGGGTCGGGCGTGGCCAGCCTAACGCCTCCGGTCACTGTGAGCACGGAGGGGGCGAACCAGTCGGTCGCGGGCACGTGCACCGACAACGCGGGCAACTCCGCCAGCGCGACCTTCAGCGGCATTAACATCGACAAGACCGCGCCCGTCATCGCTATCACGACGCCGGCCAACGGCGCCAGCTTTGCGAGGAACGCGGTTGTCAATGCTTCCTTCGCCTGCACCGACGCGGCCTCCGGGATCGCCACCTGCTCCGGCACGGTGGCCAACGGCGCCGGGATCGACACCAGCACGCTCGGTGCGAAGACCTTCCTGGTCGCGGCCACCGACAAGGCGGGAAATCCGGCGACTCTCAGCTACTCCTACACGGTGATCGACGTGACCGCTCCGGTGATCACTGCCTCGGCCGGCGCGTATGTATCGGGGACCTGGACCAATCAGAACGTAGTCGTCACCTTCGCTTGCACCGACGAGCCGGGAGGGTCCGGCGTGGCCAGCGTGACTCCTCCGGTGACGGTCAGCACCCAAGGCGCGAATCAATCGGTCACCGGAACCTGCACCGATAACGCGGGTAATTCCGCCAGCGCGACCTTCAGCGGCATCAATATCGACAAGACCGCGCCGGTCATCACCATCACGACGCCGGCCAGCGGCGCCGGCTATGCGCTGAACGCTGTGGTGAATGCCTCCTTCGCCTGCACCGATACAGGCTCAGGTGTTGCCACCTGCTCCGGCACGGTGGCCAATGGCGCCGCGATCGACACCGGCGCGCTTGGGCAGAAAACATTCACGGTAAACGCGTCCGACAACGCCGGGAATACAGCCACGCTCAGTTACACCTACACGGTGATCGACGTGACCGCGCCGGTGATTACCGCCTCGGCCGGCGCGTATGTATCGGGGACCTGGACCAATCAGCACGTAGTCGTCACCTTCGCTTGCACCGACGAGCCGGGAGGGTCCGGCGTGGCCAGCGTGACTCCTCCGGTGACGGTCAGCACCCAAGGCGCGAAT
>JACOSH010000478.1 GCA_016178945.1 Acidobacteriota bacterium
GCTCGACACCCGGCCCGAAGACCTGCTGGTCACCCCAGTGATCGAGGGCGAAGGCAAGCTGCGCTACGTCGCTTCCCCACTGGTCACGGCCATGATTCGCGGGGGGGTCACCATTATCGACGAAGGCAATCGCATGAGCGAGAAAAGCTGGGCTTCGCTGGCCCCGCTGCTGGACAACCGCCGCTATGTCGAATCCATCGTGGCCGGCGTCAAGATCAAGGCCCATCCGGATTTCCGTTTGGTCTCCACCATGAACGACGACGCCTCCACCTTCGAGCTGCCCGAGTACATCCACTCGCGCCTCCAGCCTCAGATCTGGATCGACTTTCCCGAGCGCGACGAGGAGCTCCACATCCTGCGCGAGAACCTCCCCTTCGCCGAGGAGCGTATCCTCACCTACGTGACCGACTTCTTGCAGCGCGCCCATCGCTCGGATGAGCGGTACACCGTGCGCGACGGCATCAACATCGGCCGTTACGCCATCAAGCTGGGCAGCCTGGCCACCGAGGAGCAGCACGAGGCGCGCGCGCTGGAAACCGCCATCCTCGAGACCCTGGGCGAGGAAGCCCTTCGCTACACCCGTGGCTCCTGAACTCCCCCACGGCTTGCAGCGCGGGAATGTCCGCTACTTCCCGGTGGCGCCCGGACGGCTGGAATTCGCTGGCGCCGTGCGCGAGTTGATCCGGCGCGAGCGGCCCCATGTGGTGGCCGTGGAGTTGCCCGCCGGGCTGGAAGCGGTCTACCGGCAAGCCGTGGCGCGGCTGCCCGAGATGTCGGTCATCTTCTACGCCGATCCAACCCAAGAGGACAGCGCGGTCTACATCCCGGTCGAGCCCGCCGATCCTTTTGTGGAGGCGATCCGCACGGCGCTGGAAGGCGGCGCGGAGGTAATCTTCCTCGATCCGGACTGCGGCGAGCGGCCCCACCTCGCCGACCACTATCCCGACACCTTCGCCATCGACCGCATTGGCGTGGACCGCTACGTGGAGGCCTACCGGGTCTATCCGCAGCCTCGCTCCGAGGAGACCGCCCGCTTCGCCGCGGGCCTGGCCTGGAAGCTCCAAGGCGCCGATCCGCTGGCGCGCGTGCTGGTGGTGGTGTCGCTCAATCTCCTGGACCCACTGCTCGACGCCATGGAAACGCCCCAGGAGGAACCGCCCGCTCCGCGAAAGTACGACGGCCTGGAACTTTTCAACCTCCATCCCGAGTGCCTGGCCGAGGTGACGGTGGAGTATCCCTATCTCCAGGATCGCTATGAGCGCTTCCGGGCCGGCGACGCTCCCGCCCACTTTCTCGATCGCCGCCGCGTGCAGTTCGCGGTCTACCGGGAAGCGGAGGAATCCTATCATCTCAACACCGGAGAGAAGGTCGCCCACTGGCAGCGCCGGCTGCTGGCCCGCTATACGCGCAACCTGGCGCTGGTCTCCGGCGGGCTGGCCGCGGGCATCTTCGATATCGCCGTAGCGGGCCGCTCCCTGGTGGACGACAACTTCGCCTGGGACGTCTGGGAGATCGCCGGCCGCTACGCCGAGCAGAAAACCGAGTCCGATCTCCGCACTGTCAATATCTCCGGCGAGGAGGTCTGGCTCAATACCCGCAGAATCCGGCTGCGCCGCCGGCTGCCCAGCATGAAGCGCCGCCTGCGCCCGGCCGGCTTGAAGCCGCGCAAGAAGGAAAAGGTCCCCGGCGAGTGGGCGCGCCAGTTGAACGGCAACAACATCTGCTCCTACCCGCCGGAAGACCTGGTGATCGAGGACTACGGCCGCTACTTGAAGAAGAAGGGCAAGAGCATCCTGTCCGAAGAACGAACGCGGGTCGAGCCGTTCACGACTTCCCTGCTGGACGGCATCGATATCCGCGAGACCATTCGCAACTGGCACCAGCGGCGCATCTATGTGCGCCACTACCAGAAGGTCTCCGGCGAGGTCGGCTCGGTGGTGGTGATCTTCGACGAAGACGCCGCCAACCGCTACGACTACCTCACTACCTGGCTGGGCGAGCATCAGAACGAATCGGATATGGCGTTCTACTCCACGCACCCGTTCGCCAATCTGGTGGGTCCCGGCATCGGGCGTGGCGAATACGGCGGCTTTCTGATGTCGCTGCCCGCGCGGCGCATGTACGACGTCTGGGCCGACCCCGATTACGACTTCGCCGAAAACAAGGCCGAGCGCCTGCTGCTGGCCGGCCTGGATTACTCCATCCACCGCTACGTGGTCTACGTGGCGGCCAAGCCGCCCCGCTCGATCTTCCGCGACATCGCCGCCCGCTACGGCCGCACCCTGGTATACATCCCCATCGGCCAACTCTCACCGGTGGCCTTGAAGAAGGTGCGCGTGGTCCACGTGCTGGACGGCTACGACAAGCGCGCCATCGCCAAGCAATTCCTGTGGTAGGCGCGGCTGGCACAGGTCCGCCGGACCCAGGTCCTTGACTCCGGATACCCTGCTCAGTACAATTCCGCCATGCGTCTAACCGTGTTCATCGCGATTCTCCTGTCGATTGCCGCCCTCGCTTCGGGCCAATCCTGGACGAAACGGTATCTCTACCTCAGCATGCCCGACGGGGCCCAGCAGGAAGGCCGGTCCGATCCTCCGGGTATTATGATTTTCGACATCGACAACGGGCACAAGTTCGTCCGGCGGATTGAAGTGCCAATCTTTACCGAAGGTCTTCGAGGTTTCGCCGGAAGCGTCAAGACACATCGCGTTTACTTCTCTTCCACCAATCGCCGATTGGGAGCCTTCGACCTGGAGACCGAAAAGGTCGTCTGGGAAAAGACCTATGAAGTGGGCTGCGACCGATCCTCGATCACGATGGATGGCAAGAGAATCTATGTTCCCACGGGCTGGTGGTATTCGGGGGAGGACAGCGGTTACCTCATCGTCAACGCCGACAACGGCGAGCTGATCAAGCGAGTCCAGGTCGGGCCGCAGGCTCACAACAGCATCGTGAGTCTGGACGGGCGCTGGATGTATCTGGGCACCAGAACGATGTTGTCGATCTACGAGACGGCCACGGACCGTCTGATCCGGCAGATCAAGGACGTGGGCGAACGAGGGATCTTCCCGTACACCATGGATAGCCGGAACCGGATCGGCTACATTTGCCTGGGCGATCACGTGGGCTTTGATGTGGTCGACCTGCAAGCGGGGAAGGTCCTGCACCGCGTCTTCGCCGGAGACCAACCGATTCCCCACCGGACACACGGGTCCGCCCTGACGCCCGATGAAACGGAATTGTGGATCAGCGATCAGGTGGGCCGGAAGCTGTTTATCTACGACGCTACGAAAATGCCCCCCGCTCCCAAGGGCCACGTCGAGTTATCGCAAGGCGGTCATGGGTGGGTCTGCTTCAGCCTGGATGGCCGGTACGCATGGTCCCATGCGCCCGAGGTCTTTGACGCCAAGACCAAGAAACTGGTCGCCACTTTGAAGGATGGAAACGGCAAGCCGGTGAGCGGTTCAAAGTATATCGAAGTTCATTTTCGCGACGGAAAGGTCGTGCAAATGGGCAATGAGTTTGGACTGGGCCGCAAGTAGGCTTACGGTTTCTCGAGCAGCTCCGCGACACTCCAGTAGTCCGTTCGCGTTAGGCTCGCGAGGCGGACCCGGTTCACCGTGCTCTCGGTGATCGGATCGCTTGGCGCGCCGAAGCGCCGGCGGACGAACGACAGCAGGGAAGCGACGTCTGCGTCCGATAAGATCCGCCCGAATCCAGGCATTTCCCGATCATAGGTCTTGCCGTGCACTTCCATGGGTCCGCGGACGCCGTGCAGCACGATCCGGATGAGCCGGTCTTCCGGTCCCGCCAACCAGGGCGAGCCGGCCAAGGGTGGAGCTTCATCCACGCCCCGACCGTCGTCCTGATGGCAGGCGGCGCAGTAGGTCTGGAACTGGATCCGGCCGGCGTCGGCAACGAGCATTCGAGCTTGCCGCCGGTGGGCTCCGCAGCCCGCCACCAGCACGATCCAGCAGGTCGCGGAGAAGACCGGCCGAAGTCTGGGCCTGTTCAGGAGCATGTGGTAGTCAGATTCTACCGTAGGTCGCGCCGGATTTGACTTGGCGCGGTGAACTTGAAAGAATAGAAATGCCATGCCCAAGTGGCGGAACTGGCAGACGCGCTAGATTCAGGTTCTAGTGGGGGCAACTCCGTGGAGGTTCGAGTCCTCTCTTGGGCACCACTTTTTCTTCCCGGCTGGCGGCGCGATACTGGTAGAGGGGTGTCGCTACGCTCCGCGGTCCTGCCCTTCTGCTCTGCGCCCTGCTGGCGGGCGCCGATCCTTACGAGGTCCGGCGCCTGGAGATGGTGCGCACCGACATCGAAGCGCGAGGCGTGAAGGACGCGGCCGTCCTAGAGGCGATGCGCAACACGCCCCGCCACGCGTTCGTGCCGGAGGGGCTCCGCGAGCAGGCCTACGAGGATCACCCGCTCCCCCTGATCAAGGGCCAGACGATTTCCCAACCCTTCATCGTCGCCGTGATGACGGAGCTGCTGGCGCCCGCCAGGACGCATCGCGTGCTGGAGATCGGAACCGGATCCGGCTACCAGGCGGCGGTGCTGTCGCCCCTGGCCCAGGAAGTGTTCAGTATTGAGATCGTGCCGGAGCTGGCCCACTCGGCCAAGAGCCTGCTGGCCCGCCTGGGCTACCGGAACGTGCAGGTCTTGCAGGGCGACGGGTACCAAGGCTGGCCGGAGAAGGCTCCTTTCGACCGCATTATCCTGACCGCGGCGCCGAAGGACATCCCCCAGACACTGCTCGATCAACTGAAGCCCGGCGGCCGCCTGGTGGGTCCGGTGGGCGACGGTTTCTTCTCGCAGGAGCTGGTGGTGGTGGACAAGGACAGCGCCGGCAAGCTGCATCGCCGCTCGGTCCTGCCCGTCCGCTTCGTCCCCATGGTGAAGCCGTAGCCCGGCGTCAGGGTGGCCCTACAAGCGAAGGAGCTTGATGCCCCCGTTGGAGGTCGTCAGATCCAGCGTCGGGCCGCCCGCTCCGATGGCGCCCTCCAGCCGGTGCTTGCTGTTGGCGCCTTCCTGGCGCACATCGAACTCGGTGGAGATCGACGAATTCGAGGTCCGGGCGCGCACGCGCGCGGAAAGGCTGCCCGGCAGCCGCAGCGTGATCCCGCCGTTGGTGGTGGTGGCGCGAACGTCCTGGACAGCCTCCTCCATCCGGAGGTCGATGCTGCCGTTGGAGGTCTCCAGCCGCACCGGGCGGTGGGGGTCGCTCTTTTCCAGGCGCGCCTGGATGCTGCCATTGGTGGTGCTGGCGTCAAACGCGCCCCGCACGCCCTCGGCGCGCACGCGGCCGTTCGAGGTCCTCACGGACACCGGCCCTTCGGTGTCGCGGACCTCGACGCCGCCATTGGACGTGGTTACGTCCAGGGTGCCGTGAATATTGGCCGTATTGATTCCCCCGTTGGAGGTGCGCAGGCGCGCCAGGCCCTCGATTTCCTCCACGCGGATGGAGCCGTTGCTGCTGCTGATGCTGTCCAGCTCCACCTTGCGCGGAACCCGCAGCACGTACCGGGCCCCGCAATTCCCGCGCCGCTCGCCGGGACGCACCGTCCGGATGCGAACCGTGTCCGGCGAGGCGGAGACCTCGATCTTAATCGAGTCCCGCAACTCGGGCGTCGAGCCGTACTTGGTCCCGCTGATGTCGACGGTATCCTGATCCCAGCCCCGAATCTCGATCGACCCGTTAAAGTTCTCCAGGGCCACCCGCCCGCCGGCTTTCAGCGCATGGGTCTGGTGGAACTCTTCCTTATAGGCCTGGGCGTTGCCGAACCCGCCGAAGTCATCCCAGTCACAGGCGGCCATCAGGACGGCGGCCGCGGTCAACACAAGAGCTTTCAATCGTAGCTGCATGCCTCACCTCTCGCTTTCTGAGGAATACGAGTCGAGGAGCCAAATCGTTCCCTGTTTATTTTCAAGAAAACACGCGTCCCGTCCGGCAATGGGATACTGACGGGTATGAGGACTACCATCGACCAAGCCGGTCGAGTCACCATTCCAAAGGCGGTCCGCGAACGGGCGGGACTGACGCCTGGTGTGGAACTCGACATCGAATACCGCGACGGCAGGGTCGAGATCGAGGCTGTTTCGCGCATCAAGCTGGCGAGGCGGGGATCCCTGCTGGTTGCCGTAGCTCCGCCGGGCACGCCGCCGGTCACCCACGGGCAGGTGAACCGGACCATTCGGGCGTTGCGCGAACGGCGGTCCTGAGCCCATGTCCGCTCCTGCTCCGAAGTTCGGGCTGGACACCCACTGCATTGTGGCGCTGGTCGAATCCTGGCGCCAGTTCCACTCGCCGACGCGCGCCGCACCGGCTTACTTCTTCCTTCTGGGCACCAGACGCACGCGCGGGCGGGCGCCGGCTTGGCCCAGGGTGAGGGCCTCGGCCACGATCTCAGCCTGTTCCTGCGCATGCCGCTTGGCCGACCCGGCGGCCGGCGCGGCGCTTTCGGCCCGCCCCACGTAGATCAACTCGCGCCGGGTGTCCTCGAGCAGGGGTTGAATCTTTTCGCGCACGAAACGCCAGGGACCCATATTGCGCGGTTCTTCCTGCGCCCAAACCACATCGGCGGTCACCGGATAGCGCAGCAGCACGTCGTGCACCTCCTGCTGGGGGAAGGGATACAACTGCTCGACGCGCGCGATGGCGATGTTTTTCGCCCCGCGCTGCTCGCGCGCCGCGGTCAGGTCGTAGTAGACCTTGCCCGAGCAGAAGACCACCCGCTCCACGCGCTGCGGCTCGATCGGCCCGGTCTCGCTGATCACTTCGCGGAACCCGCTGGAGGTCAGGTCCTGAATAGTCGAGGACACTCCCGGATGCCGCAACAGCGACTTGGGCGTAAACAGGACCAGCGGCTTGCGGATCCCGCGCCGGTCCGGTCCGCCGCACATCTGCCGCCGCAGCAGGTGGAAGTACTGGGCGGCGGTGGTGCAGTTAGCCACTTGGATGTTGTTTTCGGCGCACAAGGTGAGGAATCGCTCGATGCGGGCGCTGGAATGCTCCGGCCCCTGCCCCTCGGAACCGTGCGGCAGCAGCATCACCAGCCCGCTCGGCTGGCCCCACTTCTGCTCGCAGCAAACGATGAACTGGTCGATCATGATCTGAGCGCCGTTCATGAAGTCGCCGAATTGCGCCTCCCACAGCACCAGCGTCAGCGGATCGGCCACGCTGTAGCCGAACTCGAAGCCCAGCACGGCGTACTCGCTCAAACTGCTGTCATACACCTGGAAGCGGGCCTGTCCTTTCTCCAGGCACTCCATGGGGATGTGGCGGTGTCCGTCCCCGGAGTCATAGAAGGCCAGGTGACGCTGGCTGAAGGTGCCGCGCCCGCAGTCCTGGCCGCTCAGCCGTACGGGCGTCCCTTCCAGGAGCAAGGTCCCGAAGGCCAGGGCTTCGGCGAAGGCCCAGTCGACCGGCCCGCCTTTCTCGAAGGCCTCACGGCGCTTGTCGACTAGCCCGCGCAGCTTGGGATGCACGTGGAAGTCGGCCGGAAAACGCGTGATCCCTTCCACTACGCGGCCCAGCAGATTGCGGTCGACGCTGGTGCGCGGGCAAAAGGCCGCGATTTCCTCCCGCGAAACATCGGTCAGCTCCTGCACCTCGTAGCGCTCGGCGTGCTGCTGGGCGGCCTCAAAGGCTTCCTCCAGCCGTTTGGCCGCCTGGCGGCGCATCTGGGCCGCTTCCTCGGCGGCCAGCACGCCCTCCCGCACCAGGGCCTCCGCATAGAGGCTGGCCACCGAGGGATGCTCTTTGATCTTCCGGTAGAGGATCGGCTGGGTGTAGCTGGGATCGTCGGCCTCGTTGTGCCCGTGCCGCCGGTAGCAGAACATGTCGATCACGACGTCCTTCTTGAATTTCTGCCGGTAGTCGAAGGCGATCTGGGCCACGCGCACCGCCGCGTCCGGATCGTCGCCGTTGACGTGGAAGATGGGCGCCTGCACCATGCGGGCGACATCGGTGGAATACGGGGTGGACCGGGCCTCGTCGGGCAGCGTGGTGAAGCCGATCTGGTTGTTGATGATCAGGTGCACGGTGCCGCCCGTGCGATAGCCGGACAATTGCGACAAGTTCAGCGTTTCGGCCACCACGCCCTGCCCGGCGAAGGCGGCGTCGCCGTGCACCAGCAGCGGGATCACGCGCTCACGCACCTTGTCGCCGAGCCGGTCCTGCTTGGGCCGCACGATCCCCTCCACCACCGGGTTGACCGCCTCCAGGTGGCTGGGATTCGGCGCCACCGACACCACGATCTCGCGCCCGCCGGGAGTCTGCTTCACCCCGCTGGCGCCCAAGTGGTACTTGACGTCGCCCGACCCTTGCATGCTGGCCGGATCGACGTTGCCTTCAAACTCCGAGAAGATCTGGGTGAGCGGTTTGCCGATCACGTTGGCCAGCACGTTCAGGCGCCCGCGATGCGCCATCCCGATGACCATCTCGTGGACGCCCCCCGCCGCCGCCCGGTCGATCAGGTGATCGAGAACGGCGATGGCGGTCTCGGCCCCCTCCATCGCGAACCTCTTCTGACCCACGAAGCGCGCATGCAGAAAGCGCTCGAACTCCTCGGCGTCCAGCAGATTGCGGAGTGTGCTGAGGCGCGTCTCGCGTTCCAGCGGCCAGTTGTTAGCCTGCGGCTCCATGCGGCGCTGCAGCCAGCGCTTCTGATCGGGATGCTGGATGTTCATGTACTCGCAGCCGATCTTGCCGCAGTAGGTCTGGCGGAGCGTCTCCAGAATCTGGCGCAGCGTGGCCACCGGCTGCGGCCCGCCTTCGCCGATGGCTTCGCTGAGCGGCCCGGTCAGGAACTGGCGGTCCAGGTCCCAGATGGTCAGCCCATAGATGGCCGGATCCAGCTCCGGGTGATACTGGGGCTCGCCGCCCAGCGGGTCCAGGTCCGCCACCAGGTGCCCGCGCACGCGGTAGGCATTGATCATCTGGATCACCGCCGCCGCTTTGGCGATCTCGGCGTGGCGGCCGTCGACGCCGGGCAGCACCAGCTCCCGGTCGGGCGCCCACAAGACCGGCCGATGCGGCATCTTCAGGTGGGCGAAGACTTCTTCATAAAAGTCCTCGTGCCCCTCCAGCAAAGCCTCCACTTTGCCCAGGAACATCCCCGACTCGGCGCCCTGAATAATGCGGTGGTCGTAGGTGCAGGTCACGGTCATGACCTTGCTGATCCCCAGAGTGGCGCGCATCTCCGGCGACATGCCCTGGTACTCGGCCGGATAGTCGATGGTGCCCACCGCCACGATGGCGCCCTGGCCCGGCATCAACCGCGGAATCGATCCCATGGTCCCGACCGTGCCCGGATTGGTCAGTGAAACAGTCGTGCCCTGAAAATCGGCGGGCATCAGCTTGCTCTTGCGGGCGCGAGCCACCAGGTCGTCGAAAACCCCGACATACTGCTGGAAGTCGATCTCGCCGGCGTTCTTGATATTCGGCACGAAGAGGTTGCGAGAGCCGTCTTTGCCTTCCACGTCCACGGCGATCCCCAGATTGATCTGCGCCCGGACCAGCCGGCAGGGCTGCCCGTCCTTCTCCGCATAGGCGTGATTGAGGCCAGGTGAGGACTTCAGCGCCTTGACCAGAGCCCACCCGATCAGGTGGGTGTAGGACACCTTGCTCTTGCCAAGCAGAGTGCGATGCTGGTTGATGATGCGCCGGTTCTCGTCGATCACCTTGACTGGGATCGTGCGCTGCGAAGTGGCCAGCGGAAGGGCCAGACTGGCCGTCATGTTCTCGGCGATCCTGGCGGCGATGCCGCGCATCGGCACGAGCTGATCGCCCGCTTCCACCTCGGCGGCCGGCACGGTCGGACGGGGCGCAACCGGGGCGGCGGCCGGCGCGGCGGCAAACACGTCACCCCAGCTTTGGTCCACCGCCCCCCGGTCGTGGACGAACTGCTGGTGCAACTCCTCTTCGAACCAGCTATTGACGCTGGGAATGTTCTGCTTGGGGCCGGACTCAGATGACACGTTACCCTCATTCTACCGCCGCGAAACAGTACAGCGTACTGTACGTGCGCACGTAGAGCTTCCCGCCGGCGATCGCCAGTGTCGCTCTGCAGCCGTCCTTCAGATCGTTGACGCGAAGCAGATCCCATTGGGCGCCAGCCTGAATCACGGCGGCCTTGCCCTCTTCGCTGATCGCATAGATCTTCCCATCGGCGGCCACCGGCGAGGAGAAATAGGCGCCCAGCGCGCCCGGAAGCCGGGCCTGTTTGAGGATCTCACCGGTCTTCGAGTCAAACGACGTGAGCACGCCCCCCTCCTTCAGCGTGTACAACACGCCGCGATAATAAAGCGGGGATGGAACGTTGGGCAGCGACCGTGAGTTCTTCCAGAGATAATTGCGGTCAGTGACATCGCCCTGCCCGCCCAGCCGGTACGCGCGCAAGGAGTTCTCTCCGCGGCGGCGCTCTTGAAACTGCTTCCAGTCGCGCTCCTCCAGGTATCCGGTCCGGTCCAGATCCAGGTATTCGTCAAATCGGCTCTTCATCCTGGGATCGACGATCTCGTCTTTGGAGAGTCTGCCGTCGTGGTTCTTATCCAGTTGGGCGAGGGCCTCCTGGAACGACGGCACGACTTCCTGCTGCCCGGGATCCGATTCTCCGGAATAGGTCACGAAGTAGACCACATCGCCGGCCAGAACGGGCGTTGGTTTGACCTGCCAGGGGAGACCGCGCACCCACCAGATTTCCTTTCCTGTCCTGACGTCGTACCCGGAGAGCCGGTAAGAGCCCGCCACGATCGCCTGCAACGCGCCGCCCGGGGGCTGGTAGAGGACCGGCGTCGCGTAGCCGCGCTGGGCGTGTGGCCGTTCCGTGCGCCACAGGACCCGGCCGCTCTTCTTGTCGACGGCCAGCAGGAACGAGCCGGTATCCTGATCGCAGAGCATGAGCAGGGTGTCTCCGGCCAGGATCGGAGAGGCGCCATGGCCGAAGGGGTTGTTGAGGGGACCCAGCGGTATGCGCCACAGTTCGTTGCCATCCGGCCCGTAGGCGAGGAGACCGAAATCCGCGAAGAACACGTAGACATTCCGGCCGTCGGTGGCCGGAGTTGGAGAGGCCGGGCTGTTGTTCGGTTGCAGCTCCTGCTTGCGCGGCCGGGGCGCTTCACGCCGCCACAGGATTCGTCCTGTGGCGCGGTCGAGGGCCAGAGTGAGAATCTTCTCGTTCTCGATGGCGGACAGGAAGATCTTGTCCTCGCCGACCGAGGGAGAGGAATGGCCGGGCGGGACCGCCGTCTTCCAGACCACGTTGCGGTCGGGCCCGAAGTCCAGCGGGAGCTTGGTTTCTTCGGAGACGCCGGAAGCGTTCGGACCCCGGAACTGCGGCCATTCGGATGCCGCCAGGATTGCCGGGAGAATCCAGCCGAGGCTTCTTGCTGTCATGATCTCCTCTTGTAGCACACTCCCGCACGGCCGGAAGATGATAGGGTTTGAAGAAAGCAATGCCGAAAACGTCCAGGGCAGCGCCGACCGCCGGCAAGATCGCGGAGATGGCCTCGCGCGGGGAAGATGCTTCCTCCTACTTCACTAACAGATTCACCGTTGTCTGGCCCGTCCGCCGGGTCAACGTCGACTTGACCCAAGGGATGCTGCGAGAGCTCGATGCGCGAGCGGCTCGGCTCAATGTGAGCCGCCAAGCGGTGATTAAGACTCTTCTGGCGCAGGCGTTGAGCCAACCGCAGGGCAGACGGGCAGGATCGAAGAGGAAGACCGGCTGACAGTCGCGGGCGGTGTTTTCACTGTGGCAGCCGGGCGGCGAGTTGTCGCTGCTCTTTGGCTTCCCGGACCTTGCCGAGTTGTTGGAGCGCCTCGGCCCATGCCAGCCGGAGGGCGGAATCGTCGGGACGGAGCCGGACGGCCGTGCTTAGGGCACGTTCGGCCTCCGGACGCCTTGCGAGAGCAAGCTCGGTGACTCCCAGTTGATACCAGGCTTCGACGAAGCCTGGCTTCTCTCGCACCGCCTGCTCGAGCGCGGAGCGGGCCTCGTCGAGGCGGCCGAGTTTCGACCAGGCCAGGGCCACTTGATAGCGGGCCAGCGGGCCGGCCTTGCCGCCGAGCAGCCGCACCACTTCCTGGGCTTCGCCTTTCTTGAGCAGCGCCACGGCCAAGTCGATTTCAATGGTGGAATCGGCGACCAGATCCAGGACGGCGCGGTAGCCGGCGATGGCGGCGTCGAGCTCACCGGCCTCGGCCTTTTGATGAGCGACCGCGGCCAGATACTTGGCTTGCATGCGCGCCTCGGCGCCTTCGCGGAGCTCTTTCACCTTCGCCAGCTCCGCCGCCGCCTCGGCTTCCCGGTTCATCTTCTTGAGACAGCCGGCCAGCAGGTAATGTTTCTGGGGGCTCTCGGTAGCGGTTTCCAGAATGGGCGCCGCGGCGGCGCAGTCGCCCTTCTTGGCCAGAGCGGCGCCCAACTGGAAACGGGCATTGGTGTCGCCGGGCTCGGCGGCCACCACCTCGCGGAGTAGAGGAAGTGCGCGATCGGCGTCCTGAGAATCGAGGTACGCCACGGCCAGCTCGAAGCGGGCCCGCGGGAACTTCGGATCCAGCCGGAGAACCGTCTTGTACTCCTGAATGGCCGCGGCCAGGTTTCCAAGCTTGGCCTGAGACACGCCGATATGGAAGTGCGGCTCGGGATCGCTCGCGTCGAGCTGGACGGCGCTCCGGCAGGCGAGGAGAGCCTTGTCGTATCCGGTCTCCCGCGCGCGCGCAAACGCGGTGTCGAGTTCACAGACACGCGCCTGAGCCAAGGCGTAGCGCGGGCGGATCTTGAGGGCGGCGCGGAACGATTGAAGAGCGGCCTCGCCGCGTCCATCCTGCTGGCGGACCAGTCCGAGCAGGTAGTGCGCCTCGGCCAGACTCGGATCGAGAGCCAGCGCCTGGACAAAGTTTTCGGCCGCCTCGTTGAAACGGCCGCGATGGGAGAGCTCGACTCCGGCGTCCACGAGCGCTGACGCCCTCTGAGCCGGAGACTGAAGCAGGGCGGCAGCGAGAATGAGAACCAAGGTCCCCGGCATGTTGAACACGTTGTTCAGGAAGTCGGCGTTGACGCGCAGGTACGTCCGCTCGGTCAGGCGCACGGACTTGAAGGCGGAGGCGGACATGTTCCAGATCATGGGCCCGAGGATGTACTGGTTCTGCAAGGGATGAATGCCCGGATCGTACGTGGTTCGCTGATTGGTCCCGTCCTTGAGCCGGACAAAGACCGTGTTGGACTCGTAGAACGGCGAGTTCGGATCGGCGGAGCTTCCGCCATCCTTGGGTATGGGGATGAGCCAGGTCTGGAACGGTTTGTAGCTGTCGGGAACGCCCATCACGCCGTTGGGCCGCCCGGTGCGCGGGTCGACGCTGTTGATGCGATTGGCGGGAATGTAGCCGTTCCAATACAGCCAGCCGTCGTAGCAGACGCCGCTGCGGCAGTCCTGGATCGGGTATTTCTTGCCATAGACCTCAACCCCGTTGTAAGGTCCCCAGTAGCTGGTCGGCAATTGGAAGTAGCGGCTGGTGAGCGTGCCGTAGCCGGCGATCTGCCAGCCCCCGATCAGGGAATCGAGGAAGCGCCCGGCGTTCCGGCCAATGGTCTTGCCCTTTCCCAACGGCACATCGACCAGGAAATTCCAGTTGACGCGATGCTTGGGGATGCCGGTGTCACGGCGGTAAAAGAGGAGGCGGTTGCGGGCGGCGTCGTCGGCGGGCACCGAGCCCGGCTGGAAATAGCCGGCCGGGCGCAGGATGTCGTCGCGCCATCCGTCGCCGGCGACCCGCATGGCGTTGCTCATCACGTAGAACACCTGGAAGGCATAGCCCTTCGAGTAGCGGTGCTCAAACTCCGCCTGGAAGCCGTTGAAGTTGGACCAGCCGGTTTTCTGGTAGCGCTGAACGGTTCCGTAGACCTGCTGGTCGTAAGGTCTGCGGGCGACGTTGGCGAACTCGCCGGTCGGAAAGGCCAGCCCGGTCGTGGAGTACCAGACGTAGGCGGGCGAGTTGTCGTTGAACGTATACCACTGCGACATGCGCGCGCCGTGGGTGCCGACGTAACCCAGCTTGACGACGGTGTTGGCGAACATCTCGCGCTCCACCAGCAGGTTCCACTCCTGAGCGCGCGCGGTGGGCTGATTGGGGTCCAGGTAATACATGCTTCCGCTGCCACGCGTGATGCCGGTGATCCGGGCGGCGTCGAGTGTGTTGCTGCTGTTGACGCCCGCGACGATGGTGGGAACCGACCGCAACAGGTAATTGGGCAGGCCGTCCGGACTCTGCTCGGCGGCATTGGGATTGTTGCTCACGTTGCCCTGGCCGGGAAGAGTGTTCTGCGTATTGCCGGCGAAGAGACGCAACGACTCCGGGTAGGCGAAGATCGAATACCCGCCGCGAATCACCGTGGCGCGATGCGCCGATCCGAGGCGGTAGGCGAAACCGGCGCGCGGTCCGAAGTCCCAGAGATTGGAACGGACCAGCGAATCGGGCAGTCCCGCGTCCTTGGGCGTGATGAACTTCACGCCCAGCCTGGTGTAGGCATCGACCACTGCGGGAAGAACGTTCTTCATCGCGGCCAGATCCTGAATCGACCGGGGCAGGATCACCGCCTTCTGCTTCTCGTCGAAGCCGAAAATGGTGTGGTCGCGCTCGTTGACTGGGCTGTTGTATTCGTAGCGCAGGCCCAGATTCAGTGTGAGACGGGAATTCATCTTGAAATTGTCCTGGAAGTACACGGCCCGTTCGTGAACGTGCGGGCGGTACCAGGAACGGTTGAATCGCGCCTGGTAGGTTCCCAGGCCCAGGAAGAAGTTGGCGCCCGTATGTCCGGTAAAAGGGGTCGGGCCGTAGGCGCTTCCCGAGGTGGGGTCGTAGAGGGCGGTTGGCGCGAGGTTGTTGTAGTCGAGCTCGCCCTGAGAGATCTGCTGATCGTTCAAAGTCTCCAGGGACTCATAGCGCAGCCGAACCCCAAACTGGAGCTCGTGTTTCCCGCGGATCTTGGTGAAGTTCTGATCCACGTTGTAGATGCGGCCGTAGTTAATCGTGGGGTTGATGCTGGAGTCGTAGGACATGCCAGGACCGGTGGAGGAGGACAGCGAGTAGGGGATACGCGGGAAGCCGATGCCATTGAACGGATTGGGCAGGCCCAGGGTGCTCGAGATTTCGTCTCCGCCGGTATAGGGGAGCTGCCCCCGGTAGTCGCGAGCCACGGTGACCAGGGTCTCGCTGAAGAAGGACGGAGAGAAGGTGTGGGTCCAGTTAGCGATGCCGCTGTCGTTCACCTGGCTGTCGATATTGGCGTTGGCTCGCTTGTCCAGCGTGGTGGGCGAAAGGCCGTAGGGGTCGCTGGTTCGCTCCGTGGTCCCTGGACTGTGCGAGTAGCGGAAAAAGAGGTGGTTCCGGTCGTTGAGCTTGTGGTCGATGCGGACGGTCTCGGTGTGCTGCCGGGTGTTGTTGAAGCCGAGGCCAAACCAGTTGGAGGTCACCAGCGGGTTATCGCTTTGCGTGGGCAGGGGAGTCACGCTGTACAGGTATTTGGCGAGCGGGCTCTGGCGGCCGATGGGAACCTGGTTGCCGGCAAAGGGCTGGCGCATCCAGGTCTTGGAATCGGTGGTCAGGGGATCGTAGAGGGTGAAGCGCCGGCCCTGCGCGTCGATGAGGCCACTGAAGTCGCCCTGGCGGAAAGCTGGCGTGGGGACGGCGATGTTACGCGTCGAGGCCGAGCGAAGCTGGTACCCTTCGTAGGCGAAGAAGAAGAACGTCCGGTTCTTGCCCTTATAGAGTTTGGGGATCCAAACCGGACCGCCCAGCGAAGCGCCGAATTCATTGCGGACCAGATGGGGCGGCTTCAGGTAATAGTCATCGCGGGCGCGGGCGACGCCCAGACCGCTGTTGCGGGCGGTTTCAAATACCGAGCCGTGGATATCATTGGTGCCAGCGCGCGTCGTGAGCATGAAGGTGCCCGGGCGGTTGAGCTTGGCCGAGGAGTTGTTGGTTTCGGCGCGGAATTCCTCAATGGTGTCCAGGCCCGGAGGCCGCGCGGGAATGGACTGCCATTCGCGGTTCTCGAGCACGGCGCCGTCCTGGAGGAGTTCAGTCGCGTAGCGGAGTCCATAGACGCGTGGGACAGACCCTGACTCCACGCCGGGAATCATCCCGTAGATCAGGGTTGTGATGAAGCGGCCATTCAACGGCATCTGCTCGATGCGCGCGCGCTCGACAACCGTGGACATGGTAGGGCTGTTGGTGGTCACCAGAGGCGTCACGTCGCCGGCAACAGTAACCGAAGTGGTCGTAGCGCCTGGCTTGAGCACCGGGTCCACCTGCGCGGATTGGCCCGACACCAGATTGAGCTCGCCCTTCCAGGTTTCCATTCCAGGCGACTCCACCACGACCTGATAGGCCCCGGTCTGAAGCGTGGGGATCAGGTAGAATCCGACCTCATTGGTCTCGGACATGTATTGGCGAGTCGTGGCGGTGTGGACCACTGTCACTTTCGCCTTGGGCACCACAGCAGCGCCGACGTCTTTGACGGTCCCTTGAATGTTTCCCGTACCGGTCTGGGCCAGACAGGCTCCCGCAGCGAGGAAAAGCAAGCACGTGATCCGCATATACCCCCCTCTCAAGTTATGCGGATTAACATACACGAGGGAGGCGTGGAGCGCAAGGGGGGAGCGAGCTATCGGCGCAGAACAGCGGGCCAGGATGAAACCAGAGTGAGCGGGGCCTCGAGCTTAAGCGAGTTGACGATGAAGCGGGATCCGTCGCGGGTAACGTCGTACTGCGTGTCATTGGCCTTTGGCGCGACGACGTGGGTCTGGAACAGCGGGCGCGGGGCGCCGGGGAGCAGCTCGCCGCCGCGGATCTCGATGGGGACTCCCATCAGCTTGCGATCGGGCGCGAAGAAGAACAGTTTTCTGCCGTCGCCGCTCCAGCGCGGCTGACCGCCGTATCCGCTGGAGATCTGAAGGCGCGCACCGCTTCTGGAAAAGGGTTGCAGAAACACGCCGGCGTAGGCGAGCCACTTCCCGTCGGGGGAGAACTGCGCTTCGGGCGCCCGGCCCCAGAGGGAGGACTTGCGCTCGACGCGATCGTAAACACCAAGTTCAGGTGAACCCTTTTCAAAAGTCATGTATACGAGGTAGCGGCCGTCGGGGGAGTAATGGTTGGGATGCATCCGGGGGCCTTGCAACAGCAGCTCGGGCTTGCCGGAGCCATCGGCTGGGATTTCGTACATCTGCCGGGTGCGGCCCTGGGTGGCGCCATACGCGATGATTCTCCCGTCCGGCGACCAGGTGGGGTACTCCTCGCGGCCGCCGTCGGTGAGCCGCGTAGCGACGCCGCGCTGGAGATCATGCACGCGGATGTAACGCCTCCCGTTGTGGGCTTCATCCGAGGAGACCGCCAGAAAGCGGCCGTCGGGCGACAACTGCGGGGTTTGGGCGCCCAATTCCGGAATACGGCCCGCCTCTTTGCCGTCGGCCGTATACCAGACTAGCTCGGAGGCAGAGTCGGCGATGGACTGAAAGACGATGCCGCCGTTCGAAGAAACCGAAAAGTTGCTACGGCCGAAGGCGTGGTCCTGCTGAAGCTCCTGCTCCAAGACGGGAACGGCGGGCCCAGTGAAGTTGAGCCCTTTGGTGTCAAAGGGCTGGGCCATTAAGCTGCTGTCCTGAAAGTAAAGAAGGTGGCCGGAGGCAAAGGCCACGCTGCCGGTAACATCCGCGGAGACCAGCTTGGGCTCGCCGCCGTCGAGCGAGCCAACATAGATGCCGTTCGGGCGCGGATCGGAGACGACGCCCCAATCTTGAAAGAAAAGAAAATGCTTCTCGTCGGGCAGGAACCACGGCCAGCGGTGCGACTTGCCGCTCTTGGGATCGACTTGGGTGACCGGCTGCGGCTGGCCGCCGTGTTCCGAAACGCGGGAAAGCGGCCCGGCGGGACTGGGAGCGAACAGGATCGCGCCCTGGCGGTTCCAGGCTCCACCGACGCCCAAGGGCGCATCGCAGAGAGTCTGGATGGCGCCGCTGGCGGTGTCCGCGATTTTGAGCTTTCCGGCGGCGAAAAAGGCGATGCGTCGATTGTCCGGGGCCCAAAAGGGGTAGGAGGCATCTTCCGTGTCGTTGATCTGCTGGGTGCCGCGGGCATCGAGCGATCGCACCCAAAGGGTGTTGCGGCCGTCGGGCGCGATGGCCACGAACGCGAGGCGCCTGCCGTCCGGCGAGACCGTGAAATGGTAAGGGGCGAACGATACGCCCGGCGGCGGCAGCAGCGAGCTGCGGTAGTTTTGAGCCGCCCGTGGCGCCGGATCGGGGCGGAACAACACCAGCCCCAGTGTGCAGAGCAGCAGCACAACCGCGAGGGCCCAGGCAGTCATCTCGCGGCGGCGGGCGCCGGCAGGTAGAACCGCGGGGGACGCGCCGTCGTGAATGGATTCGAGCTGGAGCTTGATGTCGGAAGCGCTCTGCCAGCGGCTGTCGGGGTCCTTGGCAAGGCAGGTCTGAACAAGGCGCTCGAGCCCAGGCGGCGTGACGGGGCTTAAGGTCCGGACGGGCTCGGGCTCCCTCTCCAGGATGGCCGAGAGAATACTCATCGGGTTGTTGCCGCCGAAGGCTTTCTTGCCGGTAGCCATTTCATAGAGCACCGCTCCGAAGGCGAAGATGTCGCTGCGGGCGTCGGCCTCGATGCCTTGGATCTGCTCGGGCGACATGTACTGGCAGGTGCCGACGATGGACCCGGCGGCCGTTAGAGGTGACGCCATGGTAACTGCCGTGGACAAGCCGGACACGGGCTGAAGGACCTTGGCCAGTCCGAAGTCGAGCAGCTTGGCGCCGCTCCGAGTGAGCATGATGTTGCCCGGCTTGAGGTCGCGATGGGTCACACCCGCGCGGTGCGCCCTGGCCAGAGCGCCGGCGATTTCCATGGCGCAGGCCAGCAGAGGAGCCAGGGCCAGCGGCCCGCGTTCCAGGCGTTGGGCCAAGGTCTGCCCGTCCAGATATTCCATGACCGCGTAGTCGACGCCGTCCTGGCAGCCGACGTCATAGAGGGCGCAGATGTGAGGGTGGGAAAGCGACGAGATGATGCGCGCCTCGCGCTGGAAACGTTCGCGCCATTCGGGGTTGGCGGAGAGATGCGGAGGCAGGATTTTGATGGCGACGGTGCGGTCGAGACGGGTGTCGCTGGAGCGATACACCTCCCCCATGCCGCCCGCTCCAAGGGGCGCACCGATTTCGTAGGGACCCAAGCGCGTGCCGGGGAGCAGGCCCATGGCGGGAATTATAGCGGACTTTCGAGCGCGCCCGCCGAACAGGACGCAGCCCGGCCAGCAAGCGGATGTTGCCGCGGGCTGCTAGAATAGCGCGTCAAGGAGAGAATATGACTTACCGCGGAGCTTCGATCCTGGCGGCCTTGGCCCTTGCCTTCGCGTTTTCCGCCCTCGCGGATGCCACCGGCAAGTGGAACGCGGAGTTCGACACTCAAATCGGCCAGCAGAAGTACACCTTCGAGCTCAAAGTAGATGGCGCGAACCTCACGGGCAAGGCCACGTCTCCGCGCGGGACGCAGGAGATCAAGGAAGGCAAAGCCGGCGGCGACGACGTCTCGTTCGTGGAACTGGTGGAGATCCAGGGCCAGCCGGTCCGTATCGAGTACAAGGGCAAGGTGAGCGGCGACGAGATGAAGCTCACCCGCAAAGTCGGAGATTTCGGGCAGAGCGAAGCGGTCGCGAAACGCGCCAAATAACCACCTTCAGGCCCGCATCACCCGCTCGGTGACCCAGTCGGTCCAGATAGAGGACTCGCCGCTGGCGTACAGATGCGCGCCATCCAGCACGGCGCTCACGAAGTTCTCGACGCACGGGTAGTGCAGATTCTTGTGGCTGGGCAGCTCCTCCACTCCGCCAGGGTAGACCAGCTTCGGTCCGGTCAGTGGGGTTAGCAGCATCTCGCCTTCGGTTCCGACGATACGGAACTCATCGCGCGGGATACGCGAGTGCCAGCGTACGTCCACCACGCCCCGCACCCCGCTCTCGTAATCGATCAACACGGTGGCGGCGTCCTCCACGGGACTCTGGTGCACCACGTTGGCCAGGTGACCGGAAACCTTCACCGGCCGGCCGAACAGAAAGTTCAGCACGTCGATGCGGTGCGAGGCGATGTCGTAGAGCGGCCCGCCGCCGGAGAGCCGCGGGTCGAGCAGCCAGCTTCGCCGCCCATCCTCGTCCTGAAACCAATCGTGACAGTTGATTTCCGCCAACACGGGCCGGCCGGCAATTCCGGCGGCGAGCAGCTCGCGGGCGCGCTGGAGCTTGGGGTACATGCGGCGGTAGTAGGCGATCCCCAGGATGCGCGAGACCTCCCGCGCCACCCGCACCATCTCGGCGGCCTGGGCGTAGTTCATGGCCACGGGCTTTTCGCAAAGCACGTGCTTGCCCGCGCGCAGCGCGGAGATGGTCTGCGGCGCATGCAAGGCAACGGGGGTCGCCACATAGACGGCGCCGGGCGCCGGGTCGCGCAGGGCTTCCCCCAGATCCGTCCATACGCGCTCGACCGGATACGGCTTGGCCTTGGCCGGGTTGCGCGTGACGATCCCGTACAAGCGGCTGCGCGGTTCGGCCTGGATCGCGGGAATGACTCGCTTGGTGGTGATATCGCCGATGCCGACGACGATCCAGTCCAGCATTATGCCGGCCCTATGTCCGCGGGAGCCCCGTCCAACACCGCCCGCACCGTACGGCCCAGGATCTCGCCCGAGAACGGCTTCCGCAAATATCCGGCTCCTGAACGCGGCGCCTCCTGCCGGGCCGCGTCCAGGGAGCCTGAGACGAAGAGCACTTTCAGCTCCGGCCGCGCGCGGGCCAATTCGCCGGCGAGCTCGGGCCCGCCCATGTCCGGCATGACTACGTCGGTCAGCAACAGGTGGATGGGCTGTTTTCTGTCTAAAGCCATGGCCAGCGCTTCTCCCGGCCCGGCCGCCTCCAGCACTTCGTAGCCCGAGGCCCGCAGCGTCTCGGCGATCAGACGCCGCACGCCCATTTCGTCTTCCACCAACAGCACGGTTTCCTCGCCCCAGCCCGGCTTCTGCCCCGCGCGGGCCGCATCCGCGGGCGTGTGGACCCGGGGCAGGTAGATCTGAAACGTGGTTCCCTGGCCTGGCTCGCTCGAAACCGTGATATGACCGCCGCTCTGTTCCACGATCCCGTAAACGGTGGACAATCCCAATCCCGACCCTTGGCCTTCCGGCTTAGTGGTGAAAAACGGCTCGAACAGGTGGCTGCGCGTTTCGGGATCCATGCCGGCGCCCGTGTCGGCGACCCGCAACTTGACGTAGCGGCCGGGACGGTGCTTGCCGTCCACGCTGGCCGCCCGCACGTCGGCGTTTTCCGTGGCGATCGTGAGAGTCCCCCCCTCGGGCATCGCATCGCGGGAGTTGGCCGCCAGGTTCATCAGGATCTGCTCCACCTGCACCACGTCCGCGTTGACCGCACCCAGGCCGGGGTCCAGCCGCAGCACCAGGGCGACCTCGTCGCCCACCAGCCGCCGCAGCATGTGGTCCATGCTGGCGACCACGGAATTCAAGTCCAGCAAGCGCGGCTGGATCACCTGGCGGCGGCTGAACGCCAGAAGCTGCTGGGTGAGCGCGGCGGCCCGGTCGGCGGCCTTGCGAATCTCCCCGAAGT
>JACOSH010000479.1 GCA_016178945.1 Acidobacteriota bacterium
AGAAGCTCCATGACGATGAAGGGCCGGCCTTCGTATTCGCCGACGTCGTGGATGGTGCAGATGTTGGGATGGTTAAGGGCGGAGGCGGCGCGCGCTTCACGCTGGAAACGCTCCAGGGCCTGGCGATCCTTCGAAAACTCCTCGGGCAGGAACTTCAGCGCGACGCTGCGGCCCAGGCGCGTGTCTTCGGCCTTGTAGACCACGCCCATGCCGCCGCCCCCCGAGTTTCTCGACGACGCGCTAGTGGGAGACGGTCTTGCCGATCATGGCGACAGCACCATGCGCCGCAGCAGATCTTGGAAATGCGGCTCCCCGCGGAGACTGTCAAACCGCGGGTCGACTTTGATCCACACAAACCACTGAGAATGGTCCTCGTAAGCCTTTCCCAGCCATTCGAGCGCCTGGGCCTTGTCTCCGAGGCCCAGGTAGATTAGCGCAATGTCAAACGGCGCGACATAGCGCCGCTTTGACACGTCCTTCAATTCAGCCAGGGTTTTGAGCGCCTCGGTTCTCTTGCCCGACACCGCATACGCGTGCCCGAGCTCGCCGAGCAATCCCGGTTCACCTGCGGAAAGGCTCACGGCCTTCTGGGCCTCCGCAACGGCTTCCTCATGCCTCCCCACCTGCTCGTAAGCCATGGCAAGGAACCAGTGCGCCCGGGGGAAGTTCGGGTCCATGTCCAGGGTCTTGCGATACTGTTTTATCGCCTGGTCGTACCGCCGCGCGAAGTAGAACATATCTCCGGCGGCCGTGCCGATGTTGGGAGAGAGGGGATCAGCCTCTTGTGCCCGCTTTGACCCCACAATGGCCTCGTCCAGCCGCCCCGTCGCTCCCAGGCAAATGCTGTACCAGTAGTGGGCCGTCGCATAGCTCGGGTTGATCTCGATGGACCGCTTGAATTCTCGCTCGGCACCCGACCAGTCCCAGTCATAGACGGTCTTAGCCAATCCCAGTGCTGCGTGAGGCTCCGCCAGCCTGTCATCGAGAACCAGGGCCCTATTCGCCGCTTCCTTCGCTTTGGGAGCGGCCTCCGTCGGGGGAAGCACGCCGTAGGCCCCGTATAGAGCGTAGCAGTCGGCCAACCCGGCCCAAGCCAGCGCATAGGTTGGGTCTTTGTCTATGGACTGCTGGAAGTATTCGGCGGCTCGCTTGAGCGTCTCTGTCGTCCTGCGGTTCCAGTAGTAGCGACCTTTGAGATAAAGCTGATGCGCCTCGGGATTCTCGGTGTAGCGCTTGGTCAGCCGTTTCTGCTCTTCGCCAGTCGGCCGCAAGCGCAGCTTCTCGGATACCTCCTTGGCAATCTCCTCCTGCACCGGGATGATTTCGGAAAACTTCCGGTTGTACTGCCGGCCCCAGAGCTGCGAGTCGGCGGCCACATCCACCAGCTCCGTTTGGATGTTGAGGCTGTCGCCGCGCTGCACCACTCGGCCGGTCAGCACCGCGCGCACGTTGAGCTCGCGCCCGACTTTCTCGGTCTCTATCTCGCGCCCCTTGTAGCGGAACACGCGGCTCCGCGGCACCACCCGCAGCTTGGTCATTTGCGAGAGGCTATTGATTAGGTTCTCGGTGATGCCGTCACTGAGGTATTCCGTATTCGGATCGGCGCCCACGTTGACAAATGGGAGGACTGCCAGCGAGTCGATCGCCTTGGTACGCCCGAAGAACAGGTACAGAGAAGCCGCAATCGAAAGCGCCAGCACCAGGGCGCCGGCCGCCCACGCGACGGGACGGCGGCGCGCGGATTCGCGGCCGGGAATCGCGCTTTTCCCCGAGTCCGTGTCCCGCTTCAGCCGCCGCAAGTCCACCAGCATGTCTTTCGACGACTGGTAGCGCGCCTCCCGATCTTTCTCCAGCGCCTTGCCGATGATGCGCTCCAGCTCCGCCGGCACGTCGGGATTCAAACGTGTCGGCGAGAGCGGAGTCTTGTTGAGAATCCCGTCAAACAGCGCCGCCGTGGAGTTTCCCTTGAACGGCAAACTGCCCGTCGTCATCTCATACAGCACCACCCCGAAGGAAAAAAGGTCCGCGCGGGCATCCGTGTCCTCGCCCCGCGCCTGCTCAGGCGACATGTAGGCCACCGTCCCCAGCGCCGTGCCGGGGCTGGTGACCAGTTCCTCCGACAGGGTGTCGGCCGCCTCGTGCGGGCGTCCCCTTTCCGCCGCCAGCTTGGCCAATCCGAAGTCCAGGATCTTGGCCTGCCGGCGCTCCGTCACAAATAGATTCGCCGGCTTGATGTCGCGATGCGCGATGCCCTTGGCGTGGGCGGCCTCCAGCGCGTCGGCGATCTGGACACCAAGCTCCAGCAGCTCGCTGGTCGAGAAGGGCTTGGCGGCGATGCGGTGTTTCAGCGTCTGCCCTTCCAGAAGCTCCATGACGATGAAGGGCCGGCCTTCGTATTCGCCGACGTCGTGGATGGTGCAGATGTTGGGATGGTTAAGGGCGGAGGCGGCGCGCGCTTCACGCTGGAAACGCTCCAGGGCCTGCCGATCCTTCGAAAACTCCTCGGGCAGGAACTTCAGCGCGACGCTGCGGCCCAGGCGCGTGTCTTCGGCCTTGTAGACCACGCCCATGCCGCCGCCACCGAGCTTCTCGACGACCCGATAATGGGAGATCGTCTTGCCGATCATTCAGGCCTCACGAGGCGGATCCAGATCGGAGGCGCGAGGGGCGGGGCAATTCCGGCGGCGAGCGCATGAGTTTGTGCAATTATAGACCCCCGCAGTCACGGAGTCCAACCGGATGCGACGTCCTGCACAGGTCAAGGATCACCAGCTCGGGATGGAAGGCATGAGACCCAACAGCTCCAACGGAGGCGGTTGGGAGTATACTGGGTGGCGACCAGGAAGCCACCATGGAAATCCTGGCTGAACGCTATCGGAAAACGCTACTGCGGCGAGGAGTAGATATGGAACGAAAGTCGTGTTTCATCGTGGTGATCTTCGCGCTGCTTGGGCTGGCATCCGTGTTGCCTGCCCAAGTGGCTACGGGCAATATCGTCGGCCGCTTGACGGACGCGAGCGGGGCTCTGGTGGCCGACGTGGAGGTGACGGCGCTCAACCCGGCCACCGGGGTGACCAGCCGCGCCACCAGCGACGACCAGGGCATGTACCGCCTGCTCTACCTGGCGCCCGCCAGTTACAACCTGACCTACCGGAAAGCGGGGTTCAGCACGTTGCAGCGCACCGAGATCATGCTGCGCTCCAACGACACCCTGTCGCTCGACGTGCAGCTCGCGGTTGGCAACATCGTCGAGCGGGTCGAGGTGACGGCGGCGACGCCGCTGCTGGAAACGGCGACTTCGACGACCGGCACGGTGCTGGCCGGCGTCCAGATGAACGCGCTGCCGATCATGCAACGCTACGCCTGGATGGCCATGTACCTGATGCCGGGCGTCACCAGCATGAACGGCTTCCACATCGCCGGGCAGCGCGACCGCGGCCTCGGCTACAACATGGACGGCATCCCGGGAACCGAGCCGATCCGCGGCGGCGTGGCGACCAACCGCATCATGTCGACCACCCAAAACGCCATCGAAGAAGTCAAAATGGTGACCACGGTCCTGCCGGCGGAAAACGGCCACTCCGCGGGCGGCATGCTGAGCGCCACCTACAAATCGGGGACCAACCAGCTCCACTTCGAGGCAGAGGACCGGTACATCAACAACCCGCTGCTGCATCGGGCGTACTTCAACCTGGAACGTCCCACGGCCCCGTTCAGCTATCACGAGCTGGCGGCCCTGGTCAGCGGGCCGGTGAACCTGCCGAAGCTCTACGACGGCCGCAACAAGACCTTCTTCCTGTATGGCTGGTCGCGCCACCACGAAAAGTATAACCAGCAGGTATTCGCCGATGTGCCGACGCCGGACATGCTGAACGGCGACTTCTCGTTCGGAGGCCGGGGCTATCCCATCTACGATCCGGCTTCCACGGTGCAGGACGCGAGCGGCAGTTGGGCGCGCACCGCTTTCCCGGGCAACCTTGTCCCGAAGAGCCGTTTCGACCCGGTCGCGAACAAGTTCCTCGGCCTCGGTCCTTGGAACGCCCCGAATAACCTGGGCGGCGGAGGGATTCTCACCGCCACGGGTCCGCAAACCAACTTCGGCTCCCAGAGCATCTACCGGTCTTACCGGACCCGCTACGACGTAAAGCTGGACCACAACTTCAGCCAGAAGAACCGCTTGTTCGGGCGCTTCTCCCACGTGCGCAACCGCGCCTTCGGCACCAACATCGCGGTGAAGTGGAGACTGCTGGACGGCACTTCGGTGCTCCAGCCGAGCGACCAGATCAACGCGGTCGTCTCCGATACCCACATGTTCAGCCCAACCATGATCAACGAGATCCGCCTGGGCGCCAATCACCGCAAGGAGTCGCGCGCGGCCTTCGGGCTGAACGAAAACTGGGCCCAGCAGCTCGGCATTCCCGGAGTCAGCCCGGAGACCTTCCCGTCGTTCTTCAATTCCGGCGGCAGCCCGTTCTACGGCGCCAGCATGCCGGGCGCCACCTGGTACGACGTCACGGAAAACTACATGCTGCAGGACAACCTGACGATCATCCGCGGGCGGCACAACCTCAAGGGCGGATATGAGGCGATCCGGACGCGGGGCAACTCGCGGGCCGCCTCGCTGCCTTCCGGCGTCTACCGCTTCGGCGGCACGGACTTCCCCTTCCGGCCGGCCACCGGCAACGATTTCGCCGCCTTCCTGCTGGGCTCGGTCGTCCGCGCCGACTTCAATATCCCGTTGGCGAACTGGCTGCCCCGCTGGTGGGGACATTCCTTCTACTTCCAGGACGACTGGTCGGTGACTCCCAAGCTGACCTTGAACCTGGGCCTCCGCTGGTATTACGAGTCGCCGTTCTCCACCAAGTACGGCCAGCAGAGCCAGTTCGATCCCAGCGCCACCGACCCGATCACGGGGCGGAAGGGCGCCATCGTTCACGGCGCCGGACTGCTGGGCAAGCGCGATCTGAACAACTTCCAGCCGCGCCTCGGCTTGGCCTACAAGCTCAACGACAAGATGGTGTTCCGCGGCGGCTTCGGCGTCACCACCGTGGACTTGTTTACCGCGGGCCTGTCTCAGAACTTCGAGGAGTACTTCACCAGCTTGACGTTGTCGCGGCCATCCGGGGATCCCCGCACGGCGTTTCTCGTCAGCCAGGGACCGGGGCCGATCCAGTACAACATCCTGCGCGATGGGACCTCGCCCTTCGTCGGCTCCAACTACGCCAACCGCAGCGCCACCTGGTACGACCCGAACCTGCGCAATCCCTACACCATGAACTGGAACGCGACCTATCAGTATCAGTTCGCGCAGACCTGGCTGATGGAGATGAGCTACCAGGGGTCGGCCGGCGTTGGCCTGCTGAACGCCTGGAACATCAACGCCCTTCGTCCGGATATCTCCGGCGACCGGGCGGTGCTCGACCGCATCTTCCAGGATCCTCAGTCATACCGGCCCTACACGCAGTTCGGCGGCATCAATCACTTCAGCAACTACGGCCACTCGACGTTTCATTCGGGCACGCTCAAGGTCGAAAAGCGCTTCTCGCGCGGCTTGACCATGACCTCGTTTTACACCCGCTCGAAGGCCATTGACGACACTGACGCCGATGGCGGCGCCGGCGGAGTCACGTTCTTCAACCGGGCGCTGGAAAAGGGGCGCGCCGGCTACGATCTGGCGAATCGCTTCGTCACCTACGCCACCTACGAGCTGCCGGTCGGCAAAGGACGCAAGTGGATGAGCGGCGGCGGCTTCAAGGATTACCTGCTGGGCGGCTGGAACCTGTCGTGGATTCAGACCTTCCAGACCGGCACCCCGGTGACCTTCTCGATCGCCGGCAGCCCGAACCGCTACGTTCCCGGCCTGACGATCCGGCCCAACGCCCTGGCGCCCGCCGATCGGATCGCCATTCCGAATTGGCAGATCGGGGACCGCTTCAACAACAATCTGAAGAACCCCATGTGGGACATCCAAGCCTTTGGCAATCCGGATGCCTATACCATCGGCACGCTGGGACGTAACATCATCGAGGGCCCCGCCCTGAACTGGTCGCAGGGCTCGCTGGCGAAAAACGTCAAGGTCAAGGAGCGGTACAACCTCGACATCCGCTTCGACATCAATAACATCTTCAAGCAGCCGAATTTCTCGAATCCCAGCTCGTCGGTCAACCTGCTCAGCCCGGGATTGTTCGGCAAGCCGACCGGCACGACCGGCGGATGGTGCTGCCTGGGCGGCCAGTTTACGGGAACCTTGGTGCTCAAGCTCTGGTTCTGAGGACGCTGGGCCGGCCTGGAACCGAGATGACCCGCCGCCAGGCTCTTGTCCGCGCGGGTGGAGCGGCTCTTGCTCCTGTCGTTATGGGAGCGCCCGCCCGCGCTCCCGTGATCAACGCCGCCGAACACGTCTGGGTGACCCATGACCCCCGGTTCCCGATCGATGCGCGGACCGCCACCTGTCCCGCGAATGTCCCTGACCACGACTATTCCGGCGAGTGGCTGCTGGAGGAGATGAAGCGGTACACCGTGGACCAGGTCGTCATCTCGCACGTCTGCTACTACGGCGCAATAACGCCTACACCAGTTACTGCGTCAAGAAATGGCCCGGCAAGTTCGCCGGCTGCGGCCTGCTGACCGGGTACCGCCTCTATCCGCCTTCCGACAAGGAAAACCCGTCGCGCCTGGAGCGCCTGGTCAAGGAAGACGGGCTGATCGGCCTGAGGCTCAGCCCGATTTACGACCGCGGCGTGGTGTGGCTCAACGACCCGGTCTCGTACTCGTTGTGGAAGAAGGCGGAGGACCTGCGATGCGTGTTCCATATCTTCCTGGCGCCCCACCAGGTCCGCCAGGTAGCCGATATGGCCGGGCGTTTCCCGGGTGTGAACGTCGTGATCGATCACATGGCCATGATCGACATCGGCGCGCCGGACAGCGAGGGCTTCGGCCCGCTCCTCGACCTGGCGCGCCTCCCCAACGTATATATCCGGACCTCGCTCCACAATCCCTCCAAGACTCGGGAGATGCCGTACCGCGACGTCTGGCTGTTCCTGCGGCGGTTGTACGACCGCTACGGCGCCCGGCGCATGGTCTGGGCGAACTTCTTCGAGTACGCCATCATCAAGGACTTGATCCCGTTCTTCAGCGGCGAGGACAAGGACTGGATCATGGGCCGGACCGCGCGGGGCATCTACAGGTTGGGCTCTCCATAGGATGGGAGGAGCGCCACGAACGCCAGTCGCATGACCATCGACGCATCCAGTCAGCCGGAACAGGGTCCTAACCTCCCGGATGGCGCCGCG
>JACOSH010000494.1 GCA_016178945.1 Acidobacteriota bacterium
AAATCCCGTCATGCCCGTATCTCTTGTGCAGTCCGGCGAAAAGCTCATGCGCTTCGTCGATAACGGCGAGATCGAAGGGCGGGACGGCGCCGAGGGGGGTTGCGCCGCGCTCGCTGCCCGCGAATTCCCTGCCGACGAGATACACGCCCGGTCCGAAGAAGCTGGCATCGTTCTCTCGTGCCTGGATGCCGAATAGATTTAGGAGCTCGCCCTGCCACTGGCCGATCAGCGACTTGGGCACAATGAGCAGGATGCGTTGCGCACCCTCCGCCCTGCTCTGGGCAATGACTAAGCCGGCCTCAATCGTCTTTCCCAAGCCAACCTCGTCCGCGAGAATGCAGCCTCCTTCGCGAAGACGGCGGAGAGCAAAGATTACCGCGTCAATCTGGTGGGGGTTAGGATCAATGCGCGCCTGGCGCTGCGCAGCGGCATAGCGCTCCCGGTCGTCTGGACGGCGGACGCGGACGAGGTCCTCGGCGAGAATGCGCTGGTTGAAGGCATGGAGCGTCATGGATCGCGCGAGATGCACGCTTCGGGGACATTCTGCATTCCGCGACTCGTGTCGTGACAATCGAAACGCTGGTGTCGCCGGTGTAAAGGCATCGCGTTCGCAGTCGTTTTAGCCAGAAGTTCCATTTTTGAGCTTCCGAACAGGATATGGCGTGCCGTGACATACCCCAGCATACTACCTGTCGCGGGCTGCCGGCTTGACCGACGCCATTCTACTCCACTGAGGCCTCGACGTGCTTCGCGGCGCCGAGCGTTATTCCACAATATCGCTAGCTATCCCTTTTGGCTTTGCTGGGCAGTCTGCGCCGAGGCATTGCGTCGGGAAGGCGCATCGTGGAATGGATAACCGCTCTCCGCGGTGAGACAGCCGGCCTCGGCCTCGATACAGCCCCGCTAGTCCACTTCATTGAGCGTCACCCGTTCACGTTGCGAAGCTAAAGCCTTTTTCCCGGCGGCCGAGCGGCGGTAATTCCGCATCGTTAACTCTCTTGTAACGCTCCTCGAATGTCTGGTGCTTCCCCCGCGGAAGGTCGGGAAGATTTGGTGCGCGAGTACCGGGCTGCACCAATGACGGGGATTTCCCTTCGGAGCCGGGCAGTTCGCTCTTGGTCGTCGATCGCCTGCCAGCTCTGTGAGTTTCTAGAGCGGGGCGCCATTGTGCTGCCGAAATTGTGACCCCAGAGCACGGCCCGCGCCCGGATTGTGGTACAGTAGGCACCGTGACGCCACTCGCCGCGCGACTCGGGGTGGTCGCACTGGTCGTGTGCCCGCTCGGGGCGGAGACACGCTGGAGCTTTGTCAACCAGATTGTCCCCATCCTTACGTATGCGGGCTGCAATCAGAGCGCCTGTCACGGATCGCCGGTCGGCAAGAACGGGTTCAAGCTGTCGCTCTTCGGCTATCTGCCGGAGGACGACTATGCGGCCCTGGCCAAGCGCGTCAACCTCCAGGAACCCGCCCAGAGCCTGGTCTTGCAGAAGCAGGCGATGATCGTGCCGCATGGAGGCGGGCCGCGGTTCAAAAAAGAGTCTTCCGAGTACAAGACGCTGTCGGCCTGGATCGAGGCCGGCGCTCCCTACGGGGATAAGGACGCGCCGGCACTGACCAGGTTGGAGGTCACGCCGGGCTACCGGGTCCTCACGAGAATGGCCGAGAAGCAGCCGCTGGCGGTGACTGCGGTCTACTCCGACGGCACGCGCGAGGAGGTCACGCGGCGGGCTGTCTTCTCGAGCAACGATGAGTCCATATTGAAGGTCGACCGGTCCGGCGTGGTCACTCCCGGCGGCGGCAACGGCGATGCCGCCATCATGGTCCGCTACGGGGGGCAGTTCGCGGCGCCGGTCCTGGGCGCGACGCTGCTCGCGGCCCCCAAGGTCTTCCCCACGCCGCCAGCGAACCTGGTCGACCAGCAGGTTTACGCCAAGCTGCGCGACCTCCACATCCTGCCCTCGCCACTGTGTTCGGACGCGGAGTTCATCCGCCGCATTTACATCGACCTGCTGGGCGTGCTGCCCAGCCCGGCCGAGGTGCGCCTGTTTGTCTCCTCGGCCGCCCCGAACAAGCGCGCCTACCTGATCGACCAGGTGCTGGAGCGTCCCGAGTACGCCGATCTGCAGGCGCTGATCTGGGCCGACCGGCTGCGCAGCGACTCCCGTTTCCACCGCGTGGGCGGCGTGCGCTCCTACTACCGCTGGCTGCGCGAAGAGTTCGCCGCCAACCGGCCGCTGGACAAGTTCGCGCGGGCGCTGCTGACCGCCACCGGGGCCAATTTCACGGCCGGGGCGGCCAACTATTGGGGCAATTACGACAAGATCTCCACGCCGGTCGAGGTGGCCATCCAGACCGGACAGGTTTTCCTGGGCGTGCGGATCGGCTGCGCCCAGTGTCACAATCACCCCTTCGAGCGCTGGACCCAGAACGATTTCTACTCGCTGGCCGCGGTCTTCTCCCAGGTGGTGGAGTTCCACACCAAGAACTCGCAGGAGTTCGAGCTGCGGATCGAGCCCAGCCGCACGCAGATCCACCCCGTCTCGAAGCGCCCGGCCGCCCCGCGCTATCTGGGCGGCGGAGCGATCGACCCGGAGCCCGGCTCGGACCGGCGCGCCCCGTTCGCCGAATGGCTCACCGCGAAAGAGAATCCCTTCTTTGCCCGCGCCATGGCCAACCTGATCTGGCGCAACCTGATGGGGCGCGGGATCGTCCAGCCGGTGGACGACATCCGCGACACAAATCCACCCACGCATCCGGAGCTGCTGGCCGCGCTGGCCCGGGAGCTCGCCGAGCGCCACTTCGACCAGAAGCACCTGATCCGGCTGATCGCCAACTCGCGCACCTACCAGCATTCCAGCCGCGCAAACGCCGCCAACCGGCTGGATTTCAAATACTACTCGCGAGCTTACCCGAAACGCCTGATGTCCGAAGTCTACATGGACCTGATCGCGCAGGTCACGGGCGTGCCGGACAGCTTCAAGGATTGGCCCGAGGCCAAGCGCGCCGTTCAACTGCCGGACAATCGCTATAATTCCTACTTCCTGGACGTGTTCCAACGCAACAACCGCCTGGTGATCTGCGACCGCGAAGAGAACGTCACGGTCAGCCAGGCGCTGCACTCGGTCAATGGCACGGACATTCAGGCAAAGCTCGCCGCCGGCGACGGCCGGCTGGCGCAGTGGCTGCAATCGGGCAAGTCCGATAGCGAGGTGCTGGAGGAGATGTTCCTGGCGAGCCTGTCGCGCCGTCCCTCGCCGGCCGAGAAGGATCGCCTGCTGACGCGCCTGGGCGCGGCAAAGTCCAAGCGGGAGGTCTTTGAAGACGTCCTGTGGGCCATGGTCAGCAGCAAGGAGTTTGTGTTCAATCACTGAGGTAACCGTATGTCGTATGCGTTCAACTGCGATGGCGTGGCCCGGCGCGATTTCCTGCGCCTCGGCCTGCTGGGCCTGGGCGGCATGTCGCTCGACCGTCTGATCGCCGCCCAAAAGCAGGACAAGGCTCTCATCTTCCTCTGGCTGGCCGGCGGGCCGGGCCAGATGGATACCTATGACATGAAGCCCGACGCTCCTTTGGAGATCCGCGGCGAGTTCCAGCCGATCGCGACCAACGTGCCGGGCATCCAGATCTGCGAGCTGTTGCCGTCCACCGCCAGGCAGGCCGACAAGATGTGCATCCTGCGCTCGGTGACGTCGGTCGATCTGGGCAGTCACGAGCGCTCGAGCCGGTATCTGCAGACCGGCTGCCTGCCGGTCCCCAACATGGATTTCGCCTCCTACGGCGCGGTCTATGCGAAGCAGAAGAAGTTCGCGGGCGCGCTGCCGCCGTTCGTGGGGGTGCTGAAGCCGGCGGAGCGCGGATACGGCGGGGGATTTCTGGGGCCGCAATTCGATCCGTTCATGGCCGGAGATCCTTCGGAGAAGAATTACCGGGTGCGCGACCTGCTGCCGCCGGAGGGCGTCACCCTGGAGCGCCTCGACCGGCGCCGCGAGATCCTCAAAGAGTTCAACGACGCCTGGCGCGCCGTGGACAGCGAGGCCAAGGTGAGCGGCTTCGATCCCGCCTTCGAGCAGGCCTACCGCATGGTCTACTCGCCGCAGGTGCGCGAGGCGTTCGACATCGCCCAGGAGCCGGATGCGATGCGCGACGCCTATGGCCGCACGCCGGTGGGCCAGGGCCTGCTGCTGGCGCGGCGGCTGGTGGAACGCGGCGTCAAGGCCGTGAGCATCTGGATGGGCGGCTGGGACACCCACTCCAACAATTTCAAATCGCTGAAGGAGAAGCTGATGCCGCCGCTCGACCAGGGCTACGGCGCGCTGCTGGGCGATCTGCACCAGCGGGGCCTGCTGGATTCGACTTTGGTGGTGCAGGCCGGCGAGTTCGGACGAACGCCGAAAGTCAATAACAACGCCGGACGCGATCATTGGCCCAAGGCGTTCAGCGTCGCGCTGGCCGGCGGCGGCATTCGCGGCGGACAGGTGATTGGCGCCACCGACCGGCACGCGGCCGAGGTGACCGACCATCCCATCACGGTGGAAGACCTTTCGGCGACGATCTTCACGGCGTTGGGCGTCGATATCCACGCCGTGAATCATACGCCGGAAGGCCGGCCCATCGCCGTCGTCAACGGGGGCAAGCCGGTTGCCAAGGCTTTTGCTTAGCGTCCTGCTGCCGGCGGTCTGGGCGGCGGCGCAAGAACCGGAGATGGCGCCCATCCCGGGCGGCGAATGCCCCATTGGCGCCGGCGTCAGCCACGAAGGGGCTCACAAGCCCAAGATCGATGCGTTCCGGATCGCCACGTTCCCGGTCACCAACGCCGAGTATCAACGCTTCGTCGAGGCCAGCGGCCATCCCGCGCCCAAGACCAGCTCTTTCGACAGCCGCCACCGGCTCTGGGACCAACTGGCCGGGATCCAGCGCCAGCCGGTGGTCAACGTAAGCTGGCACGACGCGGTCGCCTACTGCGCGTGGCTGGCTAAGTCCTCCGGGAAGCCCTATCGCCTGCCGTCGGAAGAAGAGTGGGAACTGGCGGCGCGTGGCGGGCTGAAGGGCAAGAAATACCCCTGGGGCGATTCGATCGACAAGAGCATGGCCTGGTACGGCCAGAAGTGGAAGGGCCCACTCACGCTGCGCGAAGCCGGCTACGGCAAGCCCAACGACTACGGTCTGTACGGCATGGCCGGCAATGTCTGGCAGTGGACCGCCGACTGGTTTGTCCCGGAGTTCAACGGCCGTCCGGTGGAAGAAGAGAGCCGCCTCTACCGTGTATTGAGGGGCGGATCGTGGTCCAACGACGAGAATTTCCTGACCGTCAATTACCGCAATTTCAACCCGCCGGACACGCGCGACGTCTTCACGGGTTTCCGGGTGGCGCTGACGGAGGGCAAGTAGCGGGTCTACCAGCCGGGGAAGTCGAGCGCCGTGACCTTGCCCGTCTCCTGCTCGACGATCTCCAGTTTCCCGCCGGCGATCCGGACATCGGCCACGCCCCGGTAGCCCTCCGGCACGCGCGCGCTGAAGGCGGCGAAACGCTTGACCAACTTGGCCCGCGCGTCCAGCCATTCGTAAAGGGGCGTTCCGAACAGCGGCTTGGCCGCAATCAGCGCCTTGAAGGTCCCGTGCGTGGGGGTATTGCTGAACTCCATGCCGCGCGTGAGCATCTCCGGATTGTTGGCCTCCCAGATGTTGAGCCAGCGGAAATCGGCGCGCGGAAAGATGTAGCCGGCCAGCAGCCCCTTGTGTACGGCGGTGAAGAAACCGTATTCCCTGCGCGGGTCGACCAGGAAGTTGTTGACGAAGCCGGAGCGTTCCACGTCGCGGACGGTGCGCAGGTCGATCCGCGTCTCGGCCTGTCCCGAGGGCCAGGCGAACTCCTGCCCCGATTCATCGCCGATGTTTCTCCCGCGAGTCAGCGAGGCGTCGATGCGCGTCGCGCCCTTCTCCAGGAAGGGCGGCCCCAGGGTGACGTGTTCGCACCAGCCCACGGGCCGGTCCCACGCGCTCCGGTTTTCGCCGGTGGATTCGAACACGGCCACTTGCCCGGCCACCTTCACGATGCGGGTAAAGCGGGTCAGCGATTCGGGAAGCTCCGCCGAGAGGGTCATGGAATCCGCCGTGAAGGCGATCAGCTTCCAGCGCGTGACGCCGGTCTCGCCATGAAAGGTCATGCCTGCCTTGGCCTCGGTCTCCGACGGATTCCCCCAAAACGGGAAGCAGACGTTGTGGCCGCCCAGGCCGCTCATCAGCCGCGCGCCGGATCCGCCGCCGTACAGTTTCTCGTGGCGAGCCGCGTCGTACTGCTCGGCGTCGATGGTGGGCCGCTGCTGCACCCACAGCGGATTTGCGGCCTCGCCCTCCTTGAGCATCATCTCGACGATATGGCCGCCCGACTGCAAGATGCTCAGGCGCAAGCGCGGCGTATCCATGACCCATGCATCCCGGTTCTGGAAGCGGCCGGGCTTGACTTCGGCCAGAGCGAGAGCGCAGAGCAACGCCAGGGGCAGAAAGCGGAACATGAGCGAATGCTAGCACAAGGACTCCCGGTGCGGCTGCTAGAATGGTGCCCATGCTGTACTCCCAAACCCTGGGGCGCGCCGCCCGATACTATCCGGAAGTGACGGCGGTGGTGGATGGCGAACGCCGCGTCACCTATGCCCAGCTCGACAGGCGGGCCGCGCAACTGGCAGCCGCGCTCGCCGCCCGGGGTTTTGCGGCCGGCGACCGGCTGGGCGTGCTGCTGCCCAATTGTCTGGAGTTCCTGGAGACAATCTTCGCCTGCTGCCGCATGGGCGTGATCGCGGTGCCCATCAATACGCGCTACGCCGTCGCCGAGATCGACGAAGTGCTGCGCGATTCGACGCCCCGCGGCTTGATCCGCCACAACACGCTGCCCCGGCCAACGGTAGACACCGGTTGGGAAGTCGTGATCGGCGAACAGTGCCTGGAAGGGCGTGAGGCGGATCCTCCGCCGGTCTTTTACGATTCCGATGCTCTGTTCGGCTTGTTCTACACCAGCGGCACCACGGGGCGGGCCAAGGGCGTGATGCTGTCGCACGGCAACCTGCTCGCCAATCTCCATCACATGCAGTCGTGGACTGGCTTCCGCTACCCGGACGTCTGGCTGCATGCCGCCCCGATGTTCCACCTGGCGGACTTCCCGGCGATGCTGGCGTCCGCGGCGCAGGGCGTCACCCAGGTGACGCTGGCCAAGTTCGACCTGCACCTGGTGTGCGAGGTCATCCAGCGCGAGCGCGTCACCCGGACGGTTTTCATCCCCACCATGATCAACCTGCTCACGTTGTTTCCGGATCTGGGCAAGTACGACCTGAGCAGTCTTCAAATGGTGGTGTATGGCGGCTCGCCGATGGCTCCCGAGATCATCAACCGGACACGCGAAAAACTGCCCGGAGTCAAGCTGGGGCAGGGCTACGGCTTAACCGAGACCAGTCCTCTGCTGACCACTCTCTACGACGAAGAACATACCAGCCGGCGCCTGCTCTCCTGCGGACGGCCGGTGATGGGCGTCGAGGTGGCGGTGGTCGATCCCATGGGCAATCCGGCGCCGGTGGGCACGCCCGGCGAAATCGTGGCGCGCGGGCCCAACGTGATGAAGGGCTACTGGAAGAACGAGCAGGCCACGCGCGACGCCTTCCTGGGGGACTGGTTCCGCACGGGCGATATCGCCTACCAGGACGAAGAAGGCTACCTGTACATCGTCGACCGGCAAAAGGATATGATCGTCACGGGCGGCGAAAACGTCTACTCCAGCGAGGTGGAGGCGGCCATCTACTCCCACTCGGCGATCAAGGAGTGCGCCGTCATTGGCGTGCCCGACCCCAACTGGGGCGAGGCGGTGATGGCCTGCGTGACCCTCCAAGATGGCGCCGCTTTGACCGCCGAGGAACTGGTGGCCCATTGCCGGACGCGGCTGGCCAACTACAAGCTTCCGCGCCGCGTGGAGTTCCTGCCCGGCGAATTGCCCAAGAGCGGCACCAACAAGATCCTCAAGCGGGCGCTGCGCGATCCCTACTGGCAGGGCTATTCGCGGCGGGTGGGGTAGGGGTGACGACGCTAGGCTTGCGTCCGCAGCGATGCGACTCGAAACAAGTGCCAGCAATCAAGATCGGGATCCTCCAGTTCCGGGCGCCTTGGCCAACATCCTAGACGAAATCATCGCCGATTTCGAAAAGGCGGGGCAGGAGAAACGGCCATCGCGGGAGCGCTAGTGAGGGTCTACTTGGACGCCAGTTGCCTCAGTCGGCTCACCGACGATCAGTCGCAGGCCAGAATCCGGGAGGAAGCAGAAGCCGTTGAACGGGTTCTCGCCGGTGTTCGCCTCGGTACCGTGGAGTTGATCTCAAGCGAAGCGCTTGACGACGAAGCGCGGCGCAACCCGTCCATGGAGCGGCGACTTGAAGCAGAGACACTGCTATCCCTCGCTTCGGCCAGTGTCGAGGTTGACGATGCCGTGGGCCGCCGTGCGCAGGGCCTGGTGAGTTTGGGCTACGGCCCATTTGATGCGCTCCACATCGCCGCCGCCGAATCCGCGGGCGTGGATGCGCTGCTCTCCACGGACGACCGACTGATCAAGCGGACTGCCCGCGGGCTGGGCAACCCTCGAATTCCGGTGCGGAATCCGGTATCTTGGATCAAGGAGCAAGGACTATGATCGCCATCGACCAATTGACGGACGACCAGTTCGAACGGCATGCCCTTGACGTCCTCAAACGCGAATTGGGCGCGGACGGTCTTGCTCGATTCCTGCGTTTGAATCGATCCGGTTCCGGCGACTACACCCGCGACCGCGACGAGTGGCAGAAGGATCTGACGCTTGACCAGATCCTCGAATCCATTCGTAAGCGTCGCCCCCACTAAGGCGACTGGCACTGGCCAGTTTGATCTTCCTGATTCAGCGCGGGCCGGCGGTGGGGCGGGCATCGTACGCACCGTCCGGTGTGCTGGCCGTGATCTTCGGCTGGCCGGATCGTGTGTGAATGCGTACGACCTCACTCACAGTTGCGAGCCGCTGGTTCACGATGCGCCAAAACGTCCCTACCGCCTTGGGCTTTTGCTCAAAAAAGTCCTCGAAGAATCCGCGCCCGTTGAGCGGGGCCGGATAGGCGTACCTCTCGCCGTCCTCACCGAGATCGGTAACCCAATCGGCGGGCTCTCGATCGTCGATGACCTTGAATACGCGAGGAGGATAGAGCCAGGGCCGGCCTGCGTCATTCAGGATTCGGAATTCGTCGCCCTCGATTCCGATGACGACATACGGCTGCCCCGGCATCAGATCCGGATACCGCGTATTCCGCCGTCTCAGTTTGACGATCATCGCTGAGTGACTTGTTTCCGTTTCAATTCTACCCTGCCCCGCGAGTTCGAACGAGGGGCTGCTTCTCAACCTACTTCGACAGCCGACCTCCAAAGGCCCGGGAACGTGGACATCCCGAATCACGTCGTGGCGCCTATCGGGCTTAAGGAGTTGGATCGGCCGAGCGCCAGGCCGGTTGCGATCACCACCAGGCAGCCGATCACGTTGTACCAGAGGAAGGAAATGGGGGTGAACAGGAAGGCGGAGAAGATGGCGGCCTCGCCCGCCAGGAGGCCGAAAAACGCCCCGTTGCCCCCCACCTTGGGGAAGAAGAAGGCCAGCACGAACACCCCCAGCAGCGAGCCGTAGAACAGCGACCCGACCATGTTGACGGCCTCGATCAGCGACCCGAGATTCCGGCCGAACTCGGCGAAGACCACCGCGTAGAGGCCCCAAAAGGCCGTGGCCAGACGCGAGGCATTCAGATAATGGCGGTCCGATGCACCGCGATTCAGGTGCCGCCGATAGATGTCGATCACCGACACGGTGGCCAGCGAGTTGACCTCCGCCGAAATGGTCGACATGGCCGCGGCAAAGATCACGGCGATGATCAGACCCACGATGCCGGCCGGCAGGTAATGGGTCACGAAGTTCAGAAAGATGTAATTGGTATCGTTGAAGCCCTTCTCGGCCAGGGCCGCCCCCTGCTTGCGCGCGGCTTCGAACTCGCGCTGCGCGGTCTTGTATTCGGCCGCCGCCTGGGGCGTCTTGCGGCCAATCAACTCGCTGGCCGCCTCGCGGCGCCTGGCAAAAGCCTGGTCGTACTGTTGCGATACGCCGGCGAACGCGCTTTGGCCCCTCGCCTGCTCCAGCGCGTGTTCCTGAAACAGCAGGGGCGGCTTCTCGAAGTGGAAGAAGACGAACACCATGGCGCCGACAAACAGGATGAAGAACTGCATCGGGATCTTGGCCATGGCGTTGAACAGCAGGCTCAGCTTGCTCTGCGCGATCGACCGGCCGGTCAAGTAGCGCTGCACCTGCGACTGGTCGCAGCCGAAATAGGAAAGCATCAGGAACATTCCGCCGATCAGCCCGCTCCACAGGTTGTAGCGGTTGTTCCAGTCAAAACTCAGATCCACGGCGTTCAGCCGGCCAGCCTGCCCGGCCAGGTACACCGCGTCGTACAGCGTGACATTGGCCGGCAGTTGCACGATCACCATCACCACGGCCACGGCCAGCCCGAAGAAGATGATCAGCATTTGCTGGACATCGGTCCAGGTGACGGCCTGAATCCCGCCCACCACCGTATAGCCGATGGTCAGCAGCCCCATAATGAGAGTGGTCACGCGATCCGGCCAGCCGAAGATCACGGAAAGCACAATGGCCGGCGCGTACAAGGCGAGCCCCACGGCCAGGCCGCGCTGGATCAGGAAGATCAGGCTGGCCAGCGCCCGGGTCTTCGAGTCGAAGCGCTGTTCCAGGTATTCGTAGGCGGTGTAGACATTGGCGCGGTGGAAGATAGGCACGGCGGTCGCCGACAGGATCACCATGGCCAGCGGAAGCCCGAAGTAGAACTGGACGAAGCGCATGCCGTCGACGTAGGCCTGACCGGTGGTGGAGATGAAGGTGATGGCCGAAGCCTGCGTGGCCATGATCGACAGCGCCATGGCGTACCAGGGCATGGTCTTGCCGGCCAGCAGGTATTGGTTCATCGTGTTGCTGCCCCGCCCCTTCCAGAGCCCGTAGCACACGATGAAGATCAGCGACGCAGCCAGGACCACCCAGTCCAGCGG
>JACOSH010000495.1 GCA_016178945.1 Acidobacteriota bacterium
CTACGCGGATCTGGCCGCAAGCGCCAGCGAGATCGACGTGGGAGCGGGCGTCAAGGTGAGGGTGCTCAACCTGGAGACCCTGATCGCGGTGAAGGAGGAAACTGCCGGCGAAAAGGATATGGCAATGCTTCCGATCCTCTGGCGCACCCTCCAGGAACGCCAGCGTTGACATGCGCATCGCATGTGAGTATGTTAGGAACGGGTTAGGAACATGCCGAAGATGATCCAGCTTCGCTCGGTTCCCGAAGAACTGCATCGGAGGCTAAAGGCCAAAGCAGCCCTGGAAGGAATGACGCTGTCCGATTTTCTGATTCGTGAAGCGGAGCGCGCCGCCGAACGGCCAACGCTGTCCGAGCTGCGGCAGCGGCTGGCGCACCGCAGCCCCGTGGTTCCCCGGGTGTCGCCGGCCAAGGCGGTTCGAGCCGAGCGCGAGCGGCGATGATCGTGATCGATGCCTCCGCCGTCCTGGAAGTGCTCCTCAACACGCCGGCGGGCGGTCGGATCGAAAAAAGGATTCTGGCGCCGGGCGAAAGCCTGCACGCGCCGCATCTGCTCGACCTGGAAGTTGCCCAGGTCCTGCGGCGGTACGGTTTATCCGAGAGCTGTCGCCCGTCCGCGCGCGGGAGGCGCTGCAGGATTTCCAGGATCTTCCCATTGCCCGCTATCCCCACGACCTTCTGCTGGGTCGCGTCTGGGAACTGCGCCACCGCTTCACCGCCTACGACGCGGCTTACTTGGCGCTGGCCGAAGTACTGGGCGCGACCCTTGTGACTCGGGACGCGGCCTTCCGGGACTCTCGCGGGCATCACGCAGCCGTGGAAGTGGTCTGATCGCACGGCTTGCGGGGCCGTTCGTAACTTGGGACAAGTGCTACCATGAAACCATGGGCGACACCCCGATGGCGGCGGGTCCGGCGGACTTGTTTGCTCGCATCGACAACGCCGGCCTGGAGGCCCCTCCCGACGAAGGCATTGTCACCACCACGCTGGGCAACGCCATCAACTGGGCGCGCAAGAACTCGATCTGGCCGATGTCGTTCGGGCTGGCCTGCTGCGCCATCGAGATGATGTCGATGTCGGCCTCGCGGTTCGACATCTCGCGATTCGGCGCCGAGGTGTTTCGCGGCTCGCCGCGGCAGTCGGATCTGATGATCATCGCCGGCCGGGTGAGCAACAAGATGGCGCCGGTGATCCGGCGGCTGTACCAGCAGATGCCCGAGCCGAAGTGGGTGATCTCGATGGGCGCCTGCGCCACCTCGACGGGCGTGTTCAACAACTACGCGCTGGTCCCGGTGAACCAGGTGATTCCCGTGGACGTCTACGTGCCGGGTTGCCCGCCGCGTCCCGAGCAGTTGATCTACGCGATCATGCTCTTGCAGCAGAAGATCCAGCACGAGACGGGAACGCTGCGTCAGGTTCTGAATCTGGAGTAGCTACTCGAGGGCCTGTTCGAGATCCGACAGGAAGCGGCGCAGCGCGGCCACTTCACCGTCATCCGCTTCCTCCTCAAAACCCTTGCTCACAAAGAAGGCCCGCTCGCCGCGCCACACCAGCAGCGCCAAGCCGCGTCCGGTCAGTTTGGCCGGAGTGCCGATCGCGCCGAAACCGCCGGCCGCGCGATCCACCAGCGACACGAACCCGTCGCGCTCGAACACGTAGTGGGATTGCATCTCCGCGGGAAGCAGTTGGATTCCGGCCGCGGCCAGGCGCTCCAGTTTTTCGGTCAAGGGACTACATCTTGTAGCGGCCGAGGTCCTCGTCGTTGAGCCCCTCCAGCCAGCGCCGCATCTCTTCGTTGTTGATCTTGTCGGAGGCCGCGGTCGCCACCTTGGAGGACTTCAGCACTGTCTCGTCGACATAGATCGGGCAGTCCAGCCGTAGGGCCAGCGCCAGGGCATCGCTAGGACGGGAGTCCACGCTGATCAGCTCGCCGTCCTTCTCCAGCCAGATCAGCGCGTAGAAGGTGTCCTCGCGCAGCTCGTTGACCACAACTTTCCGGATTCCGGTGTTCAGCCCCAGCAGCAGGCTCTTAATGAGGTCGTGAGTCATGGGGCGTTGAGTGGTGACTTTTTCGATCTCGAGGGCGATGGCGTTGGCTTCGTAGATGCCCACCCAGATCGGCAGAACGCTGTTTCCGCTCACATCCTTGAGGATGACGATGGGCATGTTGGTAACCGGATCCATCATCAGGCCACGAATCTTCATCTCCAACTCCATATGACCCTCCCGACTCCATTAGACCACAGCCTCGCCCACCAGGGAATTGGGTCCCGCGCGGGTCACCCGCACCGGCAGATACCGGCCCACCAGCGCCTCCCCGCCCCCGGTGAAGTTCAGGGTGCGGTTCTGCGCGGTGCGGCCGATCCACTGCCCCAGCGCCTCGTGGCGGCCTTCCACCAGGACTTCCTCCACGCAGCCGATCAGCTCCGAATTGCGCCGGATCTGGATGGCGCGCTGCTTCTCCACCAGGATCATCAGGCGGAGCGTCTTCTCCGCTTCCGGGATCTGGTCCCCCATGGCCAACGCCGCGGTATTGGGGCGCGGCGAATACTTGAAGCTGAACAGCGAATCGTATTCCACTTCGTCCAGCAGATCGAGCGTTTGCCTGAAGTCGGCCTCCGTCTCGCCGGGGAAGCCCACGATGATGTCGGTGGTGATGGCAATGTTCCGGCGCGCCTTCTTCAGCCATTCGATCCGGCGCAGGTACTCGTCCCGCGTGTAGGAGCGATCCATCAACTGCAGCACGCTGCTCGATCCGGACTGCACGGGCAGATGGACGTGGTTGCACAGCACGGGATTCGCGTCGATCGCGTCGACGATGTCCTTTCCGAAATCCCGCGGGTGCGAGGTCGTGAAACGCACGCGGCGTATCCCGGGAATCTCGCCCACCCGCGCGAGCAGAGTGGCGAAATCCCAGCCAGTAGGCGAGGGGTCGCGATAGCTGTTGACATTCTGGCCCAGCAGTTGGATCTCGGTGTAGCCGGCCGCGGCCAGCCCTCGCGCTTCCTCGATGACTCCGGCGCCCGCGCGGCTGCGCTCCGGCCCGCGCGTGAAAGGCACCACACAGTAGGCGCACGACTTGTCGCAGCCTTCAATGATGGTGATGTAGGCCCGGTGCGGATTGTCGCGCCGCGTGAAAGGCGTCTCGAAGGTCTCCTCGGTGTCCAGAGACAGCCCGGTCACCCGGCGGTTGCCCGCCTCAAGCTGCACCAGCATCTCCGGCAGCTTGGTGTAGCTGGCCGACCCGGCCACCAGGCTCACGTGCGGCGCTTTCTCAAAGATGCGCTCGCCCTCCTGCTGCGCCACGCAGCCGAGCACGCCGAACACCTTGCCTTTGCCCGCCTGTCGCTTGAACTGCTGCAGGCGGTTGAATACTTTCTGCTCCGCTTTGTCGCGAATGCTGCAGGTGTTGTACAGCACCAATTCGGCCGCTTCCGGCGCATCCACCTGCCGGTAGCCCTGGTGAAGCAGCGTGCCCACGACCTTCTCCGAGTCGTGCGCATTCATTTGGCAGCCGAAGGTTTCCAGGTAAAAGGTCTTCGCAGTCACGCTCTCTCATTATAAGCGGTGGCCGGCGGTTGCGGCCTATGGCTTCTGGCACACAAAACTGCCCGCGTCGTCGACGCTGCCTGTTCCCTTATACCTGGCCACCTGAGGATAGGGACACAGCGGCCGCGTGAGGACCGGCTTGCCGGCGGCCATCCGCGCTCCCACGATCTTCTCCGGCGCGGCGCCTTTTTCGACCCACTCGATCAGCGGCGTCAACGCGTCGAATGTGCTGGGACCCACGCCGCCGGCGCAATGAAACATGCCAGGCGCCATGAACAGGCGCATGAAGCCGGTGGTCTCGGGACCCATCCGCTCGGCCACTTTTTCGTAGTATTCAACGCCCATTCGTGGATTGAGCGCCTGATCGGCCCAGCCGTAGTACATCACGATGCGGCCGCCCCGGGACCGGAAACTCGAAAGATCCGGCTCGGTCGCATCCAGCACTTGCCGGATCGCCGTCATGCGCCCTGGATCGCGGTCGAAGTCGAAGCGGCTCAGGTCATAATTGGCGTCCTTCTCGGGAAAGCCCATGTAGCGGAAGAAGGTCTCGCCGAAGCTAACCGAGATCGTGCGCGCATCGTCGCGCACCAGCCAGCCCTCCCAGCCGCTGCGGCCATTCGCCCCCGCTACCTCGGCGCCGACGGGCCAGCCCGGGAACAAACGCCGGCCTTGGCCGACGATATCCCCATAGATCTTTTCCAGCGCGCCAATCTGCTTGGCGGTGAAGCAATCGGCGCCGTCGCTTTCGCCAGAACACTTCGGCAGGTCGCGCGAAGGCTCAAAGGCGCACTTCCGCGGGTCGTCGATCAGACCGTCCTTTAGCCCATCCTTGCCGTCGCATTGCTCGTAGACGCGCTCGGCCAGGATCTTCAGCTTGGCCGAGGGAATGGGCGCCGCGGCCAGCGCCTGGGCGATCCAGGCATAGGAGATCATGGTGCTCGAGAAATCGAGCACCGGCGCGCCCACCACGATTCCGTCGAAATCGTTCGGAAAACGCTGCGCCAGAATCAACCCCTGCCGCCCGCCCGTCGAGCAGCCGTCGAAGTAGGCGCGGGCTTGCGGCGCGCCGTAGTAGGCCCGGACCAACTGCTTGGCGGTTTCGGCCGTCACATGCACCGCGCGGTAGGCGTAATCGAGCAGCTTCTGGCGGCTGACCGCGAAGGTGGCCAGCGGCTCCGCGGAGGCGTCGTGTCCGGTGTCGGTCGCGGCCACCGCAAATCCGGATCGCAGCGCGCGATTCCGGTGCGAGACCCGGCCCTGCGCCTCGAACGGCTCGCCGGCAAACCCGCCGTTGCCGAACATGTAGAGGCGCCGGTTCCAAGCGCTCGGGAGGTTCACCTCGAAGCGGACTTCCGGCAGGATCTGGCCGGAGACGCGGCAATGCTCCGGCGCCTCGGCCGTCGCGGGCATCGCGATGGCGGTCGAGACGGAATACCCATAGCCGGTCAGGCCGCGCAGATCGCCGCACGGCGACTTCGGGTTGACGCGGATCTCGTTGGCCACCGGATTCCAGTCTTTGAGCTGGGAGCCGTTCTGAGGGAACACCGCCCAGGCGGTCAACAGCACAGAGAGCATCGCTAACCTTACGTTCATGAGCTTCTCCTCTCTTGTCCAGCGGACTCCACCAGGATATCCGGTCGCGCGGGTGGAGCCAAACCGGGTCCCCCACTCCGGACCAAAGTATGGCATCCTGAAGGCTTAGCAGCCCGTGGCAAGATCCGCTCCCTCACGGTTGCGGCTCGGAAGTATGGTTGTGGCTCGGAAGTCCGGTCGCGAAGCGGTTCTTGCCACGGGCTGTTAGAGACTACTTACCGTCCACCGAAGTTCCACCGCATCGCGGGCGATACTTGCGGTTACGGCCCGTGATCGCTAGAATCAATGAGTTTGTACCCACTTGAGCAGGGAGGAATCATGTCAGTTGAGCAGAGGGTGAAGCAGATCATTGTCGAACAGCTAGGCGTCGACGAGAGTCAGGTTGACGGCACGGCGTCCTTCGTCGACGACCTGGGCGCCGACTCGCTGGACATCGTCGAACTCGTCATGGCGTTCGAGGAGGCGTTCGAGCTGGAAATCCCCGACGAGGACGCCGAGAAGATCGCCACCGTGAAGGACGCCGTCGAGTATATCCAGAACAAGACGGGCAAGAAGTAGTCTCAGGCGGGAGGACGTTTGGCACGCAGGGTGGTAATCACGGGGGTCGGGCTGGTCTCGCCGCTGGGCATCGGCACCGACGCAACCTGGCAGGGCGTCAAAGCGGGCCGCAACGGGATTGCGAAGATCGAGTCGTTCGACGCCTCGGCCTTCGCCTGCCGCATCGCCGGGGAAGTCAAGGAGTTCGACCCCGCTCAGTACATCGAGAAAAAAGAAATCAAGAAGATGGGGCGGTTCATTCAGCTCGCTCTTGCGGCGACCGAATACGCCGTGTCCTGCTCCGGATTCAGAGTGCGGCCGGGCGAGGAAGAGCTGACCGGCGTCTATATCGGCAGCGGAATCGGCGGTTTCGACGTCATCGAGCGCGAGCACCGCAATTATCTCGAACACGGACCGCGCCGCATCTCTCCGTTTTTCATCCCCGCCACCATCGTCAACCTGGCCTCGGGCCAGGTCTCGATCCGCACCGGCGCCAAGGGCCCGAATTCGGCCACCGCCACGGCCTGCACCACCAGCGCGCACGCCATCGGCGATTCGTATCGCCTGATCCAGCACGGTTACGCCGACAGCATGATCTGCGGCGGCGCGGAAGCCTGTATCTGCCCGATGGGCATCGGCGGGTTCGCCGCGATGCGGGCGCTTTCCACTCGCAATGAGGCGCCGGAGAAGGCCTGCCGGCCATGGGACCGCGATCGCGACGGCTTCATCGTCGGCGAGGGCGCGGGCATCCTCATTCTGGAAGAGCTGGAAACCGCCCAGCGCCGCGGAGCCCACATCCAGGCTGAGATCGTCGGCTACGGAATGAGCGGCGACGCCTATCATCTCACCGCGCCGTCGGAGGACGGCGACGGCGCCTATCGCGTGATGTGCAACGCGCTGCGCGACGCCCATTTGGAGCCCAGCGCGATCGACTACATCAACGCGCACGGCACTTCCACCGAGGTCGGCGACCGCATCGAAACCCAGGCCATCAAGCGTTGTTTCGGCGAGCACGCCTACAAGCTGGCGGTCAGCTCGACCAAGTCCATGCACGGGCATCTGCTGGGAGGCGCGGGCGGACTGGAGGCGGGCATCACGGTGATGGCGCTGCGCGACCAGATCGCTCCGCCCACGATCAATCACGACAACCCGGATCCGGAATGCGATCTCGACTACGTCCCGAACCACGCTCGTCCCCTGAAGATGGTCCACGCCTTGTCCAACTCCTTCGGTTTTGGCGGGACAAACGGGGCGTTGATCTTCAAGAAATGGTGTTAGGCATGAGGAAGGTGTTAGGTGTCGGGTGTTAGGTGCTAGCTAGGGCTTCACCTTCGGCCAGTAGTGGAACCCCCTAACACCTAGCACCTAACACCTGACACCTATGAAGCTCATCGTTTGCATCAAGCAGGCGCCGGCGAGAGACTCGCTGCTGCGCATCAACGCCGCCGGCTCGTGGATCCAGGAAGACGACCTCACCTTCGAGATCAACGAGCCCGACGCCTACGCCCTGGAAGCGGCCTTGCAGTTGAAAGAGAAACATGGCGGGGAAGTAGTGGCGCTGTGCGCCGGCCCGGCCCGCGCCGCCCAAACCATTCGCGAGGCACTGGCCAAGGGCGCCGATCGCGCCGTCCATATCGAAGAGGAGAACCTCGGCGCGTTCGACCCGCTGGCCGTTTCCCGCCTGATGGCGGCGGCGCTGGCCGCGGAAAATCCCGACCTGGTCCTGACCGGCCTCCAGTCCGACGACCTCGGTTATGGCCAGACCGGCGTGATCCTGGCCGAGTTGATGGGTCTTCCTCACGCCACCATCATCATGCAGGTGGAGGTGGAGGGCGCCGGAATCCGCGTCAAGCGCGAGCTCGAAGACGGCTGGTTCCAGCACGTCGAGATGCCGCTGCCCGCGCTGCTGACCATCCAGTCCGGCATCAGCAAGCTGCGCTACGCCACGCTGATGGGGATCAAGAAGGCCAAGAGCAAAGAGATCCGGCGCGTGACCGTGGCGGAGCTGGGATCGCCCGGCGCGCCGGCGATGGCGGTGACCCGCATTTATCCGCCGGGCCGCGCCAAACAGGCGCAACTGTTTGAGGGGCCGCCCAAGGAAGTCGCGGCCAAACTGGTGGAGAAACTGAGATTCGAGGCGCGAGTGATATGAGCGTTCTGGCGGTGGTCGAACAGCGGGCCGGCGTGATGAATCGCATGTCCTGGGAGACGGTGGCGGCGGCGCTGCAGATCGGCGCGGAATTGGGCCAGCCCGTGGAAGCGGCCGTGGCCGGGAGCGGGGTCGCGGGGGTGGCCGCGGAGCTGGCCTCCAAGGCCGTGGCCAAGGTCCACGCAGTCGAGCACGACCTGCTGGCGCGGTACACGCCGGACGGCTTCACGTCGGCGCTGCGCCAGCTCATCGCCCGGACGAATCCCTACCTGGTGGTCTTCCCCCACACTTATCAGGTGCGGGATTTCGCCCCCAAACTGGCTGCGTCTCTGGGGCGCGTGCTGGTGAGCGATGCGGTCGGCCATCGCGTCGCGGACGGGAAGCTGACGCTGATTCGCCAGCTCTTTCAAGGCAAGATCAACGCCGATGTCTGCTTCGCCGGCGATCCCCCCTACTTCGCCTCCCTGCAAGCCGGCGCCTATCGCGCCGACCAGCTTGCCGGCGGCGCCGCCGCAGTGGAAACCTTTACGCCCGCGCTCGAGGCTTCCGCGATCCGCCACAAGCCGGGCGAATGGTTTCGCGAATCGCAGCGCGCCGTCGACCTCACCAGCGCCGAGATCATCGTGTCGGTGGGACGCGGCATCAAGGAAGCGGAGAACATCCCCATCGTGCAGAAACTCGCGGACGCGCTGGGCGCCGAGCTGGCCGCCTCGCGCCCGATCTGCGACAGCGGCTGGCTCCCCATGGAGCGCCAGGTCGGCAGCTCCGGACAAACCGTGGCCCCCAAGATGTACGTCGCCGTCGGCATCTCGGGCGCCATCCAGCACCTGGTCGGCATGAAGGGTTCCAAGTGCATCGTCGCCATCAACAAGGACTCCAACGCCCCCATCTTCGAGGTCGCCGATTACGGGATTGTGGGCGACTTGTTCCAGGTCGTTCCGGCATTGGTGGAGGAGATCCGGAAGGCCAAGGGATAGACTACCGTGCGGTAATCGCGACCTCCGCCGTGGCGCCGCCGGCCTGAATACGAAACACGTTGGTTCCCGCGGCAGGGCCAAGCTGCAGGTCGATTCCGAAGAGGCCGGGCACTTCGCCGTCATACGAAGTCATGCCCCGGACCAGGCCTCCGCCGGAGACCACGGTGACTCCGGGCTGCGCGTCCGCCAGCACCACGCCGGCGCTGTCGGTGATCCGGAGCAGGATCGCGTTTCGCTGGACACTGCCGCGCCGGGCGGCCGTGATGGCGTCCAGAACGGTGACGTTGGCGGGTGTGAAGGTCGTTGCGGCATACCAGTACGGCAGGCGGGCCTGGGTTCCGGACGAGGTCCCCGTGATGGTCAGGTAGCCTTCATAAGCGCCCGCCGCCAGTCCGCTACCGCTCCACGTGACGGGCAGGTCGAGCGAGGCGCCCGCGGCCAGCTCGATAGTTCCCGCCGGCACGGTGGGGACCGGCCCTTCCGATCGCGGGACGGCCGAAATCACAAATGTCTCGGTGTTGGCGCCGGCGTTGGTGATCGTGACCACGCGGCTGGTCCGCGCGTCTCCGCCGCCGGCCCCGAAGCTGAGCGAAGCCGGATAGGCCGTCACCGTCGATTGCAGGGCCGCTTGGACATCCAGCAGCCCGGCGCCGGCCTGTTGCACGCCGGGTGTTTGTCCGGAGAGGGTCTGGACGGCCGCGGCCGAGTTGATCAGCAGTGAGCGGTACTGAGCGGCCGAGAGGCCCGGGCGCGCGCTCTTGATCAGCGCCGCGGCGCCGGCGACCAGGGGAGTGGAGAAGCTGGTCCCATCCACCAGGATGTACCCGCTGGGATCGTACATGTCTCCGTTCGGGTTGAGCGTCTGAGTGGCGACGTAAATATCGCCGCCCACCGCCATCAGGTCCGGCTTGATGCCCGCGTCCACGTTGGGTCCGGCGGCGGAGAAATCCGTGAGCCGGTTGGGGATCGTGGCTACCGCGCCCGGTGTGAATCGCACCGTGGCGGCTACCGGCGACTGCCGGGCAAGGCTCTCTTTGATCGCCACGCCGGCCTCGTAGCCGATCATTTCCGCCGGCAGGGCCGCCAGGCCCACTGCCATGGGGATCGGTTTGGGTGAATCCTGGGCCGCGTAGATCAGAGCCGCCATCGCGCCCGCTCGCTGGGCATTGTTGAGCTTGATCTCGAAGGTGCAGGTTCCGCGCAGGATCAGGGCGATGCGGCTGGTGAGGCTGCCGGCGGGCAGCGGCGAGCAAGCGAGGCCACTGCCGTCCAGCGCGGCGACATCGGCGATCGAAGCGGTGACCGGCGCGGCCGGGACTGGCCCGTCGCCGGCCACGGCGACAAACGAAGAAAGACCCGCGACCTCGACGCTGGCCGCGAAGGTCCGGTCGTTGGAGGTGGCGCCAACCGCGATGGCCGAGGGCGCCGTCGCGGGCGAGCCGATCGTATTGAGGTCCGGGCCATTGTTCCCCGCGGCGGCGACCACCAGGACGCCCGCCTTGAAGGCCCGTTCCACGGCCTGCACATCCAGGTCGTCGCTCAATCGGGGCGCCAGGTCGTCGCCCAGGCTCAGGCTGATGATATCCATGCCGTCGGCGACCGCGTCGTCGATGGCCTTGAGGATCGCGTCGTCGGACGCACTGTCGTTAAAACCCGGAGTGCCGAAAACTTTGTAGTTTCCCAGGAAGGCCTTCGGGGCCACGCCGGTGATGGTCGCCAGCGGACCGGCGTTGCGAACTCCGGCGGCGATCATGGCCAGAGCCGTGCCGTGGCCCACATGATCCCGGGCCGAGAGGTCCGGATCGCGGTTCGTCAGCAGGCTCACATAGCTGCGCGCCACGATGATCTTGTTGTTGGTGTTGGCCAGATCGGAGTTGAAGTTCACGCGCGGGAACGAGTCCGGCACGGTAAGCGAAGAGTCCTGGAATCCGGGATGGGAGACATCGATGCCGCTATCGATGATGGCAATCTTGACCCCCGCGCCGGCGCGATCGCTTCCAATCTGGTTCCAGGCGTCCGCGACCCGATGAAGGAGGACGGCCCGGTCCAGCACCATGTGCATCATGCGCACCGGCAGCACGCGCTTGACGCCGGGCAGTGAGGCCAGTTGAGCGGCGTCGGCGTCCGGGACCTGCACAAACAGGGCGTTCCCGACGGTGTCGATACTATCCAGCACCCGCGCCCGCCGCCCCTCCAAATGGAGGCGCGCCTGCTGCTGCTCGCCGCGGACCCGGGCGCGATGAGCCGACGCCTGGGCGCTCTGCATTCTACCGCGACCCGATAATCGCGCCACGTGCTCGGACACCGGCTCGGTGGTGAGCTCGACGATGTAGCGGCCCGGCGCCTTCTGGGCCACCAGCGCCGGCGCAAACGCCAGCAGGACTGGGATCAACAGGCGATTTCGATGAGTGTTCCGCATGTCCCCTACTCTTCCGGGGTGAACCCGAGAACGACGTCGAAGCGGGCGTTCAGCTCGCCGATCTTGGAACCCTCCAGGGGAGCGAAGGGGACTATCACCGACGCCCTGGCCCTGGGGTCCTGGATCCCGCGCAGAACTCCGTCCGCTTCGTTCTGCGGTTCGCCCTCGACGTAGCATTGCGTGGTCAGCTTCGGACGGCCGGGCGCCTGCACCGAATAATGGACGTGACGCGTGCGGCCGGGGTAGAGGACGGGCTTGATGGTGCGGAAGAGGTATTCGCCGCTCGATCCCGTGAGAAACCGCCCGAAACCCTGGAAGTTGGCGTCGCGGTTCTCGCGGTTCCCGCTCTGGCTGTGAATGTAGGCGCCGTTGCTGTCCGTCTGCCAGATCTCGACGACCGTATTTCGCACCGGTTCGCCGCGCGCGTCCAGGATGCGCCCGCTGAGATAGGTGATCTCCCCGACGGCCGGGGTGATGCTGTTGTTGATCACCAACAGGTCGTTGTCGGTATCGAGGGGCAGCTTGTCCGGATAAAAGGGGCCTTCGGTCTGCGCCGGTGTCAGGACCAGTTCCTCCGCGAAAGCGCCGGGAACGGTGAACATTGCCGAACTCAACCCCAGGCCGAACAGAAAGCGGCGGCGGTTCGGAGTGGCCGCCAGGCCGGACTGCGCGGACAACGTTTGTCTCATGTGATGTCTGACACGTCGCCACCCCGCTAAGTTTCGGCGGAGCCGGAAAGCTTAACCTTCTTAACACTGTTTTTACCAACCCTTGGTAGCGCGGCGAGCTTCCAAGCGGTTAGTGTAAGAAAGGGCCCAGAGATGCCCTTCATGACGCTGGAGAAGAACCAACCACGGGCGTTGCTCTCCTGGATAGCCGTGGGCCTGCTGGTTAGCCTCTGCGGCGTGTTGGGCGTCTTGCAGTTCCGTTGGATCGGAGAGATCGGTGTCGCGGAACATGAGCGGCTTCGGCGGAGCCTGCAGACGAGTCTTCTCCGGCTCAGCCAGGATTTCAATACCGAAATCACCGCCGCTTGCGCGGCGCTGCTTCCCAGCGGCCCTGGCGAAGAGAGCGAGCAGGATTACACCCACCGCTACGCTCAATGGAAGGCTGCAGGCCGCCATCCGGACCTCTTTCGCCGCATCGCGCGGGTGGCGCCGCAAGAAGGCACGCTGGTCTTCCGAAGTCTGGATCTGCAAACAGGATTCTTCCTTCCGGGCGAGTGGCCTTTGGCTTGGAACGCGTTGCGGGACAGGCTGGCTGCCAGGCTGTCGGACCAGCCTTGGGAGGGCCGTCGCCCACCCGGGCCGTTCACTGGAGAGGACGCTGCTCTCATCGACTTGCCCCGTTTTCGGCCTCCTGAAGACGCCTCCGGACCTCCCCGGTTTGGCCGGCGCGAGGCCGAGTGGCTGATTGTCGAGTTGGACCTGGACTATGTACGTTCGACCCTTCTGCCGGAGTTGCTCCAGCGCCATCTGGGGAGCGAAGGGAAGCTGGATTATCAGGCGGAAGTCTCCACGCGATCGGACCCGTCCACGCTGCTCTATCAGTCCAATCCCGATCCGGCGGCGCGGATGGCAGGCCACGAGGACGCTTCCGTCGGCCTGTTCGAGGTGCAGTACGATCGGTTCATGCGCCGCCCGGGACCGGCCGGCATGCGCGAAGGAGGACCAGGCGGAGGTCCGGGCCCTCCCATGCCCGGCGCGCCACGGGGACGCTGGCAGTTGTCCGTTCGTCACCGCGCGGGATCCCTGGAAGCGGTTGTTTCCCGGGCCCGCTGGCGCAACCTGGCCGTTACCACGTCCATTCTTCTCCTGATGCTGGCGGCGATCGCCGCTTTGGTTCGATTCACGCGCCAGGCGCAGAGGCTGGCCGAGATCCAGATGGACTTCGTAGCCGGAGTCTCGCACGAGCTTCGCACGCCGCTCACCGTGATCCGCACCGCCGCCTACAATCTGCGCGGCCGGATGGCCAATAATCCCGCGCAGGTGGAACGATATGGAGCCCTGATCCAGCAGGAGGGCGAGAAACTGACCGCTCTGGTCGAACAGGTCTTGCGGTTCGTGAGCGCCAAGGCGGGCCGGGTCATCCGGGAACGCGAGCCCTTGTCCGTCGAGGCGGTAATCGAGGACGGAGTGGAGTCGAGCAAAGTTGCGCTGGAGCAGTCCCGGTGCGTAGTGGAAAGGACGATTGAGCCCGGGCTGCC
>JACOSH010000496.1 GCA_016178945.1 Acidobacteriota bacterium
GGTAAAACAAGTTCTTGTCCAGAGGGATGTCCGTTGGTCGGTTTTGAAGTGACCCTCTATGGTCGGTTTTGAGGTGACCCCCGAGGCTTCAGGTGCGCGTCGCGCTTCGGCTCGCGCGTGTTGATGGTGGCGACGTCGATCGCGGCGTCGAACTTGGAAGCGCCTGGATTCCGGGCGTCGTAAACGATCGTTCCGTTAACCTTGGTGAACTCGCCTTTGACGTTCGAAATCATCATGTGGCGCACGCTGAACTGCGCCGAGGAGTGCGTGGCGTCGATGGTGTAGGCGCTCTGGGCAAGCGCCGAGCCGGTCAGCCCCAGCAGGCCCAAAGCCGGCGCCAGAGCGTTTCGTGAAGTGAGAGTCCTGATGTTCATGGTAGTTTTTCCTTTCGTATTGAGAAGTCAATTCAGATCGAAGAACAGAAAGTGAGCATCCCGCGCGGCCCGCAGGCTGAGCCGCTCTTCGCCGCGGATGGACGCACCGTCGCCGGGGCCAAGGGCCTCGCCGTTGGCCGTGAGCCGGCCTTCAATCACCTGCAGCCAGCCGGAGCGGCCGGGAGCGAAGCGGCGCTCCACCACGCCGTCCGCGGCAAGCTTGGCGACGTAAACGTCCGCGTCCTGGTGAATCGGAATCGAACCCGCGCTTCCCGTTTTCGAAGCGATGAGGTGAAGTTCGCCCGGCTCGATTCCCGCGAAGGACTTCTCGGCGTAGTCCGGCTGGACACCACGCCGGTCCGGCGTAATCCAGATCTGCAGGAAATGCACCGGCTCGACCGGGGAGCCGTTGAACTCGCTGTGCCGGATGCCGGTTCCGGCGCTGATGCGCTGAACGTCGCCCGCCTTCATCACCGCCCGGCTCCCCATGCTGTCCCGATGTTCGAGCACTCCCGACACCACGTAGGAGATAATCTCCATGTCGCGATGCGGGTGCAGCCCGAATCCCTGTCCCCCCGTCACGCGGTCCTCGTTCAACACTCGCAGCGCGCGGAACTGGGTGTGTTCCGGGTCGTAGTAATCGGCGAATGAAAAGGTATGGTGAGTATCCAGCCAGCCGTGGTTGGCGTGGCCTCGATCTTCAGCTTTACGAATCGTGATCATTCTCTTGCTCTTTCGCCTATGTGGAATGCATCCGGTTGGCCAAAGCGATCGCTGTCTTAAGTCATTGAAATTGAATAGCTCGACGCCGGACGCCACAACGGGGAGCCGTGGAGAGCAACGAGCCTCGTTGAAAGCAACGACGAATCGTTGCTAGAATGCTGCTATGCCCCACCAGAAGCCACGACTGCGGGACGGCCTGGTTGGCGCCGAAACCCATCAGGCCGGCAATCTCGCCGCGATCTACGGAGAACGCGAGGAGTTCTACCGGACGATCCTGGACAGCCTGGCGGAGGGCGTGATCATCACCGACAACGAGAGCCGCATCCTCTACGCCAATGTGCGCATGAAGGAGATCAGCGGCTACTCTTCCGAGGAGCTGCTCGGGCGGATCAGCTACCAGGTTCTTTCTCCCAGGAAGAACTGGGATCTCATGCGGCGGCGTCTCCAGGAGCGGCTCTCCGGGTCGGACGAAGATTACGAGCACGAGTTGATCGCCAAGGACGGGACGACGAGATGGATCTCGGTGCAGGCGACGCCGTACCGGAATGCCTCCGGCGAAATCGCCGGCACGGTAGGAGCCTTGAGTTGCATCGACCGGCAGAAGGGCCTGGAGCGGGAGAACGAGTATCTTCGGGCCGAGCTGCGGAGCGCGGCCGGTCTGGATGAGCTGGCCGGCCCCAGCGCGGCGCTGGCCAGGATTCGCAATCAGATCGCGATGGTGGCTCCCACGGAAGCCCATGTGTTGATCTGTGGCGAGTCCGGCACGGGCAAGGAATTGGTGGCCAGGGCCGTCCATGATCTCAGCGAGCGAAGGAGCAAGCCGCTGGTTCGCGTCAACTGCGCGGCCATTCCGAAAGAGTTGTTCGAGAGCGAGTTTTTTGGCCACGCGCGCGGCGCTTTCACCGGCGCGATCAAGGACCGGGCCGGCCGTTTCGAGCTCGCCGATGGGGGCACCCTTTTTCTCGACGAGGTCGGTGAGATTCCGCTCGATCTGCAAGGGAAGCTGCTGCGCGTCATCCAGGAGGGGCAGTTTGAGCGGGTCGGAGAAGACCGGACACGAACCGTTCACGTCCGGCTCATCTCAGCGACCAATCGGGACCTGGTACAGGAAGCCTCGGCCGGCCGGTTCCGCCTCGACCTGTACTACCGGCTCAGCGTGTTTCCGATCGAAGTGCCGCCCCTCCGGGAGCGGCGCGAAGATATTGTTCCCCTGGCGGAGCGTTTCCTGCGGATCGCGACGCAGAAACTGCGGATCCGGACTCCCTCCTTCACCCAGGCCCAGATCAAAGAGCTGGAGCAGTACGAATGGCCCGGCAACGTGCGGGAGCTGCAGAATGTGATCGAACGCGCCGCGATTCTGGCGGCGCATGGAGCCTTCACGCTGCATCTCGATCCGAGACAGCGGCGAGTCCACTCTGCCCGCCCGGCCGCCGGGCCGTTCTTGACCGGTCTGAAGGATCAGGAGAAGGAGCTGGTCGTGGCGGCGCTGAAGCAGGCCAGGGGCAAGATCTACGGCGCAAACGGCGCGGCCGCGCTCTTGGGACTGAAACCCACGACTCTGGCCTCCAAGCTCGCGCGGCTCGGTCTGCGCCGCGAGGACTTCATGCATGGCTGAGCAAAGGGTGACTCCGCTCCCACGGTCGCGGCTCGCTAACCTTGGCCGTATACCGGTTCAGAGCCGCGCGCGTGGCCGCTAGCTACTTCAGCCCCGATTTCCCGATCAATTCGGCGTTCAAGTACGGCCGCAGCGGTTCCGGCACCACTACCGTGCCATCCGCCTGCTGGTAGTTTTCCACAATCGCCACCCAGGTCCGCCCCACCGCCAGGCCGCTGCCGTTCAGGGTGTGGGCGTACTCGGACTTCCCTTTGGCGTTCTTGAATCGGATCCGGGCGCGGCGCGCCTGAAACGCCTCGTAGTTGGAGCACGAGGAGATCTCCTTGTAGCCGTTCTGGCCCGGAAGCCACACTTCGATGTCGTAGGTCTTGGCGGAAGAGAAACCCATGTCGCCGGTGCACAACACCACCGTGCGAAAGGGCAGACCCAGCCGGCGCAGGATATCTTCGGCGTCGGCGGTCAGCTTTTCCAACTCCCCATAGCTCTGCTCCGGACGGGTGAATTTCACCAACTCCACCTTCTGGAACTGGTGCTGGCGGATGATGCCGCGCACGTCGCGCCCATAGGATCCCGCTTCGCTGCGGAAACAGGGCGTGTAAGCGCACAGCGACAAGGGCAGGCTGCCGGTCTCCAGCGTTTCGTCGCGGAACAGGTTGGTCACCGGCACCTCGGCGGTCGGCGCGAGCCAGAAATCGTATTTCTCGCACTTGAACAGGTCGTCGGCGAACTTGGGCAACTGCCCGGTGCCGAAAAGACTGGCCGAGTTGATCAGGAACGGCGGCAGGACTTCCAGATAGCCGTGCTCGCGGGTGTGCACATCGAGCATGAAGTTGATCAGGGCCCGCTCCAGTCTGGCCCCCAGGCCCCAGTACACGGCGAAGCGGGCGCCGGTGACCTTGGCGGCGCGCTCCAGATCGAGAATCCCCAGCTCCGGCCCCAGATCCCAGTGGGCCTTCGGTGCGAAGGCGAACGAGGGCGGCTGCCCTACCCGGCGCACTTCGAGGTTGTCCTCGGAATCGCGGCCGGCGGGAACGGATTCGTGGGGCAAGTTGGGGATACCGGCCAGCACTTCCTGAAACGACTCTTCCAGCGACTTCGCCTGCTCGTCCAGCTCGGCGATCCGCTCGCCCAGCTCGCGCACCTGGAGCTGCTGCTGGGAGGTGTCCACGCCTTGCTTGCGCAGCTTGGCGATCTCCGCGCTCCCGGAGTTGCGCCGGGCCTTCAACTCCTCGGCCTCGGCAATGGCCGCGCGGCGGCGCGCATCCAATTCGCGGAAGCCATCCAGGTTGGGCGGGTTCGCCCGCGTGGCCAGGCGTGTGGCCACCGCGTCCAAATTCGCCCGGAAGAATGCCAGATCATGCATCTCTCCATGGTAGCGTGGGCGCGGCGCCCGCTTGTTGTATCATCATTAAGTGCGCGTTCGCATTCTGACTCCCAGCCTGACGCTGCTTTCGGTCCTGCTGGCCGCCGAGTCGGTCGCGCCGCTGGAAAAGTACACGGCCACCGATCGCCGGCACTGGGCCTTCGTCCCTCGATCCCAGCCGGAGGTTCCCAAGTTCACCCTGGCGGCGGATCGCGCCTGGGCGTCCACACCGGTCGACGCGTTCATCCTGGCGCGCTTGAAGAAGGAAGGACTGCGCCCTTCGCCGCCGGCCAGCCGCGCCGTTCTTATCCGCCGGCTGTCTTACGATCTGACGGGCTTGCCGCCCACACCGCAGGAAATCGCCGCCTTTGCCGCCGATAAATCGCCCGGCTCGTACTCGAAGCTGGTGGACCGCCTGCTCGACAGCCCGCGTTACGGCGAGCGCTGGGGACAGCACTGGCTGGACGTGGTGCGTTTCGCCGAAACCGACGGCTTCGAATACGACACCCACCGCAAGGACGCCTGGCGCTACCGCGACTACGTGATCCGCGCGTTCAACAACGACAAGCCATACGACCGTTTTCTGACCGAGCAGCTCGCCGGCGACGAGATCAGCCCGAAGGAAGACGAAACCCTGATCGCCGCCGGGTTCAACCGGCTGGGACCGCTGCGCAAGAATGCCGGCAATCAGGAGGTCGCCTCCAGCCGCAATGAAGTCCTGACGGAAATGACCAATGCGGTCGGCTCGGCGCTGTTGGGCGTGACCCTGGGCTGCGCCCGCTGCCACGACCACAAGTTCGATCCCTTCAAGCAGAGCGACTATTACCGCATCCAGGCCTATTTCGCCGCTGTCCATGAGAATGACATCGTTCGCGCCAACGAGGAAGAACAGGCGGCCTGGAAGGCGAAGACCGGGCCCATCGAGACCGAGATGAAGAAGCTGCGCGCTTCGATGCGCGGCAAGACGCCCGACCAGCGCGAAGCCATCGCCAAGAAGCTTGAAGAGCTCCAGGAGAGCATGCCCGACCCGTTGCCCGCGTTGTTCAGCGTGAACAACGATGCCTCGAAAAAGTCGCCGGTCCATCTGCTGGCGCGCGGCGACTACCAGCACAAGGGCGCGCGCGTGGGGATGCGGCCGCTGGGCGTGCTGCTCCCCGAGGACGCGCCGGAGTTGCCCGAGACCACCGGGAAGCCGCGCACCGAATTGGCCCGCTGGATCACCGATCCGGACAACCCGCTCACCGCCCGGGTGATGGTGAATCGCATCTGGCATTACCATTTCGGCCGCGGAATCGTCGCCACGCCCAACGACTTCGGACGAATGGGCCTGCGCCCGACCCATCCCGAGCTGCTCGACTTTCTGGCCAACGAGTTTGTCCGCAGCGGATTCAGCGTGAAGCACGTGCACCGGCTGATCTTGAACTCCAGCGCCTACCGTCAGAGCTCGGAGGCGACCGCCGCGGGCCTGGAAAAGGATCCGGAGAACCGCTTTCTGTGGCGCTTCAGCCGCCGGCGCCTGGAAGCCGAAGAGATTCGCGACGCGCTGCTGGCCGTCGCCGGCAATCTGAACCTCAAAGCGGGAGGCCCTAGCGTCATCGTTCCCATCGATAAAGACCTGGTCAACGCGCTCTACAAGCCGTCGCAGTGGGCGGTCACGCCGGACAAGGCCGATCACGCGCGCCGCAGCGTCTACCTGATCGCCAAGCGCAACCTGCGCCTTCCCATGATGGAAGCTTTCGACGCCCCGGACGCGCAGGTCAGTTGCCCGCGCCGGGAGTCCTCGACCCACGCGCCGCAAGCCCTGGAGCTGCTCAATGGAGAGTTCGCCAACCAGCAGGCCGGGATTCTTGCCCAGCGCCTGGAGACGGAAGCGGGCGCCGATCCGCGCCGGCAGGTGGATCTGGCTTACCGGCTGGCGGCGGGCCGTCCGCCGAATCCCAAGGAAATCGAGCAGGCGCTGCGATTTCTGAAATCGCAGCCGCGGCGCGAGTTCGCGCTGGCCATGTTCAACCTCAACGCCTTTCTCTACGTGAACTGAGAGTATGCCCGAGCACGTCCGACTCACTCGCAACCGCCGGGAATTCCTGACCGACGCCTTCTGCGGCTTCGGCGCGGTGGCCTTCGGCGCGATGCTGGAGCAGGAGAGCCTGCGCGCCGCCGTGGCCAATCCACTGGCCCCCAAGCCGCCTCATGCGACCGCGAAAGCCAAGTCGGTGATCTTCCTGTTCATGGCCGGCGGGCCCAGCCACATCGAGACATTCGACCCCAAGCCCCTGCTCAATCAACTGCACGGGCAGAAGCGTCCCGCCAGTTTCGGCGAGGCCAAGTACCAGTTTGTGAACGACGCCTCCCGGCTCCTGGGGACCAAGCGGACCTTCCGGAAGTACGGCCAGAGCGGGATCGAAGTCTCCGACCTGCTGCCCCTCACCGCGCAGTGCGCCGACGACCTGGCGGTGATCCGATCCTGCCATGGCGACATGGTGGTGCACTCGGCCGCGCAGTACCAGCTTTTCACCGGGCGCGTCATTCCCGGATTTCCCAGCATGGGGTCCTGGTCGCTCTACGGCTTGGGAACGGAGAGCGATGCGCTGCCCGGCTACGTGGTGATGCCCGATCCGAAGGGCGCGCTCGAAGCCGGCCAGCCGATGTACACCAACGGCTTCCTGCCCGCCGTCTACCAGCCGACCATGTTCCGGCCCGGCTCGCGCCCGGTGCTGAATCTCGATCTGCCGCACGGCGTTTCGATGGAGGAGCGGCGCCGCACGCTGGACCTGATCCGCGGCCTGAACCAGGCCAACATGCCGCCCGGGGACGCCGAGTTCTCCGCCCGCATCAACGCCTACGATCTCGCCTTCAAGATGCAGGTGGAGGCGCCGGCCATCTTCGATCTGTCCAGCGAGCCCCAGGAGACGCGCGAGCTGTACGGCATCGGAGCGCAGCCCACCGACGACTACGGCCGCCGCTGCCTGCTGGCGCGCCGGCTGGTCGAAAAGGGCGTGCGCTTCGTCTGCGTGGTCTCCGGCGGCGGCCCCGGCAATATGCAATGGGACGCTCACGACGATATCGAAGAGAACCACCCTCGCATGGCCGCACAGACCGACCGGCCCGTCGCCGCGCTGCTCCAGGATCTCAAGCGCCGCGGCCTGCTCGATTCCACGCTGGTGCTATGGGGAGGCGAGTTCGGACGCTCTCCCGAGTCGCAGGGCAGCAAGGGACGCGACCATCACAACCTGGGCTTCAGCATGTGGATGGCCGGCGGCGGCATCAAAGGCGGGCAAGTGGTGGGCTCGACCGACGACATCGGCCTGCGCGCCGTGGAACGCCCCTACCACTTCCGCGACATCCACACCACCATCCTGCACCAGCTTGGCCTGAACCAGGACGCGCTGAGCTACATGCACCAGGGCCGCAAAGA
>JACOSH010000109.1 GCA_016178945.1 Acidobacteriota bacterium
TCGGCGTCCGGTGATTTCCCTCGCAGCCATTCTCCGCCGCGTCTGTCCCTCCTGCCGGCGCGGGCCGATTTTCCGCGGCTGGATCGCCGTGCACGAGCAGTGTCCCCACTGCGGCCTGAAATTCGAGCGCGAACCGGGCTACTTTCTGGCCTCAATGTACATCAGCTATGCGCTATCGGTTCCGCTGTTCCTGTTGCTGCTGGTGGCGCTATGGACGCTCACGCACTGGCCGCTGCGCAAGCTGCTGATCGGTACGCAACTGGTCTTTCTTCTCTTCGTGCCGTGGATCGTCCGCTACTCCCGGGCGGCGTGGATCCACCTGGATCGGCACTTCGACCCGGAGTCCTGAAGGCTCATTCTTCTTTGACGAGGATCTCCCGATCCACTGGCGACTGCGCCAGGCGCTGGATCCTCCCGCTTGGCCAGCGGACTTCGATCTTCGCGGCGGTGGCTGCGCCCAGACCAAAGTGGAGGCGGCGATCGCTGGCCGAGTAGAAACTGGACTGGCTCAACACTTCCTGCACCTGACGGCGCGCGCCGTACGATACCGTCACGCGCGTCCCGATGGCGCTGCGATTGGACACCGTGGGCGCCAGCTTGATGCGCAGCCAGTGGGCGGATCCGCGCAGGTCGTTGCGCAGCAGGGAGGGCGGCTCGTTGCGGTTCCAGATCAGGATGTCGAGGTCCAGAAAGCGCGGCGAGCGGTACGGGTAGGCGGGCAGCTCCTTCTGAGTCTCCACGTAGACGTGCCCGGTGACGAAGAAGATGTCCGGCAGCCCGTCGTTGTCGAAGTCGGCGATGTGGGCGCCCCATCCTACATAGCGAGTCTCCACGGCCAGGCCTGACGCCAGCGTGACAGCGCGGAAGTAGCCGGCGCCTTCGTTCAGATAGAGGGTGTGGGTGTCGTCGGCAAAGTGGGTCTTGAAAATGTCGAGACGGCCATCCAGGTTCACATCTCCGATGCCCAGCCCCATGCCGGCCTGCTCGCGGCCATCCTCATTGAGGGCCACGCCCCGCTCGATCCCCTCCTCGCGGAAGCGGCCGTTTTTCAGATTGTGGAAGAAGAGACTGGGCGTGGAGTCGGAAGCGACGTAGATATCGGGCCAGCCGTCGTCGTCGAAATCGGCGGCGACCGCGGTCATGCCGTAGGTCTTCTGCGCCGCGGCGATGCCGGAAGCTACGCTGACATCGGTAAAGCGCCCGTTGTCGTTGCGATAGAGAATATGACTCGAGAGCGGCAGGCCGCGCGGTCCGCAGGCCACCGCGATGCCCTTCCAGTTGCAGAAGGCGTTCGCCCCTGGCTTGGGCACGCGAGCCGGATCGAAGCCGGCGTAATTGGAGACAAACAGGTCCAGGTGGCCGTCGCGATCGTAGTCCAGAAACGTGGCCCCGGCGCCCCAAGGCTTACCCGTGCTGGCAAGGCCGGCTTTCTCCGTGATGTCCGTGAACGTGCCGTCGCCGTTGTTGCGGTACAGCCGGTTCTGCCCCCAGTAGGTGACGAACAGGTCGTCGAAGCCATCGTTGTCGATGTCCCCCACGGCCACTCCCGACGCCCAACCGCTGGAGCGCAGGCCGGCCTTCCCGGTAACGTCAACAAACGTGCCGTCGCGTTGGTTGCGATAGAGCCGATTGGTCGACTCGGGACCGCCAACCAGGAAGACATCCGGCCAGCCGTCGTTATCGAAATCGATAAAGGCGACTCCGCCCGAGGAGGACTCCAGCAGGTAATCGACCTTGGCGTCGCTTCCGTAAAGGGAAGGTGAGCGAAGGCCCGCCTGGTGTGCGATATCGGTGAAGCGGGCGTTCCAGGGCAGGCCGGAGAAAGCTCCGCGCGGCGCCGGCTTGACGCCGCGCGAGGCAATCCCCTGCGAAAACAGAAGGGCGGGACCCAGCACAAAGCCGAGCGCCGCCCTCACGGCCTAGAAATAGAACTTCATGGCCAACTGAATGATGCGCGGATCGCGCACCGCATTGATGGCCCCGAAGCCGTAGCGTCCGCCGCCGCCGCCCTTAGAGGTAGGCAGGTTGGTGACCTGCCCGTTGGCGGGATTGAAATTGACGGAATTGATGTTCTTGAACACCGAAACGTCCCAGTTGTTGATACCCGGGCGGCGCACGATGCGCTGCGCGGATTCCAGCCCCTGGCTGCCGACCACCGGCGCGCGGAAGACCGAGCCATCCACCCACGCGTCCAGCGCCTTCGATCCGCCCTGCGGATTTCCGGCCAGCGCCACGCGCGGGCTGATGCTTTCCGAGCCCGTGTAAATACGGTTGACGTCGGCCCCACCCAGGCCGGTGAAGGATACCCCGATGTTCGCCGGCTGACCGGCCAGGAGCGAGGTCAGTCCCGACAACTGCCATCCATTGAGGATGGTCCGCCCGACCACGTTGTCCAGGAAGTTGCCGGAGCGGGCTGCCTTGGGTACTTCCCACTGGTAATTGAAGGTCAGGATGTGGGGGATGTCGTAATCCAGCAGGCTGTAGTTCGCCATCCGGAAGTTGGTGGGATGCAGGACGTCCCCGTCGCCGCTGGCGATTCCCAAGGTCTTCGACCAGGTGTAAGCCACGCCGAACAACAGACCCTTGGCCAGGTTGCGGTTCACGCCGATCTGGAGCGAGTTGTAATTGGCGTAGGCCCCAAAACCGGTGATTTCGATGTTGCCGTGTCCCACGAAAGGACGGTACAAATTGATCTGCTTGGTGGTGCGACCGTCCCGCGTGGGGTTGGCCACGGTGGGATCCTGGTTCTGCGGCAGCCAGGCGCTGCCGAAGGGAACCACGTTGACGTTGGATCGCGACAGCATGTGAACGGACTTGGACCCGACGTAACCTACATCCAGGATGATGCGCTTCGGCAGCTCGCGCTGGACCGTGAGATTCCAGTTGTAGGTGGTCGGCACGTGCCCGCCCAAGTCGAATCCGCGCAGGCCGGCCGGGAAGAAGGTGCCCTGGAGACTGCTGATCGCCGGCAAAGCGCCGTAGTAGAACGTCGGCCGGATGGTCGACGGCGGATTGGGCAACATGTCAAAGACGGGATTGCCCTGGAAGCGGTCGTAGAACACCCCGATGCCGGTTCGAATCACGGTCTTGGCAATGGGGGTCCAGGCGATGCCGATGCGCGGCGCATAATGGATGCCGCGGTTTTCGATCAGACCCGCAGGATAGCCGTTCTGTCCGGCCAGGCCCATGCCGTTGGCATAGAGGCCGTTGACGAAGCCCTTGCCGGTATTGACGATGGAGCCGATCAGCGCGCCGGGCGTAGTCTGCCCGGTAACCGGGTTGAGTCCCACGCCTCGGGTCGCGGTGGGCTGGACCAGGACTCCCTTGGCGTCGGCGCTGTAGAGCGAAGGATTGAACGACGAGGTCTGCAAGGCCTGGTCGTACTGCGGCTGAATCCAGTAGAAGCGGATGCCGACATCGAGCGTGAGTTTGGAGTTCACGCGCCAGTTATCCTGGACAAACCACTCCACGTTCCAGTCGCGGTATTGCCCGTTCAGCGCCACGTTGGACTGGGCCAGGCTTTGGAAGTTCCCGAGAATGGCGTTGGAGTAGGCCCACCCGCTGTCGCCCGGGTTGGCCCCGTCGCGATCGAACCAGATGTCGCCGTTGACCGCGGTGAAGGCGGTCTGATCCTTCAGGCTCTTGTGCAGGTAGATGCCCGCCTTGAAGGTGTGGCTCTGCCAGATCTTGCTGACGTTGTTGGTGATGTCGTAGGTGTGGTTGAAGTTGCGGAAGGGAGTGCCGTTGAACCCGCTGAAGGGAGCGTTTGGAACGCCGCCGAAGCGCCAGTTCTGCACCAGATCGATCGGGTCCGCGCTGGGGAAGGGCATTTTGTAGCTGAGCCCCAGCTTCGAACGCTTGAACGCATCGTTGGTCGGGTCGATATTGAGGACATTCTTGGACGAGCCAAAGATGAACTCGTTGGTCAGCGTGGGATTCACGATGGTGGTGACGTTGGTGATGAAACTCCATCCGGGGTTGCCGAAGTTCATCGGGCCGAACGGGATATTGTAATCGGCGCTCCACTGCCCGTAGGCGCGGTCCTGCTGGCTCTTGGTCTTGATGAACCGGGAATAGACGCGCCACTTGTCATTGATGTTATAGTCGCCACGGTAGATGTTCTCGCGCCGCGGGAAGGTGTCGGACACCTGGGTCTGGTAGTTGAACTGATTGTCGCTGGCGTTGGGCTGCGGATAGAAGCCGAGGATCTTCTGGCCGTCGGCGTTGATCCGGTTGGCGGGGATGATATTGCCCGGGAAGGGTTGCTTGTTGTTGAGCGGATCCACGATGGTGACGGGCCGTCCGTCGCCTTCGCGTGTTTGAGAGAAGTCTCCATTGCGTTGGAGGGCGGTCGGCACGGTCACGTTGCGCAGGGAGTTAGGCGAGAGCTGGTTCTGCCACTCCATGCCCACAAAGAAGAACAGCTTGTTGCGATCCTTGTTGAACCGGGTCCCCGGAATCAGGACCGGTCCGCCCACGTTGAAGCCGGCGAAGTTGTACCGGTAGAGCTGCCTTTGGCGGGCGATTCCCCTGGAGTCCGGTTGCTGGTTGTTCAGCCAGTTATTGGCGTTCAGGCCTTCGTTCCGGTGGAAGAGGTAGCCGGTGCCGTGCAAGTCGCGCGTGCCGGACTTGGACACCACGTTGATCGCGGCGCCGGAGGAGCGTCCGAACTCCGCGGGCTGGGAATTCGTCAGCACTTTGAATTCGGCGATCATGTCGATGTTCATGGTCGCCAGCGTGCCTCCGTTGGAGCCGGTGTCGACATTGGTCACTCCGTCCACCATGAGGTTGTTCTGGTTGTTCCGGTTCCCGTTAACGGAGCCTCCCAGGCCGCCCACTGGCGCCACGCCCGGTATGGTCTTCATCAAGTCCAGGAAGTTGCGGGCGGTCAGCGCCAGATTGACGACCTGGCTGCCCGTGATCACACCGGAACGCTCCGCGCTCTTGGTCTGGAGCTGGGCGGCCGATTCTTCCACGACCACCGTTTCCGTCACCGTACCGAGCGACAGGACGATGTCCGGCAGCGCGATGCGGTCGTTGGCGAACAGCTTAATCTCCTTCTGTTCATACTTCTTGAAACCCTGAGATTCGATGGTCAGGGTGTACACAGCCGGTTGCAGCGGCGTAAACACAAAGGAGCCATCGTGGCTAGTGGTGGCTTCGCGCTGATTTCCTTGGGCGGTATTCAGCAAGGTGACTTTGGCGTTGGTGATCACGGCCTGTTGGTTGTCCTTCACCACCCCGGTGATGGAGCCGGATACCTGCTGGCCAAACATCGCGCTGCTGAACATGATACAGACGGCGAGACCTGCAAAAAGCTTCATAGTGCTTCTTCCTCTCTCAGAATCCGTTTTGTTGCGAGTGCGGAAACCTATGCTGGAGAATGTATAACCAATCGGGTCCAAAAGTCAACTACCTCGATCTAGTCCTGGTAGATCCGAATTCGGTGGTCGGTAAAAGTAAGGTTGGGCAGCGGAGAGCTGGTCTTCATGTGGCACGAGAGGCAATCCCGGGCGGGACGAGCGCACCTTGAACGCTGTCCGGGCGGCTTCCCATGGCACCCCTGGCAAACCTGGGCGTAGGACGGGTCCGAGGCCGGCCTGGCATCCTGGTGGGGGTCGTGGCAATTGAGGCACGAGAAGGTCCGGCTGCGCGAGAAGCATCGGCTGGCCATGAAACCGACGGGCTGGAAGCGAACCGAGACCGGATCATCCAGCTCCGGAGTCGGCGAGCTGTACGTTCGATTGGGCGACCGGTGGCACTCGCCACAGATCTCCACAACCGCGCGGGCGGGAAAGCGGCCGGCGTTGAGCAGCCGGCCTTTGGAGGGTTGCGCAATGTGTTCGGACCCCGGACCATGGCAGCGCTCGCAGCCGACACCGGGGTGCATGGAGGTAAGATCGGGCCCGGCCGCGGTGCTGCGCACCCCGGCGGCATGGCAGTTGAAGCAGCGCGAGATCGTGGCGGGCGGCTGCATGACGCCCAGAGCGCTGGCGACATCCGGCGAGGGCTGAGCCGGATGGCCGGGAGTGAGGGCCAGGCGGCGTGCCGCCGAGTACCAGGAGAGGCGATGCTCGAAGTATTGGCCGTTCACGCGGCCGACCGGGGTAACCGCCTTGTGCCCCGCCCCGAAGGCCCATTCGAGCGGCGCTTGGAGGACTTCCTCGCGGCGAACCGTGACCGTCAGGTCCGCGCCG
>JACOSH010000497.1 GCA_016178945.1 Acidobacteriota bacterium
GAACGGGCGGCTGACCGAGGCGATGAAGCCCACCCGTCCGACGCCGTCGGCGAAGCGGTACTCGGTGGCCGGCGCGCGCGGATCGCCGTCCGGGATCTCCTCGAGCGGGCAGATCTCGCGCGCCAGCGTGTCCAGCATGTCGGAGGTCAGGAGCACGCGCCCGCGATCCCACAACTGCTGGCCGTCCAGCGGCATGAACTCGATGTAGCGCACCTCGATGCCGCGCTCGCGTCCGAAGCGGGCCAGCGGCGCCACATCCGGCTCGGTGACGCCCTTCACCGCCACGGCGTTGATCTTGATGGGGCCGTATCCCAGCTCCCGGCACAGTTCGATGCCCTCCAGCACCCGGTCCAGGTCGTCGCGGCGGGTGATCTGGATAAAGCGGTCTCGATTCAGCGTATCCAGGTGCACGTTGATGCGGCGCAGACCGGCCTGGTACAACGGCCGGGCCAGCGCGGGCAGCAGGACGCCGTTGGTGGTCAGCGCCAGGTCCCGGATCCCCGGCACCGCCAGCAGCATCTCGATTAAGTGCGGCAGGTCCTTGCGCACCAGGGGCTCGCCGCCGGTGATCCGGAGCTTGTTGACCCCCAGTCCCACGGCCACCCGCACGAACCGCTCGATCTCCTCGAAGGAGAGAATCTCGTGCCGGTCCATGAACTGGACGTCGTGCTCCGGCATGCAGTAGAAGCAGCGGATGTTGCAGCGGTCGGTGACGCTGATCCGCAGATTGTTGTGGCTGCGGCCGAAAGTGTCGAGCAGGGGTTGAGTCACCGGATGGCCAGCATCCTTTCGAGCGGCCGGAGCGCCCGTTCCATCACTGCTCCCGGGATTTCGACGCGCGGTTGCAGGTCCGCCAGGCAGTCGCGCAGCTTCTCCAGCGTGTTGCGTTTCATGTACGGGCACTCGCTGCAATTGCAGTTCTCGTTAGCCACGAAGTGGAACTGTTTTTCCGGCGCCAGCCGTTCCAGCGAATAGCGGACCCCGCTCTCGGTCATCACGATGAACTCCTGGGCCGGCGAGCGCACGCACCAGTCGATGATGGCGGTGGTCGAGCCGATGAAATCGGCCATGGCCAGCACCTGCGCCGGACATTCCGGGTGCGCCGCCACCAGCGCCCCGGGATGCTCCAGTTTGGCGGCGCTCACCCGCCGCGCGGGGAAGGTCGCGTGGACGATGCAGGTTCCCTGCCACATCTTCATGTTCCGGCGGCCGGTCTGCTGCTGGACATAGGCGCCCAGGTTGCTGTCCGGCAGGAACATCACGTCCTTTTCGGGCGGGATCGAGTTGACCACCGCCACGGCGTTGCGCGAGGTGCAGAGGATGTCGCTCTCCGCTTTGACCTCGACCGATGTGTTGATGTAACTGACGATCACGTCGTGGGGATGACGGCGGCGGTATTCGCGCACCGGCTCAACGGGGCAGCTTTCCACTAGGCTACAGCTTGCCTCTTTGTCCGGGACCACGACGGTTCGTCCCGGATTCAGCACCTTGGCCGTTTCGGCCATGAACCAGACGCCGCAGAAGGCGATGACGTCGCCGGAGCACTCGCGGGCCTTTCGCGCCAACTCCAGGCTGTCGCCGATCACGTCGGCCAACTCCTGGATCTCCCGCTCCTGGTAGTGGTGCGCCAGCAGGATCGCCTTCCGGTCCTTCTTGAGTTCGAGGATTTCCTCGGCGATAGATGTTGCGGCGAGCATGGGAGTTGCTACAACTCTAGTTTAACAGGAGTGGCCCCTACTGGATGGCCACACTGGCGATGGTGCGGGCGCCGGTCCTCAGCTCGTGGACCACGGCGCCGCGGGCATCGAGCTCCACCAGGCGCCGCCCGGTGTAGTCGGACACCAGCAGCCCACCGCCCGGCAGCAGCGCCATGCCCGAGGCCCAGCCCAGGCGCAGATCCATCTTGTCGCCGCCCATCGATCGCACGATCTTCCCGGCGCGGTCGACTTCCACCACTTCGCCCGGCTCGGTCATGCTGATCAGGGTATTGCCGTTCGCGAGGCGATGGGCTTGATACGGGCGGCGCGCGCCGCCCCCCGGCGCCTCGAAACTCCAGACAATCTCGCCGCCGCGGTTCACCTCGATGATCTTGCCCGCCGCCTCCACGGCGATCAGCGTGGTGCCCGAGGCGGTGCGGCGCGAGTTGCGCATCCGCATGTCCGCCAAGTCCCGGCTCTCGTACTTCCAGACGATGTTCCGCCGGGGGTCCACCTCGATCACCCGCCCCAGCCTGGCGTCGCCGATCAGGGTGTTCCCGTTTTCCAGGCGTTGCGCGCTGATCGGGTGCTCCAGCCCCTCCGCATAGATCCACACGGGGCGGTGGTGCGGGTCGATCTCGATCACCTGGCGCCACGCCCCGGCCGTGTACAGCACGTGCCCGTTGGGCAGCGTCTGGACGTCGTGCCCGCGCTGGTTGGGGACGCGCCAGAGTTCCTTGCCCGAGGGCCACTCCATCCCTACCACTTCGCCCAACGGCCCATGATCGGCCACCACAATGCGGCGCGGCGCTGGCGGCTTGAGGCGCCGGTCGAAGAACGCCAACAGGCGCTGCTCGGCCCGCTCGGCGTCGGCGCCCTTAAAGCCGTGGCCCGCGCCTTCCACCGTCTCCAGCTCGGCCTCGACTCCGGCCGCCTTCAGGCGATCGGTGAGCCAGACCGCCTGCTCATAGGCCACGTACTTGTCCTCGGTTCCGTGGATCGTCAGAATGGGAGCCGCCGCGGGCGTCACCCAGTTGAGCGGGCTGGCGCGGCGATGCGCCAGCGGGGCGTGCTCCAGATCGCCGCCCAAAAACAGCGGCAGCACTTCGGCCGCGTCCACGCTCTTGCCGTAGGATTTGGTGAAATCCGTTGGCCCGTAGTAGTTGACCACGCAGGACACCCGGCTCGATTGGTCCGCATTCGGACCGCTGCCTTCAAACTCGGGGATGCCTGCGGTAAGTCCCAGGAACAGCGCCAGGTGGCCGCCGGCCGAGCCGCCGGTCGCGCCGATCCGCTCCGGATCGAGGCCGAACCGCACGGCGTTGGCGCGCAAGAAGCGGACGGCCGCCTTGACATCGTGAACCGGCGCGGGAAACTGGTGGCGCGGCGACAGCCGGTAGGAGACGGTGGCGGCGACATAGCCGCGCTGGGCCAGCTTCAGGCACAACGGCAGGTAGCTGTCGCGCGAACCGCGCCGGAAATCTTTCTCCAGGATCACGCCCTCGGGTACGGTCTGGCTCTGGGCGGGAGCCAGCAGAAACAAGAGGATCAGCAGGGGGAACACGGGGCGCAGTGTATCACTTCCCGGGCCTTCCCACCAAGTCCTCGATGGCGCGCGCGCCGGCTTCCAGAGTTGCGTATCGCAGCTCGAAGGCCGGGGCCTCCAGCAGGCCGTGCAGCGTCCGGATCTGTTGCTGGTAGGCGGATTCCTCAAACAGCGGCAGCTCGGCGACCAGCCGCGCCAACGCCTCCTCGCGGCTGAGAGGCGCCAGCCCGGTGGTCTCCCCGGCGCGATCCAGGAACAGGAGGTACTCGGCGCGGCAGGTCGTCGAGCGGGCGATCCCCGGGATTTCGCCCGTGTGGATCTCGATCGTGGGTTTGCGCCCAGCGGGCGTAGTGGCCAGACGCCCGGCCAGCTCGGGGAACAACTCCGCGGCCGAAGGACGGAAGCGGATGTGGTGCGGTTTGCCGACCACGATGCGCGCGCCGCCGTCGCGCAGGAGATTGGTCCCGTCGTCACTGACGTACTGCCAGCCGCGCCGTGCCAGCGCATAAGCCAGACAGGTCTTGCCGGCGCCGGAAGCGCCGCACAGCAGCACGCCGCGATTCTCCAGCGCCGCACAGGCGGCGTGGACCGGCGTGACGTAAAGCTGGGCCAGCGTGCAGTAGACCATGGCCTCCAGGAAATGGAAGCGGAAGTACCCGGCATCCTCCAGAGTGGCCGCCGTCACCCAGCAGAAAGCAAAGCCCGCGCCCAGATCGCAGACCGCGAAATTGTCCGCGCCGGCGACGATCACGAGCAGTTGCCGCTGGGCGCGGAAGGCGGGTGGGTCCACCGCCGCGGGGCCCTCCTGGACGGCCACCCGCACCCGCAAGGGGGGCCGGGGAAACGCCTCGGCCCACTCGCCCCAGCTCTCCCGCGCCGCCCGCAGAACGAGCGCCGAGTTGGTCTCTATCGCGGCCGGGAAGCCGAGTGGATAGAGGGTGACCCGCAGCGGCAGATCCACGGAGTGCCGCAGGGGGTCGTTCACGAGGACTTGATCTGGGTCCATATTCTGTCCCGCAGGCGCTGGCCGGCCGCTGCGGCGTTCAGTCAAACAACATGATGAGACCAAGTACATATCGTGTCAACGGAAAGCCGAAGTCGCGGCTGGAGACTCAACGCGGCCCCCGTCCTATGGGATCAT
>JACOSH010000498.1 GCA_016178945.1 Acidobacteriota bacterium
AAGGCAAAAGGCAAAAGGCAAAAATCAAAAGGCAAAAGGAAGTAGGTGGCGCTGCGCGCCTTGGTTATAATCGGTGTTGTAGTATGCGCAGGCGGTTTATCTACGGGTCGGGCGTGGTGTTGCTGCTGGTTCTGCTGACGCTGGTGGTGTGGCAATCCTCGTTCAACCGCGGCGAGCTGGCTCCCACCGATCTGACGCAGACCGTCCTGTTCTGGGCTGTCTCCACGCTGGTCTTCATCCTGACGGTGGCGCTGGGATTCATTCTGTTCCGCACCGGGGTCCGGCTGTACGTGGAACGTACCAGCAACCGGGAGGGATCGCGCATCCAGTCCAAGCTTTTCTTCGGAGCGCTGGCCCTGAGCTTCATGCCGGTCGGGTTCCTGGTGGCCTTCAGCTATCTGTTGCTGAACCGGAGCGTCGACAAGTGGTTCACCGGGCCCTCGGAGAGGCTGCGCGTCAACTTCATCGAGATCGGGCGGGCCATCACCGGCCAGGTCGAGGAGCGGCTCAAGGTGCAGGCCGGCATCCTGGCATCGCGCCCGGAGGTGCGGGCGTATCTACTGGAGGGCGGGCCGGCGCCGGGCGAGATTGTGGAACGGTTCCGCCAGGAGCAGTCCCTGGTGTCGGCGAGGGTGGCGCGAGGCACTAGCGGATTTCCGGATAAAGCGCGCAACCTGGCCGTAGTCCACTACCCGGTGGAAGAGGGAGGGCGCACGGCCGGCTACGTTTCCCTGGCCGACGACGTGCCCCTGGACGTGCTGGAGAAGCGCGCGTCGATCGACACCTACCTGGACCAGATCGACAAGCTGGACGCCAACCGCAAGTTTGTGCGCTGGGTCTACATCATGATGCAGGCCCTGATCGCGCTGTTCACCTTGTTCGTTTCGACCTGGATCGCGCGGTTCCTGGCCAAGCAGATCAGCGGCCCCATTTCGGCGCTGCTGCGCGGCGCCGACGAAGTGCGGGAGGGCAATCTGAGCTACCGCGTGGAGGTGGGGGCCATCGACGAGCTGGCCGGGCTGGTGCGCGGCTTCAACGAAATGACGCGGCAACTGGAATCCAACAGCCGCGAGCTGGACGCCCGCCGCCGGTTCACCGAGGCGATCCTGGAGAGCATCCCCACCGGCGTGATCTCGCTCTCCGGCGACGGCTTGATCCTGCGCGTGAACCGCGCGCTCAAGAACATCTTCCCGGAGGAGGCGGTACGGAAAGCGCGCCGCCTGGAGGATCTCTTCACGCGCGAGGATACGGCCGAAATCAAGTACCTGATGAAGCGCGCCCGGCGTACCGGCGCGGCCTCGCGGGAAGTGGAGCTCAAGACCGACCGCCAGACCCTCCACTTGTCCCTCACGGTGGCGGCTCTGGAGGAAAAACTCACCTCGGGCTTCGTGCTGGTGGTGGAGGACTTGAGCGACCTGCTGCGCGCCCAGAAGGCCGCCGCCTGGCACGAGGTGGCGCGGCGCGTAGCCCACGAGATCAAGAACCCGCTCACGCCGATCGCTCTCTCGGCGGAACGGATTCAGCGCCAGATCGAGCGTTCCCAGTTGCCGGCCGACGTGCGAGGCATCGTGCGGGAGTGCACCGCGACCATCACGGCCGAAGTGGAGTCGGTGAAGACGCTGGTCGACGAGTTCTCGCAATTCTCGCGCTTCCCGGCCGCGCAGCCGGCGCGCGCCGATCTCAACGAAGTGGTGGAGTCGGCCCTGGCGGTGTTCAGCGGACGGCTGGACGGCATCCGCCTGCACACCGAGCTGGCCGGGGGACTGCCGGCCGTGAACCTGGACCGCGAGCAGTTCAAACGAGTGGTGGTGAACCTGGTGGATAACGCCGCGGAAGCGATGCAGGAGTCGCTGGTCAAGGAGTTGTTCCTTTCGACGCGCCTGGGCGCGGCCGACAGCGTGGAGCTGGTGATCGCCGACACCGGGTGCGGCGTCACCGGAGAGGACAAGGAGAAGCTCTTCCTGCCCTACTTCTCCACCAAGGGCCGCGGCACGGGACTGGGGCTGGCGATCGTGAACCATATTCTCTCCGACCACCACGCCCGGATTCGCGTCGAAGACAACCTGCCCGCGGGCGCCCGGTTCACCGTGGAGATCCCGGCCATCGTGGAGGTGGTGGAGGAATCCCGGGAGGTTCCGGCGGCGGTGGCGGGCAAATGAAGGGCGTCCGGGTTCTGGTGGTCGACGACGAGCCGGGCATCCGGCGCTCGCTGGCCGGCGTGCTGGAAGACGAAGGCTACCGGGTGACCGCGGTCGACAGCGGCGAGAGCGCCCTCGAACAGGTGCTGGCGCAGGGCTACGAGCTGGTGCTGCTGGACATCTGGCTGCCGGGCCTGGGCGGTCTGGAAACCCTCTCCAGGATTCAGGAGATCCCCCTGCCGGACCGGCCCGCCGTGGTCATGATCTCCGGACACGGCAACATCGAAACCGCGGTCAAGGCGACCAAGCTGGGAGCCTTCGATTTTTTGGAGAAGCCGCTGTCGATCGAAAAGGTGATGGTGGTGGCGAGCAACGCCATCTCCCAGCGCCGCCTGCAGATCGAAAACAAAAGCCTGCGCGAGAGCTCCACCGCGAAGTACCGCATCATCGGCGAGAGCGTGCCGATGAAGGCGCTGCGGCAGCAGATGGCCTTGATGGCCGGCACCAACGGGCGCGTCCTGATCTACGGGGAGAGCGGCACCGGCAAGGAGCTGGTGGCCCACGCCCTGCACTCCATGAGTCCCCGCGCCGCCGAGCCCTTCGTGGAAGTGAACTGCGCCGCCATCCCGGAAGACCTGATCGAAAGCGAGCTGTTCGGCCACAGCAAGGGCAGCTTCACCAGCGCGCACGAGGCCAAGCAGGGCAAGTTCCAGAAAGCGGACCGGGGAACGGTATTCCTGGACGAAGTGGGCGACATGAGCCTCCGCACCCAGGCCAAGGTTCTGCGCGCGCTGGAGGAGCAGCGCTTCGAGCCGGTGGGCGCGACCGAGGCGGTGCAGGTGGACGTGCGCGTAGTGGCGGCCACCAACAAGCACCTGGAGGAGGAGATCGAGCGCGGCAACTTCCGCGAAGACCTCTTCTACCGGCGCAACGTGATCCCCTTCTCGGTGCCGCCGCTGCGCGAGCGCGCCGAAGACATCCCCATGCTGGCGGACTACTTTCTCAGCGAATTCACCACCGCCTACGGGCGCCGGCCGAAGGAGCTTACACCGGAGGCCTATGGCGTGCTCCAGGAGTATCACTGGCCCGGCAACGTGCGGGAGCTGCGCAACATCATCGAGCGGATCGTGATCCTGAATCCCCAAGTGCGGGTGGACGCGCGCCACATCCCGGTCCCGGTGACGCGCCGCAGCGTGGTGGACAAGGTCTATGACCGTTTCGGCAGCTTGCAGGAGGTCCGCGAAACCGCCGAGCGCGAGTACATCCTCAAGAAGCTGGAAGAAGCCAACGGAAACGTCACGCGGACGGCGGAGGCGCTGGGGTTGGAGCGGAGCAACCTGTACCGCAAGATGAAGACGCTGGGGATCGCGCCGAAAGAATAGCTCACAATCCCAGGGCCTTTCGCCCCGGCCCGGTGAGCCGGTTCGAAGTCCAGGCCGGCTCGGTGACGCGCTCGACCAGCACTTGGCGTACCCCGGGGATCTTCAGCAACCGGTCGCGAACCGGCTGGCTGTTGCCGCCGGACCCCCAGGCGAAGTACCCGTAACGCGAGCGCCCGCCGTGCGGAATGGTCATCAAGACATGAACCGCATCTCCGCGCACCCGCACATCCTCGATCAGGCCCAGGTCCACCACGTTGATATCGGCGGTGTAGAGCTGCTCGTCCTTGCAGTCGCGCAGCGCGTCCCAGATCCGCCGCTTGTCGATCGGACTGTCGCCCGCCTCGCCTGGCCGGGCCAGTGCTCCCGGAGGCGCTGCCGCCTGGATCGCGCGCGGCAGCTCGCCCGGACTCGCCGCCAGCGGATGCAGCAGCCGGTGCCGGAATCCCTCGACCATTTCGGCGCCGCCCTGTTCGGGGAAGGGCAGGACCAGGTAGGCATTCTTCTGCCTCAGGGCCGCGCCGGCCGGCAACGTGGCGTTCTGGAACAGGGCGCGGCTCCACACCGGACCATGCCACCGGTAATGCAGTTGTGGCGCACCGGTATGCTTGAGGCCGGCCAGCTTTTCGGCCTCATGCTCGAGAAACAGGCCAATGAACGCGTCGCGGCTGGTCCGGTGGAAGAAGCCAACCGCCCACAGATTCTCCTGCTGCGCGGGATCGACGGGTCCGATGCGCAGCTTGCCGTCCGGGCCCATCCAGCAAGTGTCCGTAAAGGAGTAGCCGGAGAACACCCACTCGTCGTCGCGCAGGTAGGTGATGTCCAATTCCTTCACGGCTTCCATGCTGCCCTGCTTCATGAAGTAGGGCGCTCGGGCGTAGAACCGGTACTCGACAAACATGTGCAGGCGGCTGGGCGTGAACACCGGATGCACTGGGGAGTGCGGAAATCCCCAGCGCCGGACGATGACGCACAGCGGCCCGCGGATCACTTCATAGTCCGGACATTTCTCCCACAGCGTGACTCGAAACTTCTGAAAATTGTTCGACCCCACGTAGTCGTGCGCCCAGTCGATGCCCGGCGGCTCGCCGTGCCCCTCGCCTCCGGCGAACAGTTCCAGCCCGTGCTCCCGCTTGAGTTTCAAACGTTCCAGTTGCCCCGTCTGGCGGGACAGGGAGGCGACGTAGTGGTCGTTTTCAATGTCCAGCCCGTAGCCTTCGCCGGTCACCTTGAGGTCGCTCGAATAGGCGGGGAGCTCGGCGTCGGGATTGCCGTAGAACAAGAGGTAGTGCGTGCGGAGGTGGGCGGGGGAATCCGCCAGAAAGATCACGCGGCACAGGCGTTGGGCCCCGCGCCGGATTTCGCCGGATACCTGGCAGGCAATCTCGCGGGGCGCGCCGGTGTTCGGGTCGATCCGCGCCACGCGCAGCTCGCGCGCGAGCGAGGCGGTCTGCCAGGAGAGAAAGCCGGCTACCAGCTCTACCGGCTCGCCCGCCCGAGCCATCCCGACCGTTTCGTCCAGCGCCAGCGCCTTATAGTAAGACCACCCGCGCGCCCACTGGCTCCACTCGGGCGGCAACTGCCCGACGGGTCCGAAGGTGGCGGCAGCCAGCAGCGGCGTTCCCAGGCCTTCCTCTTCCTGCTGCGCAAAGCGGAGGGTGTCTTTGAGCGACTCGGCCAGGGAACGCGCGAGCCGGAAGTTCCGGCCCTTGCACGCGGCGTCCAACAGGCGGAGTTTCTCGTCGAGGGTGTCGGTGCGGTCCCAGTAGGTGGTCTCTTTCATGGTAATTCGCCTCGCTAGACCCCATGGTATCCCCCCGGGCGCCAAAAAAAAGGCCGCTGAACAGGCTTGCAGTAGACTATCCTTAAGAGATGGACGTTCTGAAGATCATTGCCGAACTACAGCAGGAGCGACAACAGCTTGACGAGGCCATTGTCAGCCTGGGGCGACTGGCGCGCGGACGCGGCAGGCGCCGCGGACGGCCGCCAGCCTGGCTGTCGCAGGCTGCCAGTCAACCCAAGCGCCGCGGCAGACCGCCCGGGAGCAAGAACAAGCCCAAATCGGGCAACAGTTAGCCTTCGAATTTTCGATGACGCCCGGTGATTCCTAAGCGTATCCGCGCTCAGTGCGTCATGGCGTAGATGACGTAATTGACCCCGATCCGGATGCCTAGCGCCGAGTATTTCTCCGGATACCGCGGGTTGTCGGCGTGCTCCCAGGAATCCCCGAGATCCATGTTGTGGCACATGGCCACCATGAGGCGGCCCTGGTCGTCGTAGATTCCCCGCCAGCGCGCCGTCACGCCGTCGTATTCGTAGGTCCGGCCGGAGCGCAGAAATTGAGCGCCGGGGACCTGGTAGCGGTCGTCCAGATCGTAGAGAACGTGGAAGATGGAATCGCGGTCCTCGATCTCGACAATCGGGCGCTCCGGAAAGACGCGCCGCATGCTGGCCGTGAAGATCTCCCACTCCTGAGTGCCGTGGAAGTCATCGGTCATGAGAAAGCCGCCGCGGAGGAGGTATTCGCGGAGCTTCTTGGCCTGGGCATCGGACAGGTCCCAGTGCCCGGCTTCCACGGCGTACAGCCATGGCCAATAGAATACGTCGTCTCCGTCGTCGAGATTGACGGGCTGCTCGACCGATCGCGTGTGGATGCGCGTCAGCCGCCGCAGCGCACGGGAGAAGTGACGATCCGAGAGCGGGTAGTCCATGGTCCAGAAGGAAAACCCCTGCCGCCAGTCTCCTCCACCGAAGAAGCGCCTGCGGCCTCCCCAGGAAATCGGCGGATACATCAGGCGGGCGAACACCCACTCCGTTTTTTCCATGGCATCGGCAGGCAGCGGCACGTCTTCGTGCTCGAAGCCCGGATATTCGCGGAACGGCCGCCGGCCCGCGTACACGGCGAGCGCCATCAGAGTGGCGGCAGCGGCAGCCAGGATGAGTTTCAAGCGCATGAAGACGCCTGCTTGCTGCTTTCAGGTTAGCACGCACCGCTGGTTACTGAGCTGTTTACGACGGCTCGGAGGGGGTAGTTCCAAGGGCGGCCCAGCTCGCGGGCATGGCGGAAGCTAGTGGGAGTCGAACCCACCCGCGACACAGAATGCCGCGCGCTGGTTTTGAAGACCAGGCCCAGCACCGGCCAAGACTAGCTTCCACACCAATTCTATCACCCGAAGCCTGGAGGACAGCCCGGGCCGCTAGTCGAAAATCTCCGGCGCGGTGATCTCGAGATCAAACTCGGCGACGCGGAAGGAGGGGACTTCGCTCAGTCCCGCCGAGGTGCATCCATACAAGCGCCGGGAATGCGGATCGACCAGCCACACGTAGGGCACGCCCCACTGCCGGTATTCCTCCAGCTTCTCGCGGATGCGGGTCAGCCTGTCGTCGGGCGAGGAGATTTCGATTGCGATCAGGGGCGGAGTCGAGGGAACACTCTCACTGGGTTGCTCGGGGGAGAACACGCACACATCCGGAATCCGGTAGAGACCTTTCGCCAGGCGCAGGCGTAGCTCGGGACAGACGAACAACGGGACCCGCAGGGCCTCCAGACGGTCGAAGATCACAATCAGCCGTTTCTGGGTTCGCGCGTGGCGATAGTCAGGCAAGGTTCTCTCCAGAATCTCACCGTTTCGGTACTCGCAGTCAAGATCCGGATAGCTCGTCCGCAAGTACTCCTCCTCGGAAATCAAGGCCTTGGTCGCCATATCTCCTATTCTACGCGGTTTGCGGGTGACCGGCGCCTCCGCGTCTCCTCTTCATTCATACCGCAAACAGGCGATGGGGTCCATGTTAGCGGCGCGATTGGCCGGATAGTAGCCGAAGAACAGGCCGACGCTAACGGAAATCCCCACGCCCATGGCCACCCAGAACAGGCTGACGGCTGCCGGTATGGTGGGCATCAGCGAGCGGACCAGGAGGGCGACCACGCCGCCCGCCAGGATGCCGATGGCGCCTCCGACGCCGGAAAGAGTCACGGCCTCAAACAGGAATTGGGCCCGTATGTCCGCCTTACGCGCGCCCATGGCCTTGCGAATGCCGATCTCCTGGGTCCGCTCGGTCACCGAGATCAACATGATGTTCATGACCCCGATGCCGCCCACCAGCAGGCCGATCGAGCTGATCACGCCGGTGAGCAGCACCATGGCCCCGGTGAGCTGGTCCCACAGGGCGGTGAAGAAGCTGGGATCGCCGATATCGAAATCGTTCTCCGCGTTGGGCGCCACGCGGCGGCGGCGGCGCATGGCCTGGCTGATATCGTTGATCGCCTGGCCCACGTCGGCCTCCGGCAGGATGGCCACGGCGATAAACAGATCGCGGATCTCGGGATGGTTCTTGTGGAAGTTGGTAAGGGGAATACAGGCGAACTGGTCCACTCCCATGCCCCCGAACAGGCCGGGGTCCTTCTCGAACACCCCGATCACCTCGTACGGCTTGCCGTTGAGCCGCGTCATCTTGCCGATGGGGTCGGTGTGCGGAAACAACGAGTCGGAGATCCCCGCGCCGATCACGATCACGGAGCGGCTGTGCTCCAGGTCGTAGGAGGAGATGAAGCGCCCGTTGGCCACGCTGAACAGCGGGATGGCCCGCGCGTAGTCGGGCTCCACGCCGCGCAGGAAAAAGCGCTCCACGTGCTCGTTGCCGTAGCGGATCTCGTTGACGTCGCCGGAAAGCGTGACGCGGTTCCCGAACGTGGTGGCATAGGCTACCGTGGACACCGCCTCGCGCAGATAGGCCGCGTCGGAATACTGCAGGTACTTGCGCAGCCGGATCTTTTCCGGAAGCCGGCCGAAGGCGGCGCCGAAGGGGATCCGGGTGACCACCACCATGTGCGATCCCATGGACATGATCCGCCCCTTGATGTAGCCGTTCAGCCCTTCGATGATGGCCGCCACCGAGATCACCGAGGTCACCCCGATCACGATGCCCAACACGGTCAGCGCGGAGCGGACCTTGCGGGCGCGGAGTGTGTCCAGGGCGACCACCAGGTTTTCGCGAAGCAGCATGCGCTGGGGCAGGGCGGGGAAGCGGTTCGAGGGCATGGCGCTCTTACTCCGCCCGCAGGGCCGCCACCGGGTCCAGCTCCGAGGCCCGGATCGCCGGGTAGATGCCGAAGAACAGCCCGATCGCCGAGCTCAACACCAAGCCGAGCGCCGCGACCCAGGTCTGGACGGCCGCCGGGAAGGCGGTGTAGGTGCGCAGCGCCAGCGCGCAGGCGAATCCGATGGCGATGCCGATCGCGCCGCCCCACACGCACTGCATCACGCTCTCCAGAAGGAACTGGCGCAGGATGTCGGACTGGGTCGCGCCCACCGCGCGGCGCACGCCGATCTCCTTGGTGCGCTCGGTCACGCTGACCAGCATCACGTTCATGATGACGATGCCGCCCACCACCGCCGAGATGGAGCTCACCATCACGAACACCGCGAAGAAGGCCCCGCTGATGTTCTCCCACAGCGTGATGTAGCTGTCGGCCGTTCCCACGAAGAAATCCTCCGCACGCGTCCCGGTGATGCGGCGATTTGCCCGCAGCGCCGCGCGAGCTTCGTCCTGAGCCCGCTCGAATAGTTGGCGCCCCCCGGCGGCCTTGACCTGCAGAGTCAGGCTCGAGCGCTGCCCCCTCATTCGCAGGAAGGTAGAGAGCGGGACCACCGCGTAGTTATCCCGGTCCTGGCCCAGCACCGAGCCGATCTTCTCGAAGGTCCCCACCACCGTGAATTCCGCGTTGCCGATCCGGATCACCCGCCCCAGCGGATCGACTCCGGCGAAGAACTCCGCCACGAGCTTGTCGCCGATTAGGCACACCTGCGCGCTATGCCGGTCTTCCGATTCCTGGAAGTAGCGGCCCAGCAGCATGGTGCGGGTGTCGATGTCGGCCATGTTGGGGGTATGGCCGTAGAGCGTGGTGTCCTGGATCTCGCGGTCCTTGTAGCGCACGCGCGCCGTGCTGTTGGCCGACGCCCCCACCAACTGGCAGTGCGGGCAAGCCTCCTCCACCGCCCGCAGGTCGTCGAGCGTGATCAGCTTGTTCCGCAGCGCCTTCATGATGGCCGCGAAATCCACCACGGCGAAGGGAATTCGCGCGATCTGGAACACGTTGGTGCCCAGGTTGGCGATTTTCTGCTCGACGAACAGATTGGCGCCCTGCACCAGCGTCATCACGGTGATCAGAGTGGCCACCCCCATGGTCAGGCCCAGCACGGTGAGCGCGACCCGCAGTTTGTGCGCGCGCAGCGAGTCGAGGCATTGCAGGAAATTGTCGCGGGGCGCCAGCACGGTCTATAGAGTCACCTGGCGCCAGTTCCTGCCCACTTGGACCAGCAGCTTGGAATCGGCGCTGGCCCAGGCCAGCTCGTGCAGCCGCTGGCCGTTGATCTCGACGGCCCCGGCCTTGATCTTGCGCGTGGCATCGGTCACCGAATCGGCCAGCCCGATCTTGGGCAGCAGCTTGTCGACCCGGATGTGCCCGGCCGCGCCGCGCACGCCTTCCGGCAGCGCCAGCGTGACGATATCGGCAGGGATCTCGCCCTGGCGCACCACGCGGTTGAACTCTTCCACTGCCGCCGCGGCGGCGGTCGCGGAGTGGAAGTCGGTCACGATGCGGCGGCCCAGATCGATCTTCGCCTCCATGGGGTGCAGGCGTCCCTCGGCGACGCGCGCCCGCAACTGGCCGGCCTCGGCCAAGCTCAGGTCGGTGAGCATCTCGTAGTAGCGGTACATCAGCTCGTCGCTGATCTGCATCACTTTGCGAAACATCACGTGGGGCGGCTCGGCGATTCCGATATAGTTGCCCTTCGACTTGGCCATCTTCTCGACGCCGTCAATCCCCTCCAGCAGCGGGAAAGTGGCCACGATCTGGGGCATCTGGCCGAAATCCCGCTGGATCTCGCGCCCCACCAGCAGGTTGAACTTCTGATCGGTTCCGCCCATCTCGACGTCGCACTGGAGCATCACCGAGTCGTAGGCCTGGGCCAGCGGGTACAGCAGTTCGTGCACCGAGATCGGCGTTCCCTCCTTGTAGCGCTTGGAAAAATCGTCGCGCTCCAGCAGCCGGGCCACCGTGTAGCGCGAGCACAGCCGGACCAACTCCTCGAAGCGCATGGGCGCCAGCCACTGGCTGTTGAACCGGATCTCGGTCTTGTCCGGATCCAGGATCTTGAAGACCTGGGCCTTGTAGGTTTCGGCGTTGCGGTCGAGCTCCTCGCGCGTCATTGGCGGACGGGTGAGGTTGCGCCCGGTCGGGTCGCCGATCAAGCCGGTCATGTCCCCGATCAGGAAAATTACGGTGTGACCCAGATCCTGAAAGTGCTTCATCTTGCGCAGCAGGACGGCGTGTCCCAGGTGCAAGTCCGGCGCGGTGGGATCGAAACCGGCCTTGACGCGCAGCTTACCTCGGGACTGCAAGCGCTCGCGCAGGTCTTCTTCGCGAATGATTTCCGCCAGGCCCTTCTTGAGGTAGGCGATCTGTTCGTCCAGGGTCACACTACCATTGTACGCGGGGAGAGGTAATATGATCCTGGCCGCCGAGGAGTGCTCTACAGGAGCAGGGTTTCGCGCAGGGCCAACCCCGCAAGATTCCCGCCCTTCTCATGGCGTGCATATTTTCTCTTGCAGACCGGCCGGCGCCAATTGCCTGAAGTCCCCGAGATTGAACGTGTAAATACGTTCTACCGCGCATCTCGCCGCACAGCGCAGCAGCAGGGCGTCGTATATCTTCGCGCCGCTCCACCCGCCGCCTGCCGTCGTGTTCAGCGCCTCCAGATAGTCCTCTTTGCCCAGGGATACGACCTCAAAATGCGGGAGGATGTTCCCGGTGACGATGCGCGCCGCCTCAACCGGATGTATGCGCGGCTGGACCGGCAGGCGCGTGAGTGCGGCATACACTTCCGCGATCGAATGCTGGCCCATAAATCCCTTGTCCTGCCCCGCGGCGACGCGCAGCATTGCCGGTCTGGCTTGCGCGAAGTGCGGATGGCTTTGCTCGGAGGCGGCAACGAGAACTGTCGTATCGAAGAAAATCTCCACCGGCTACGCTCTTAAGACGGACTCAATCCGCTCCTCGCGCACGTCCTCAAGGATCTGCTCCCAGTTTGCTCCCGGTTCCGGGCGGCCCTGATGGACCCACAGACCATCGACCTTGACCATCGAGGGCCGCTGTTGGACTCGCTTGAGAAGCACGCCCTCCGGCTGCTCAATGGCCTCCAACTCCGTGTCCGGCTTGAAACCCAGCCGCTCCCGGAGAGGCTTGGGAACGACAATCCGCCCGGCCTTATCGATCCTGACTTCCATACCAGTTACAATACCAGATACCATCGAAAATGGCAAATCCGGAAGGAGTATCTGACGCCAGGGGAGTACGCCCCTCGAGCTCATCCGCTGCCTTAGCCTGACTTTCGCAATTGGAGCAGACGAGACGGGTTAAGTGTCATGGAATCAGCAGAGGCTATCGGAAGGTCTTCACCACAGGCGGGCCTGGGCGTTGGCAGGTGGTGC